>JANXUB010000227.1 GCA_025352105.1 Burkholderiales bacterium | reverse complement strand
TGCGGCTCAACTGGCTATACCGGTCTTCGAGGTCAAAGAAGCTTGTCTGCATGCAATCGTGTCTCGTTTCAGCGTTCTACTTATAACGAGCAACCGTCGCTTGCCGTTGGCTGCTTCGCGCTGAATTTATAGGAGTGCCCTGTACACGAACCTCATGCGCCTTGATGCGTCGTTTCGCCCTGACCCGACCTGGACGCCTGTCGTCGACGACGCGGTAGCCGAGATGACGACGGATCGCGCGGGCCGTTTACTGGTTGCCAGCAATTCTGCGTCCGGCGTGCAGGCCCGGATTTCGCGCTTCAATGCCAATGGCACGCTTGATACGAACTGGCAACCCGTGGTCAAAGGCGACGTCTACAAACTGCTCGCGGCGGACGACGGCATGCTGTTTGTTGGCGGAGCGTTTACCGAGGTCAACAGTGTGAAGACCGCGTCGCTGGTGCGCTTTCGCGCAGACGACACGCTGGATCAAGTTTGGGGCAGTGGACAAACGTGGCCCACTTTCCAGCCTGTGCGCTGGGGGCAATTTGGCCGCAGTGGCATTTTTCGCATTCTCGACGCGGGCAACGATGGCGTTGTCTTCATTTGGGAATTCGGTTACATGAACGGAAGCGACGCTGGGGTTCGTCGCGTCTCGCGCAGCGGGAACGGTGCCGAGTTGTCGCTCCCCGGCAGCGTTTCTGCGGCCCCGACGTACGACTCTGGCGGTGGCTCCACACTGCGTGACCCGAAAACTGGCGACATTTATGCCATCGCAACCGCCTGGGTACTGACTTCCGGCGCAGAGCGTGGCACAGCGCTGGTTCGCATGGTTTCGCCGAGCCTCAATATCGATCCAGCATGGACTACGCTCGCCAGAGAATACGGTCAGCAGTTTGTGAGTTTCGCGTATCAGTCCGACAGCCACGTTTACGTCTGTCGTGGCTACGTCAATACTCAAATGCGCCGCATCGACAAGATCACCGGCCGCGAAGACCCAAACTGGAGCAGCAACGAGACATTTCTTTGCGGCGCTGACAAGTCCGAGCGCCGGGCGGACGGCAGCACCCTCGTGTTCTCGTCGGGAATTTACGGTCCCTTCGCTCGTTACAGCACAACGGCCAGCAACACGCCCGTGAGTGTGGTCGAGTACTACTCGCGCGACGCGAAACGCTTTTTCATCACTGGCCGCGCCAACGAAATCGCGCAGCTCGACGCCCTGTCGGCCAACTTCGTGCGCACCGGAATGACCTTCGCCGCCGAGACAGCGCTGGTGCGGACCAATGACAACACTCGCACGCCAATTTGCCGGTTCTATGCACCGAACGACGCAGGTGGCAGCAACACCCATTTCTATGGCCGCGAAGCCGATTGCACGCTGTTGAAACGATTTTCGGCTTTGCGCTACGAGGGCTACGATTTTCGCGCTGGCGTACCGACCAATGGCGTGTGCCCGGCAGCCCTGCCGACGCGCGTTTTTCGTTTGTTCAATAACCTCGTGGCAAGCAACGATGGCACTCATCGGTACGTGGTGAGCGAGACGCGGCGCGACGAAATGCGGGCGGCGGGATGGGTGGATGAAGGCGTCGCCTTTTGCACGGCGAGCGCGGTCGATTCGCGTCCCTTGCCGCTAATTCGCTAGCCATTTGATCGGCGAGAACAGCACACAGCTTTCTGCTGAAACGCTTATTGCTCGTGGGCTCAGCCAGCATTTAGTGCTTTATCGACTATCGTCTCAATGCGCTTCCGGCCCCTGTTCAGCGGTGCATTTGGCGAAAAGCCATGAATGCAATTCTGAAGAAATCTGGCGGAAGCGGTGAGATTCGAACTCACGAACGGGTTGCCCCGTCGCCGGTTTTCAAGACCGGTGCCTTCAACCGCTCGGCCACGCTTCCTAGATTGAAATTGTAGACGGTCACGTTAAGTCGCTTCTCGTTGTTGCATGTAGTTTTACTCCGATATAAAACTACATCACTTATGTCGAAGCCAAAATCCCCTCTGAACGCCACCGTTCACGCCATCACCGAACAGATTCGTGCGCGCAGCCTCGAGCGCCGCGCGGCTTATCTCGCGACCGTCGAACTGCAACGAGCGAACCGCCTCGCCCGTAAGCGACTGAGCGCAGCCAATTTGGCACATGGCTTCGCGGCGCTGCCGAATGGCGACAAGCTGAAAGTGGTCAGCGAACCGGTGCCAATGATTGGCATCGTGTCGGCCTACAACGATGTACTGTCGGCGCATCAACCGATGGCAGATTACCCCGCGATCATCAAGGATGAAATTCGCAAGCACGCCGCCGTGGCTCAGTTCGCGGGTGGCGTGCCGGCCATGTGCGACGGCGTAACGCAGGGCCAGCCGGGCATGGAGCTTTCCCTTTTTTCTCGCGACGTGATCGCGATGTCGACAGCGATTGCGTTGACGCATGATTTGTACGACGGCGCGATGATGCTCGGGGTGTGCGACAAGATCGTTCCCGGCTTGCTCATCGGCGCACTTTCGTTCGGCCATTTACCGACCATTTTTGTGCCCGCCGGACCGATGCCGAGTGGTTTGTCGAACAAGGAAAAAGCGAACATTCGCAAGCAGCATGCAGAGGGGAAAGTGGCACCTGACAAGCTGCTCGAAGCGGAGATGGCCGCGTACCATACCGAGGGCACCTGCACGTTTTACGGCACGGCGAACAGCAACCAGATGCTGCTTGAAGCGATGGGACTCATGATTCCCGGCGCGGCGTTTGTGCAGCCCAATGATCCGCGCAGGACGCTGCTCACGCGGGCTGCGAGCGCTCGCATTGCGGCGCTCACGAAGACGCCACAGGGCATTGGCGAATGGGTCAACGAGCGCGTGTTGGTCAACGCCATTGTCGCGTTGTTAGCGACTGGAGGCTCGACCAATCACACGATGCACTGGGTGGCCATCGCCCGTGCGGCGGGATTTGAAATGACGTGGCAGGACATCGATGCATTGTCCCTCGCGACGCCGCTCTTGACGCGGCTCTACCCCAACGGAGAGGCCGATGTGAACGAGTTCAATCGCGTCGGTGGCACGGCATTTTTGCTGCGCGAATTGCTTGACGCAGGGCTCATGCACGACGATGTCGACACCGTGATGGGGCGCGGGTTGTCGCAGTACACGCAAGCCTTGAGCGCTGACACCAGCAGGCTCATGTATACGCCCGCAGTGGCGGAATCAGAAGACATAACCGTGCTGCGTCCGGTAGCCGAGCCGTTCAGTGCGGAGGGTGGATTGCGTTTGCTCAAAGGCAATCTCGGTCAGGCCATTCTCAAAATTTCTGCTGTCTCACCGGAGCATCGCGTGATCACCGCGCCTGCTCATGTGTTCGACACGCAGATTGACGTGATCACCGCGTTCAAGGCCAACCGCTTCGTCGCCGACAGCGTGGTGATCGTGCGCAACCAGGGGCCGCGCGCTTGCGGCATGCCAGAGTTGCATCAGCTCACGCCCGCATTGTCCGTGTTGCTGGATCGCGGATTGAAGGTCGCGCTGGTCACCGATGGGCGCATGTCCGGCGCGTCGGGGCGCGTGCCCGCTGCCATCCACGTCACGCCGGAGGCCGCAGCGGGCGGCGCGTTGGCACGAGTACGGGATGGCGATATCGTGACTGTGGATTGCGATTTGGGAACGCTTCAAGTGCATGTCGACGACGCAGTGCTCGCGGCTCGCAGCAACGCGCCAACGCCTGCTGCAAAATCGGGATGGGGCCGCGAGTT
>JANXUB010000182.1 GCA_025352105.1 Burkholderiales bacterium | reverse complement strand
CTCAAACGTGCCGTCGGTCGTGATTTTCAGCGTTGTCGATAACGGCAGCATGCGCACTTGCAGTGTTTCGCCCGCGTGCGCCGCGAGCAGCTTTCGTGCGGTCTCGTCGTGCGAAAGCAGGCGGGTGAGGGCGCGGGCAATAAGACTTGAAGGAAGCATTCACCTATTTTCGCAGAGGCGGCGGAGCAGACAAAACCTAGAAACAAAAAAGCCGACACGAGGTCGGCTTTTTCGATGCGATCAGTGATCAGGCTTGCTGAATCCCGGCGACCAGCCAGCCTTTGCTGCCGTCAACCGGTTTCACCAGATTCCAGACCTCGCTGAAGGCTGAGCCCATGACGATGCCGTCCTCACGCATCTTGCCGGTGAACTCCACGCTTGCCCAGTACTGGCCGCGCTCAGTCTCGATGCCCATGAGGCTCGCATGCAGTTCTTCGACGTGCGTTGCTTCTTTGTTGCCGCCGACTACATCTTTCGCAATCTGGTTGTAGAACTCATCAGTCGAGAAATCGCGCACGGCGTCAAGGTCACCCTTGTCATTTGCGGCCTGAAGGCTCATGAACTGCTTTTTTGCTTGCTCTTCAAAGCCCGCTTTGTCGAAACCAGCTGGAATGCCGAATCCGCCAGCGAGCCCGCTAGCCATTGCAGCTCCTGCTACCGCTGCTCCGCCGACCGCAGCCGTTGCGGCGCCCGATGTTTCGGCACCTGCGTACTGCATGGGTTGCGCCGCAGCAGGGGCACCAAATGGAGCCGCAGGATTACCCGCGTTGGCTCCGGCCAGTGCGGGCTGCTGTTTGCTCAACAATTTGCGACCGAAGAACACCAGAGCGCCCACGACCAACAAGCCCAGCAGCAACATTCCGATCATGCCAGCCGCACCGCCGCCCATTTGTGAGAACAGGTAACCCAGGCCGAGACCGGCTGCAATGCCCATCAATGGGCCGGCCATGCGAGACATCATGCTGGGCTTGGCAGCAGCGGCTGCTGCACCAGCGGCACCGGCAGCCGGGGCTGCCATAGCGGCGTTTGCGGGCGCTCCTGCGGGGGCGGCTGAAGGCGCGCCAGATTTGGCGTCCGAGACGGAGCTGCGTTGTGCGCCGACGGATTTTCCGCCGCCGAGTTTCTTGGCGTCAACAGCAGTCGTAGTGAGCGCCAGAGCGGCGCACATCGCGACTGTCGAAATAAGTTTAAACATGGATTCCATCCTTTTATGGTGAGCCGAATCGATTTTCGTCAGGTTCTGGTCAGTGCGTATGGGGCGTTCCCGCATAACGACGGTAGTATGCCGTAACTTGGTATCAGTGCCAAGTGGCGCTTTCCCGCACCGCACACAATCAAATATTGGGCCAATAGGCCCAAATTCAATAGGGCAATAGGGGTATAGCAATCGCTATCTCAGGCGATAGCCGCGATGCACAGCGACAATGCCGCCGGTCAAATTGAAATACTCAACGCGCTGAAACCCTGCTGTTTCGAACATCGTTTTCAGCTCGGCCTGCGGCGGATGCATGCGGATACTTTCCGCCAGATATTGATAGCTCGACGCATCGCCCGCAATTTTCGCGCCGAGCTTTGGCAGGATGTTGAACGAATACCAGTCGTACGGGCCCTTCAAAAGCGCGTTCGGACGCGAAAACTCCAGCACCAGCGCTCGCCCGCCGGGTTTCAGCACGCGATGCATTTCAGCGAGCGCGCGATCCTTGTGGGTCACATTGCGAAGCCCGAACGCAATGGTGACCGCGTCGAAGCTCTTGTCCGCAAACGGCAGCGCTTCGGCATTGCACTGCGTTGAAGGCGTGACGACGCCGTTGTCCAAGAGCGCGTTGCGACCTTCGACCAGCATCGCGGCATTGATGTCGGTGTGCAGCACGAGCCCGCTCGGGCCAACGATAGGCTGCATCAGCCGGATCAGATCCCCCGTACCGCTCGCGAGATCGAGCACCCGCTCGCCTTTGCGCAGTTGCAGCTGATCGACGGCGAAGCGCTTCCAGATGCGGTGCAGGCCCCCGGACATGGCGTCGTTCATGACGTCATATTTCGACGCGACAGAATCAAAAACGCCGCGAACTTTGCCCTGCTTTTCGGCCTCGCCGACAGTTTGGTAACCGAAGTGCGTGGTGCCCTTGTCGGTGCTGGTTTGGTCAGTCACCTGAGCCACACTTGGCTCACGCTTCACGACCGGCTCCCGCCTTGTCCAATCGAGCCAGATATTCGTCCCAGAGACGATCCTTCTCGATGCACAATTTGTTCAGGTAATCCCACGAAAAAATGCCTGAGTTATGGCCGTCGCTGAACGTCGGGCGCACGGCGTACATGCCGACAGGCTCAAGCTCGGTGATGTCGACATTTCGCTTTCCAACTTGCAGCACTTCCTGCCCAGGGCCATGGCCACGCACTTCAGCGGAGGGCGAATGCACTCGCAGAAATTCGAAGCTCAGTTCATGCCCCGTCTCTCCGTAGGCGAGCGCGAGGATGTGCCGCTTGCGATCAAGCGTCAATTCGGTAGGGATGGGGGTGTCGTGTTCGAGTCCAGGCATGGTGTTCTGCAGAGGCGATTAAATGCGCCAAGCGCTTATTTTCGCAGAGCGGGCAAGTTCTACGGCTCGCGCGTCGGCCACGTGGCCAGCAGCACGCCCGACAGCGCAAACGCAAACGCGATTGCGTGCACGAGCGTAAAGCTTTCGCCTAGAAAGACCACACCCACGAGCGCCGAAGTGATGGGCAGAAACACGGTGAAAATCCCCGCTTTCGAAGCGGGAATCTTTTTGAGTCCCGTCATCCACAGCCAAACCGTCCACATGCTCGCGGCGAGTGCGTAGAGCACCAATCCGCCCCAGATTCCCACCGACACGGCGTGAAAATCAAACGACAGCGCCGCCCAGATGCCTAGCGGCGTGACCAGCGCGAGGCCCCAGACATTAATGAGCGCGCTGATGCGCTTCGGCGATACGTTGCCGGTCAATCGCTTGCCAATCACCACATAGCTCGCCTCGCAGAAAACAGCGCCGATGATCAGCAGCGTGCCGAGCGCCGAAGTGGATGCGTCGGACGCGTCGCCACGCGACAGCGCCAGCGCTGACACACCCGCGACCGCCAGCGCGATGGCGACGATCATCCGCACCGACAAATGTTCGCGCAAAAAAACGCGTGACAGCAGCGCAACCGCAGCCGGGATGCCCGCCATGATGATGCCCGCCGAAATCGCGGTAGCGTTCTTCATGCCGAACAGCATGCAGATCGAAAACAGAAAATTACCGAGGAAAGACTCGAGGAAGAGGAGATTTTTGGTTCGGGCATCAAGCGGAGGCTCGTTGATGCCGCGCTTGAGCCATGTTGACATGGCAACCGCCGCAATTCCAAAACGCAGCCACGCAAGTAAAAATACTGGGAATACCGCAACCAAAAGCTTCGAGAAACCGACGTAGGCGCCAACGATCATCATGGCGCTGGCGAGACACAAATAAGAAAGCATTTGTGAATGCTACGCGTTGATGAATTTGTCTACGGAAACGCTGAATACGTCGCTGCGGCGGCGCATCGTATCGGAGGCCGGGCCCAATTATTCAGCAAAAAATCGCCGCAAAACGGCGTTCACTTCTTCCGCCCTTTCGCGCGCGACCCAATGCCCTGCGCCTTCGATTTTGTGCACGCGAAGATCGGGTACAAACGCGTCAATACCCTCCAGCAGAATCGGGCGTAGCGCCTTGTCGCCTGTGCCCCAGATAATCTGGGTCGGCACACAAACTACGAACTGTGTGGGCTTAAGCGCTGCTGCCACGGCAAGGGCTCTGTCCGGCGTTTCTGGCGTGTCCGGATGCAGCGGCGACGCGCGGTAGTAATTGCAGCCACCGGTAAGCCCACGCTGCCAGTTGGCACGATATTCTGAACGCTCAGCCTCTGGCATCGAATCAAGCATCGCAAACAGCCGCTTGAAGTCATCCGCCGCCAGCGCCGCCTCACAACCGGGCTTGCGCAACCAGTTCATGTACTGGCTCGCCTCTGCCTGATCGGTGTCAGTCGCCAATGCTTTCGCAAATGTCATCGCATGGGGTGAATTGAGCACGGCGAACTTTTTCATCAGATTCGGATGCTGTGCCGCCAGCCCCCATGCCACTGCGCCGCCCCAGTCATGCGCAACCACGGCATGAACAGGGTCTGTGAGCGCGGCAATCACCGCGCTTAGATCGTTGATGAGAAGCTTGGCTTTGTAGGCATCAACTTCCAACGGCTGCGACGACAAATTGAACCCTCGCAAGTCAATCGCGACGCAGCGGTAGTCGCGCGAAAACTCTGCCAATTGCCGTCGCCACGTAAACCAGAATTCCGGAAAACCATGCACAAAAAGCAAAGTCGGCGCACCGGAGGGGCCGCACACTTTGGCATGCAAACGAATGCCGGGTGCGGTGTCAAAGTAACGAGATGCAAGTTCCATCGCGCCCAATGTACTTGTTTTCTCGAGCGGGTCGAAGCGATGTCTCGACCAAATCGCGCCTGATGCCCGACCCGGTTTAGTCCGAAGTGGAATCGATGCGGTGGCGAAACATAAGCTTCACCAGCGCGCCGACGCCCACGACCCTAACGCTCGCCTGATCGCAAGCAGTAAAAGCTTGCTAAGCCGTCACCGTATCCGCGCGCTCCACAAACTCAGGCATCTGATCAAAGTTCATGTACTTGTAGATGTTCGCGCCGTCTTCGTTGACGACGCCGATATCGGCCAGATACTCCGCTTTGGTCGGGATGCGGCCGAGCTTGGAGCAAATGGCGGCAAGCTCTGCGCTGCCAAGGTACACGTTCGAGTTTTTGCCGAGGCGATTCGGGAAGTTGCGCGTTGACGTTGACATGACTGTCGCGCCTTCTTTCACCTGGGCCTGATTGCCCATGCAGAGCGAGCAACCGGGCATTTCGAGGCGTGCGCCAGCGGTGCCGAAGGTGTTGTAGTGGCCTTCTTCGGACAGCTGGTGAGCGTCCATTTTGGTGGGCGGAGCGATCCACAATTTGACCGGCAGATCGCGTTTTCCTTCGAGCAGTTTTGATGCTGCACGGAAGTGGCCAATGTTGGTCATGCAGCTACCAATGAACACTTCTTCGATCTTCGCGCCGGCAACATCGGACAGCGTTTTTGCGTCATCCGGATCGTTCGGGCAGCAGACGATGGGTTCGGTGATTTCAGAGAGATCGATTTCAATGGTGGCGGCGTATTCTGCGTCGGCATCACCTTTCAAAAGCTTTGGATCGGCGAGCCAGGATTCCATACCCTTGATGCGGCGGGCAATGGAGCGCGCGTCGGCATAGCCGTCGGCGATCATGGCTTTCAGGAGCGTGATATTCGAGTTGAGGTACTCAATGATCGGTGCCTGATTAAGCGCGACGGTGCAGCCCGCTGCGGAGCGCTCGGCTGATGCGTCGGCGAGCTCGAATGCTTGCTCGATTTTCAGATCAGGCAGACCTTCGATTTCGAGAATGCGGCCCGAGAAGATGTTGACCTTGCCTTGCTTGGCGGTCGTGAGCAGGCCCGCCTTGATCGCGTACAGCGGGATGGCGTGCACAAGGTCGCGCAACGTTACGCCGGGCTGCATCGTGCCTTTAAAGCGCACCAGCACGCTCTCTGGCATGTCCAGTGGCATGACGCCAGTGGCAGCCGCGAATGCGACGAGGCCAGAGCCCGCCGGGAACGAGATGCCAATCGGGAAACGCGTGTGGCTGTCGCCGCCAGTACCCACCGTATCGGGCAGCAACATGCGGTTGAGCCATGAGTGGATGATGCCGTCGCCAGGGCGCAGCGAGATCCCGCCGCGCGTGGAGATGAAATCTGGCAACTCATGATGCATTTTCACGTCGACAGGCTTTGGATACGCCGCCGTGTGGCAGAACGACTGCATGACGAGGTCCGACGAGAAGCCGAGGCAAGCGAGATCTTTCAACTCGTCGCGCGTCATTGGGCCGGTGGTGTCCTGCGAGCCGACCGAGGTCATCTTTGGTTCGCAATAAGTGCCGGGGCGAACGCCTGCGCCCTCTGGCAAGCCACATGCTTTGCCGACCATCTTCTGCGCCAGCGTGAAGCCCTTGCCGGAATCGTTCGGCGCGACGGGCAGGCGGAACAGTGTGGACGCTGGCAAGCCGAGCGCCTCTCGCGCTTTGCTGGTCAAGCCGCGACCCACGATCAACGGGATGCGACCACCGGCGCGCACTTCGTCAAACAGCACGTCTGACTTGATCTGAAACTCGGCGATGACTTGACCGTCTTTCAACGCTTTGCCCGCGTAAGGCAGTAGTTCCACAACATCGCCCATGTTCATTTTCGATACGTCGAGCTCGATCGGCAGCGCGCCGGAGTCTTCCATTGTGTTGTAGAAAATTGGTGCGATCGCGGTGCCTAGGCAGACGCCACCGAAGCGCTTGTTAGGCACGAATGGAATGTCTTCACCGGTGAACCACAGCACGCTGTTGGTGGCTGATTTACGCGATGATCCGGTGCCCACCACGTCGCCGACGTAGGCAACGAGATTGCCCTTCGCACGCAGGTCATTGATGAATTTGATGGGGCCGCGCTTGCCGTCTTCTTCTGGCGTGATGCCGTCGCGCTTGTTCTTGAGCATGGCGAGCGCATGCAACGGAATGTCCGGGCGGCTCCATGCGTCAGGCGCGGGCGACAGGTCATCGGTGTTGGTTTCGCCCGTGACTTTGAAAACGGAAATCGTGATCGACTGAGGGACTTCCGGGCGGCTCGTAAACCACTCGGCATCGGCCCAGCTTTGCACGACCGATTTGGCGTTCTCGTTACCCTTGTCAGCCTTATCTTTCACGTCGTGAAACTGGTCGAACATCAGGAGCGTTTTTTTCAAACCGTTCGCGGCGATGACGCCGACGACAGCATCGTCAAGCAATTCCACCATCGGCGAAATGTTGTAACCGCCGAGCATCGTGCCGAGAAGTTCGGTGGCTTTTTCGCGCGACAGCAGCGGCGTTTTTTCGGTGCCATGCGCGACGGCGGCAAGGTAGCTTGCTTTCACTTTGGCGGCGTTGTCGACGCCTGCCGGTACGCGATGCGTAATCAGATCAACAAGGAAGTCACCTTCGCCCGCTGGCGGGTTCTTGATGAGCTCGATGAGCTCTGCGACCTGCTTCGCGTTTAGCGGCAGTGGTGGAATACCGAGCGCGGCGCGTTCAGCGGAATGTTGGCGATAGGCTTCGAGCATGATGTTCCTTTGGAGGTAGGTTGTGTGTATTTACAGAAAAAGCGGAAGTGACCGTGTTTGCTTTGAACTTTTCGTATGAGACATTAGGTCGGCAAGTGTTCCAGATCGTTGATGTCTTTGGCGCGACCTGATGCACGTTTGTTTTGTTTCAAATCGTCGAGTGAAATCAGGTTTGCTTCAACGCCGTCCAGATTGACGACATTTCGTCGGGCAAAACATTCGGCAAATTCGACGCCATCAATCTGGTTCATCAATTCCAGTCTCATCGGCGGCATACCCATACGCAGAATCCGGCCCGGCTCAAGCAAAAGTGCCGGATGCAGTTCGGGCTGCGCAAACCCAAATGCTTCGAGTGCATGAACTGAGGCCGCAGCATTAATTTGGTTCATCGCTATCCAGATATCGAAGTCAGCCGTCGGTCTCGGATAGCCATAGTGCGCCACGGCATAGCCACCGATTAGCAGGTATTCAACGTTGAAGTCGTTTAGTAATTTCAAGAATTCTTTGAAGTCTTGGGGCAACTTCGTAGCCATACGCAATCATCCTTTGCAGTTCAACCGCCTGCCACCGATCATCAATGGAGGCGTTTTGCCAGAACGCTCTGTCCTGTCGTGCAGCCTGATCGTGAGAGTCTGCGACCAATAGCACCCGACGGTCTACGCACGCCGGGAGCTGATCACCGTCCGCGAGATGATCGAACCCTGAATCGGCGGATTTTTGACGGTTGACGCTGAGCATGGGGCGATTCTTTCGAGGCGATGAGTTGATCAGTCACTTACGATTCTGTGCGGCTTTGCGCGGCCCGATGAGCCGCAAAGCGCGTTAGCCAAATCTCCAGCGGAACGAACGTTTCGTGCTCCGCGTCCCGCAGTCGTTCAATCCAGCCGCCGGTTGCCGCTGAAAGCGCCTTTAACCGCCTAATTTTCCACCATTCGATGGGGCCGAAGCCAAACTCGTTGGGACTGAGACCCGAAACGATGCCCCAGAGTGAATACTCGAGGTCTATGAGCCACCCGGCGCAGAAGTGATCCTCGCTGATCTCGCTCATCGATTCCGCAAGCTCGGTCTGCGCGAGCGTCAGGCCAGGTAACGTGCGGATTCGCGGTGAAGCTTCGGCGTTCCCGTCTTCGTCCTCCATTGCACCATGCGACGCCAGTAAGAATCGAACCATCAAGAGTTCGTCATGCGCGACGCCGTCGATCATGAGCCCGTTGTGTTCGACACCAAAGGTAACGAAACCGAGCGACTCGTAAAGCGCGATTGCATTGGCATTGGTCGAGTTGACGAAAAGATTAACTTGCAGCACGCCAGTCAAATTGGAAGCAAATTTGAGCGCCTGAAGCAGCAGCATCTTGCCAGCTCCAGCGCCTCGATGCGTTGGCGAAACATAAACGCCCCAGATGCTCGCCTTATGTGCCAGTTTTGCCGTCACTTCGCGAGCGACGCCACTGATCGCGATGAGCACGGTTCCATCAAACAGACCGAAAATTGCACGATTCGCGTCAATCACCAGTCGCGCTTCCGTTTCCGCTAGCGATCTGGAGAAATCCTCGGTCGGACTAGCGCCAAATGCGGTTGGACTCTCGACGAGTGCTGACGCGCGGAGCGCCTGAAGAGCGGACGCATCCATGACCGTGAGCTGACGAATCGACTTCAAATCGGCACCCGTACCAATCCCTCCATCAGCACCCTTGCGCTACGGCTCATGATTGCCTTTTTCACCGTCCATTCACCGTCCTTCTGCATGGCTTCAGCACCTACACGAAGCGTGCCAGACGGGTGGCCGAAACGGACTTCCGTGAGCGCGTCGCCTCCTGCGGCAGCGTTCACGAGTGTCCCCGGAACGCAGGCAGCCACGGCGATTGCAACTGAGGCTGTGCCCATCATCGCATGGTGCAGCTTGCCCATTGATAGTGCGCGCACCAGCAGTTCGACGTCGGTGGTCCTGATGGCTTTTCCGCTGGAGGACACATAGTCTTTCGGCGGCGCGACGATGGCGACCTTGGGCGTGTGCTGCCGGGTTTTCGCTTCGTCGAGCGATTTGATAAGGCCCATGCGCATCGCGCCATGCGCACGTATCGTCTCGAACATGGCGAGCGCCTTCGCGTCGCCGTTGATCGCGCCCTGCAACTCGGTGCCGGTGTAGCCGACGTCCACTGCGTTGATGAAAACGGTCGGAATGCCTGCGTTGATCATCGTCGCTTTGAACGTGCCAACGCCGGGGACTTCGAGGTCGTCGATCAGGTTACCGGTGGGGAACATCGCTCCGCCCGCGCCTTCTTCGTCTGCACCCGGATCCATGAATTCAAGTTTCACTTCAGCGGCTGGGAAGGTCACACCGTCGAGTTCGAAATCGCCGGTTTCCTGCACCACGCCCTCAGTGATGGGCACATGAGCGAGGATGGTTTTACTAATGTTGGCTTGCCAAATGCGGATGGTGGCGAGGCCGTTCTGTGGGACTCGCGACGCATCAACCAGTCCATTTGAAATGGCGAACGGCCCGACGGCTGCGGACAAATTGCCACAGTTGCCGGACCAGTCGACGAAAGGCTTGTCGATGGAAACCTGACCGAACAGATAGTCGACGTCGTGATCCGCGCGATCACTTTTTGCGAGGATGACAGTCTTGCTCGTGCTCGATGTCGCCGCACCCATGCCATCAATCTGTTTTTCGTAAGGATCAGGCGAACCAATCACGCGCAGCAGGAGCGCATCGCGCGCAGCGCCCGGAATTTGTGCAGCGAGCGGCAGGTCGGTGAGTTTGAAAAACACGCCTTTGCTGGTGCCGCCGCGCATGTAGGTGGCGTGGATTTTGATTTGTGGGGCAAATGCGTTCAAGCCACTGCGCCTTCCAAAAAATCCTTGGCAAACCGCTGCAACACACCACCTGCTTCATACACTGAAATCTCCTCAGCCGTATCAAGTCGACACGTCATGGGCACTTCAACGCGTTCGCCATTCTTACGATTCACAACGAGCGTCAGCGTCGCGCGCGGCGTGCGTTCGCCGACAACGTCGTACGTTTCTGTGCCATCCAGCGCCAGTGTTTTGCGATTCACACCCGCTTTAAATTCAAGCGGCAAAACACCCATGCCGACTAAATTCGTACGATGAATGCGCTCGAATCCTTCGGCCACGATGACCTCAACGCCCGCGAGCCGCACACCCTTCGCCGCCCAGTCACGCGACGAGCCTTGTCCGTAATCCGCACCAGCCACAATGATCAACGGCTGCTTGCGCTCCATGTAGGTTTCAATCGCCTCCCACATGCGCGTGACCTGGCCTTCGGGCTCGATGCGCGCGAGTGAACCGGGTCTTACGGTGCCGTCCGCATTGCGGACCATTTCGTTCTTGAGCGTCGGGTTGGCGAAGGTCGCGCGGAGCGCCGTCAAGTGATCGCCGCGATGCGTGGCGTACGAGTTGAAGTCCTCTTCGGGTAAACCCATTTTGTGCAGGTATTCACCGGCGGCGCTGTCCCTCATGATTGCGTTGGAGGGCGAGAGATGATCGGTGGTGATGTTGTCGCCGAGTACCGCCAGCGCGCGCAAATTGCGCATCGTGCGCTCGCCCGCGAGAGCGCCTTCCCAATACGGCGGACGGCGAATGTAGGTGCTCTGGGCGCGCCAGTCGTAGAGCGGTTTCGCCTTCGGCCCGGTGTCGGCGACGACGGCGAACATCGGCTCGTAGACCTTCCGGAATTGCTCGGGCTTTACGCTTGCCGCAACGACTGAGTCAATCTCTTCATCGCTCGGCCAGATGTCTTTCAGCGTGATGAGTTTGCCATTGGCGGCAACACCAAGCGCGTCCTTTTCAATATCAAAACGAATCGTGCCCGCAATCGCATACGCGACCACAAGCGGAGGCGAGGCGAGGAACGCCTGCTTTGCATACGGGTGAATGCGTCCGTCAAAATTGCGATTGCCCGACAGCACGGCGGTGGCGTAGAGATCGCGGTCAATCACTTCTTTTTGAATCACTGGGTCGAGCGCACCGGACATGCCGTTACACGTTGTGCAGGCAAAGGCCACAATGCCGAATCCGAGCGCTTCAAGCTCAGTCAAGAGCCCGGCTTCATTAAGGTAAAGCTCAACGGTTTTTGAGCCCGGTGCGAGTGAACTTTTTACCCACGGTTTGCGGGTGAGTCCGACGCGGTTTGCGTTCCGTGCGATGAGTCCTGCGGCGATTACATTGCGCGGGTTACTGGTGTTGGTGCAGCTCGTGATGGCGGCGATGATGACTGCGCCATCGGGCATCAGACCAAGCTCGTTTTCTACAGCGCCGCTGATGCCCTTGGCGGCAAGATCGCTCGTAGCCACACGCGCATGCGGATTCGAAGGTCCCGCCATGTTGCGCACGACAGTCGAGAGGTCGAACGAGAGTAAGCGTTCGTACTCGGCGCTCTTCATTGCGTCAGCCCACAGCCCGGTTTGCTTCGCATAGGTAACGACTAACTTTACCTGTGCATCATCGCGTCCTGTGAGTTTTAAATACGTGATCGTCTGTTCGTCGATGTAGAACATCGCCGCCGTCGCGCCGTACTCCGGAGCCATGTTAGAAATGGTCGCGCGGTCACCGAGCGTGAGCGCGGATGCGCCTTCGCCGTAAAACTCAAGATACGCACCGACCACTTTTTGTTTGCGCAGAAATTCGGTGAGCGCGAGCACGACGTCTGTGGCCGTGATGCCCGGTTGTGGCTTGCCGGAGAGGGCCACGCCCACGATGTCGGGCAAGCGCATCCACGAGGCGCGACCGAGCATCACGTTCTCCGCTTCGAGCCCACCCACGCCAATCGCGATCACACCGAGCGCGTCCACATGCGGCGTGTGACTGTCGGTGCCCACGAGTGTGTCCGGAAAGGCGACACCGTCCAGCGCATGAATCACCGGTGACATGCGCTCCAGGTTGATCTGGTGCATGATGCCGTTGCCGGGCGGAATCACTTCCATGTTTTTGAACGCGCGTTTCGTCCAGTCGATGAAGTGAAAACGATCCTCATTGCGACGATCCTCAATCGCACGATTTTTCGCAAACGCATTGGGATCAAAGCCCCCGCATTCAACCGCGAGCGAGTGATCAACGATCAACTGCACCGGCACGACCGGATTGACTTTCGCCGGATCGCCGCCCTGATCGGCAATCGCATCGCGCAGGCCCGCCAGATCAACGAGCGCGGTCTGCCCGAGAATGTCATGACACACCACACGCGCCGGGAACCACGGGAAATCGAGATCGCGTTTGCGCTCGATTAGCTGCTTCAAATAGTCCGTGAGCTTTGCGGGATCGGCTTTGCGCAGCAGGTTTTCGGCATGCACGCGTGCGGTGTACGAGAGCTTGTCGTAAGCGCCGGGCGTGATCGCATCGACCGCAGCGCGCGCGTCGAAGTAATCAAGCGTTGTGCCGGGAAGTTTTTTGCGATGGAGAGTGTTCATGACTTTATCGGTGTGTGGATTGCCAATGTGGCGGGGCAAGTTCCGCGCCGCAGCAGACGAGGCTGTCTCCGCGACTACGATGAAGCCGCGAAATGGAAAAATTGATGGGAAATTTCGCGCCGCAGCGAATGGCGGGGCGACCCTGTCGGAGCCGTAGCGCCGCAGGCTGGAGGGTTATTGCGAGAGCAGGAAGTCGATGCGCTGCGAAAACTCCGCTCGCGCGGTGGCGCCCTTCGACTTGCCGACGGCTGTCTCCACCTGTTCGCGCAAAGCCAGCAGATCCTTGGCCGACATCGCTTTTTCCACTTTCAGCTGCAACAGCATTCCGCGAAAGCCCAGATCGCCGACTGTACGTACAAATTCCGGATAAAGCAGACGCTGCAGCGCAGCTTCGTCGAGGGTATGCGTTGCCTTGATCTCGACAACGTCGGCTTGCGGAGCCTGCAGCGGCACATCCGTGGGCGTCGGCGCGGAAGCCGTCTCTAATGTCGGCTCGCTTACCGTGACGGCCTCGACCAATCCCAGCTCGATCAGGCGTTGAAAACCCTCGCGCCCAGCCGGAAGTCGCGATGCGATGTCGCTGTATTCGGCTGCTGTTTTCTCGCTGTAAATGGTCAACAGCAGCGTTCTCAATGCGGGAGACAAGTCCTGACTGCGGCCCGCCAAGGCGGCGCGACCGGCAACACTTTTTCGCACATGATCTTCCGGTTGCATAAGCGTTTTCCGCGCGACTCAGATAGATCCTAAAGTCTACGCGCGAATCATGCAACGGAAGCATTTTCATGACGTTGTACTATGTCCGCTGTTGTAATTTTACAAATGTTAAATCTTCGGGACCAACGTAATTCGCGCTCGGTCGAATGATCTTTCCGTCGATGCGCTGCTCGATCACGTGGGCTGCCCAGCCGCTGGTGCGCGAGATGACGAACAGCGGGGTAAACATCGCCGTCGGCACGCCCATCATGTGATAACTCACGGCGCTGAACCAGTCCAGATTCGGGAACATCTTCTTCGCATCGGCCATTACAGCTTCAAGCCGCTCGGCGATGTTGAACATCTTCATGTCGTTCGCTTCTTTGGACAGGCTGCGCGCGACTTCCTTGATGACGACGTTACGTGGATCGCTCACGGTGTAAACCGGATGACCAAAACCGATGACCACCTGTTTCGCTTCGACGCGCGCACGGATATCGGCTTCGGCTTCATCGGGAGTTTCGTAACGCTTTTGCGTCTCGAACGCGACCTCGTTGGCACCGCCATGCTTCGGGCCGCGCAGCGCAGCGATACCCGCTGTGATCGCGCTATACATGTCGCTGCCAGTGCCCGCGACGACGCGTGCAGCAAAGGTCGATGCGTTGAACTCGTGCTCTGCATAGAGGATCAGCGACACATGCATCGCCTTGACCCAGCTTTGCGGCGGCCTTTTGCCATGGAGCAGATGCAGGAAATGGCCGCCGATGGAATCCTCGTCGGACTCAACATCGATACGTTTGCCGTTGTGGCTGTAGTGATACCAGTACAACATCATCGAACCGAGCGACGCCATCAGCTTGTCGGCGATGTCCTTTGCGCCCGGATGATTGTGGTCGTCCTTCTCAGGCGATACGCAGCCGAGCACCGACACCGCTGTACGCATCACGTCCATCGGATGGGCGCTCGGCGGCAGTGCTTCGAGCGCCACTTTCACCGCCGCCGGAACGCCGCGCAGCGATTTGAGTTTGGTCTTGTAGCCTGAGAGTTCGGCCACGGTCGGGAGTTTGCCGTGCACCAGCAGGTAGGCAATCTCCTCAAACTCGCACGTGGTCGCGACATCAAGAATGTCGTAGCCGCGATAGTGCAAATCGTTGCCTGTGCGGCCGACGGTGCAGAGGGCTGTGTTGCCAGCCGTTGTGCCGGAAAGCGCGACGGATTTTTTGGGTTTGAAGGCTCCGGCGGGAGCGGCGGTTTCAGTCATTTTGTTTCTCCGTAGGGTGCGTTTTCAACGCACCCAAATTGATACCAACCAAAATTGTTCTTGCGAAAGCGTTCCGCTTGGGTCGCGCTCTATTTGTTTTGAGCTTCTAACTCGCGTAGGCGTTCCAAAAGCTTGCCTTTGTCAAGACATCGAAGCATGATCGGCCACGACAGTGCGCTGCTTCCGAATAAAAGGCCTACCCCGAGGCAGATGCCTGAGAGAGCGGAGACTACAAGCAATACAGCGGTGCCAACGTCTTTTCCAGCAATCGAAAAAAGGGGGAAACTGATACCGAATGCGCCAATCGCGCTCGCGACAGTCGAGATTTGCTTCCAACGCTTGGACGGTACGTTGCCTTCCGCAAGGTAGCTAAGCGTCTTCGATACGAGTTTGAGTTCACGTTTATCATTTCGTGTCATGACAAAATCCAACAGGTTAGGGTGGGCACACCGTGCCCACAAAATGGTTGCTTTCGAAACATGGTTCTTGTTGCAACGCTCGGTGGGCACGGGGTGCCCACCCTTGTATCTTTAAGTTTGTAGCAATCGCGCCTGCTACACGAGACGAGCATAGCGTGAGCCCACCCTTGAGGCATGACCTCGAAACGTAGATAACGCAGCTCCTCTCACCTCGCGCCGAA
>JANXUB010000133.1 GCA_025352105.1 Burkholderiales bacterium | reverse complement strand
GGTCAAGCACGGCTTCGTGCCCAAACCGGCATAACCCACCCAAGCGCACCGAAAACCGCTCAACATCGCTTCGCGTCCGCTCCACTTGACCGCGACGGGTCAGGCGCGCGCTCGACTTAAATCACGGTTCTTTCACGTTAATAAGGATTTAGATTTTGTTCGTTGTCGTACCCGTTTTCGGGAAGGTTCGGCCAGTCGGACGCAGAGCTCGACCCAGCTTGTGATGGCCTGTCGCAGCGAAAGCACCGGGGCGACGGCGCGGCACAGCAGCTCCAACATTAGCGAGGTCTCACGCCACTCGCATCGCTCGCGGCGCCGCTGGTTCAATCTCGAAGCCCCAGGGGGAAATATGCTCAGCCATGGCAAGCAATTTTTCGAAAATACAAGCCACCATGAGTTTGCCCTGTAGCCACGCTCGCGCGGCCATTTCGTCGTGCTTCTTCAGGTGCCCCAGCCCCAAGAGCGACTTCAGGCGCTTGAACACCAACTCGATTTGCCAGCGCATTCGGTAGAGCTCGAGCACCTGCTCTGCTGAGTAGGATGAATCGAGCGTCGTGAACACGAACACGTAGCCCGCCGCCTCCAATGTTTGCGGCTGCACCTGCGCTCCGCCGCGCTGGCTTTCGCGCTTCACCCGCCGCTGACCAGCCTGCGTGGCCGCCTCGCTCTTCTTGACGGCGCAGAGCCGTCCTTTGATCATGCGCTTGCCCGCTTTACCTGCTTTGTCGGCTTTGACCCAGACTGGCCAATCCCCAATCTCCGCCCCCGCCTCTGCTGTGTGCAGCTGTCGCAAGTGCGCCAACATGTCAAAGCGCCCCCCGTGTGCGGTGAACAGCGGCAAGGTCACCAAATTGGTGCGCACGATCACATCGGCCTCTGCATCGATCACGTGGGCCACGCCGGGGGCGTTAGCGAACCCCGGATCAGCGATGAAGATGTCTCCTGTCTGTACGCTAAAGCGACGCGGCGTCTCGCCCTGCGCGGGCGGGGTGAGCAGCACCTCATCACAGCTCAACCCCGGGAGCGTGACCGAGTAGAGCAGTCGCCACCGCGAGCCGGTGGCCCCCGGCTAGCTGATCAGAGTGCCGTCGACTAGGCGCAGGCGACGTTTCTGTGCGCCATGGGCGTCATTGGACGCCCGCGCTGCCCCTGCCAAGGGCGCTACCGGCACCACCGCGCCGCAGCCCGGACGCAGCGCCTGCGCTATCCACTCAAACCACGCCCCACATCGCTTCAGACGCTTGAGGATGCCGACGTTGAAAATCGTGGCCAGCCCCGAAAGCTCAGCGCGCACTGCTGTTTCCCGAAGCCCCGCCCCGTCGGCAAGATGAATCAGCAGTACCCGCAACAATACGCTCGGGTCGCTTAGGCCCGTGCTGCGGCTAATGGCCCCCAGCTCCCGCGCTTTCTCCCGCCAGCCGCTCGGTAGCGCCCGCTCCACCATCGACCAGTCACTGTCAAGCTTGACAAATTCTTGCTCCACCTCAATTTCCAGCACCTCACCCATTCAACGACCTCGTCAATGCGTCAAGCGTCCGCCAGTTCGATGCGATTTGCAACAATTAGGTTAGCGCTCATGGGCGGAGGCCGGGGCCCACGCCCGAAGCAAATCGTTGATTTGGTTGAGGGCCAACCCCGGCGAAGGCCGAGGGCGTGGATACCGGCCTGCGCCGGTACGGCGGAAAATTAGAGTTGATCCGCCTCGCCCTAGATTCCGGCACGTAACTGGCTTACGCTTGAGGCTCATTGTTCCCGGGATTTCCTATGTCGTATTGTGTTTCGCGCCGCCTGTTCGCATTTATCTTCACCTGCGTTCTGGCCTCGTTTGCCATCGCTGCTGAGCGGGCATTTGATCGCACGCCGCGCATCGCAATCATCTCGGCGTTTCAGCCCGAACTGACGACGCTGCTCGCCAATGTGAAAGGGCCGAAAAAGCACGTTGCGAACGGCGTTGAATTCACCACCGGTACGCTCGGCGGCAAACGCGTAGTGCTGTTTTTAAGCGGCATCAGCATGACCAATGCGGCGATGAATACGCAGCTCGTGCTGGATCGTTTCAACGTGACGCATATCGTGTTCAGCGGCATCGCGGGCGGCGTGAATCCGGCGTTGAACGTGGGCGATGTGGTGGTCGCGGAGCGCTGGGGGCAGTACCTTGAAATTGTCGCGGCACGTGAACTGTCGCCGGACAAATTTGCCATCCCGGGCTGGATGGACGCGGGGACGATGGCGAACTACGGCATGATGCATCCGCGTCCGGTGGGCGTGCGTTCGAAGGGGCGCGCGAAAGAGGAGAAAAAATTCTGGTTTGACGCTGATCCGAAGTTGCTTGCGGTGGCGCGTGCGCTGGGGGATGTGCCGCTTGCCAATTGCGATGAGAAAAAAGCTTGCCTCACGACCCAGCCAAAACTGCTGGTCGGCGGCAATGGTGTTTCGGGTCAGGCTTTCGTCGACAACGCGGCGTTCCGTGAATACACGTTCAAGACGTTTGCCGCCAATGTGCTCGATATGGAAACGGCCGCCACCGCGATGGTGGCCTACGCCAACGGTGTGCCCTACATCGCGTTTCGCAGTCTGAGCGATCTGGCGGGCGGCGGCAAAGGCGAGAACGAAATCGAGACGTTCTTCAAGCTCGCGGCGGACAATTCGGCGAAGGTGCTGCTGGCGTTTTTGGTGGCGTGGAAATGATTTTTGCGGCGCTGGCACGCGACGGTCTGGACTATCAGCTAATTGATACAAACGCCACTGCATTTGGGCTAGAGCGCAATTTTATGTATAGTCGACTATCAACGTTTTGAGGTGCTAGCCCTCGTTTATTGGCGAGTCTACGCAAAAGCTGATTGATTTGTTGGCGTCGCTGCTGGACGCCGCAATCAGACTTTCTTCGCCCGCAGCCACTTCGTAATCGTGACCTGTTTGCCGCGGGCGACGGTTAACGTGGCGGGCGGCGTGCTTTTGGTGATCGTGCTGCCGCCCGCAACGGTGCCGCCTGCGCCAATCGTGACCGGCGCAACGAGCACGCAGTTTGAGCCGACATGAACATCCGCCTCGATCACCGTGCGGTGTTTGTTCGCGCCGTCGTAATTGGCGGTGATGCTGCCCGCGCCGTAATTCACGCGTTCGCCGACCGTGGCGTCACCGAGATAGGCCAGATGATTCGCCTTTGCGCCCTTGGCGAGCGTTGAGTTTTTCACTTCGACGAAGTTGCCGATGTGGACTTCGTCGGCGAGCACCGCGCCGGGACGCAGGCGCGCGAACGGGCCAATCAGTGCACCCTCTCCGACGGTGCATCCTTCGAGATGGCTCATGGGATGGATAGCGGTGTTCGCGCCAATCACGGCATCTTTCAACACGCAGTTCGGGCCGATGCTGACGTTGTCACCGAGCGAGACGTCGCCGATGAACACGCAGCCCACGTCAATGAAAACGTCAGTGCCCGTGGTGAGTTTGCCCCGCACGTCAATCCTCGCGGGGTCGGCCAACGTGACGCCCGCGTTCATCAGGCGATGGGCTTCTGCGCGTTGAACGTCGCGCTCCAGCGCCGCCAGTTGCACTTTGTCGTTGACGCCGACAATTTCCATTTCGCTCTCGGGTTGTGCGGTTGCTACGCATAAACCATCGAACGCCGCCATCGCAATCACGTCGGTCAGATACAGCTCGCCCTGCGCATTGTGCGGCTCAAGCCGGGTCAGCGCGCCGCGCAGCCAGGCCGTGGGCGCGGCCATGATGCCAGTGTTCATTTCGTTGAGCGCGAGTACGGCGGTATCGTTCGCGGCCAATGCATCTTTGTGCTCCACGATTTTGACGACTTCGCCTGCCGCGTTGCGCACGATGCGGCCATAGCCAGTGGGATCCGCCACGTTGCAGGTAAGCAGCGCAAAGGTTTTCTCGGTGACGAGCGCAGTCAGCGCGGCGAGCGTTTCCGTGCGGATCAGCGGCGTGTCGCCGGTGACGAGCAGCGTGACGCCGCCATCCGCCACCGGCGCCAGCCCCACCGCCGCCGCGTGCCCCGTGCCGTTCTGCGGCATTTGCAGCGCCCACGTCAATTCGTGATCCTTGAACGCGGCTTTGACCTGCTCCGCGCCATGCCCGACGACCACAACGGTCTGCGCGGGCTTCAACGCGGCCACGCTCGCAAGCGAATGCGCCAACAGCGCGCGCCCAGCAAGCGGTTGCAGCACTTTCGGCAGCGCCGACTTCATGCGGGTGCCTTTACCAGCGGCGAGAACGATGACCGAGAGCGTTTGATTCATTGGATAGTTCGTCGCGATATGAATTTGCAGGGATTCTACGGAGGCGGCGTGGCGCAAGGCTTTCTACAATGCGAGGTGTCAAATGACTCAGTTCAGGATGTGCCCGATGCAGCTTCGATCTCTTCACGTAGCGATTGCCGTCACTTTAATGGTCGCGCCGCTCGCTGTGTTCGCCGCTGACGATTGCCAAAATCGCGGCGAGCTCGACACCAACTACTGCGACGAGGACAAGAATCTGGTCGCCGAAGCGCCGAAAGACAAGGCTAAGTGGAAAGACCCAAACACGCTTGTCTTCGCGTACACACCCATTGAGGACCCTGCGGTTTATGCCAATCTGTTCAAGGGATTTACCGAATACCTCTCAGCCTGCACGCAGAAAAAAGTCGTTTACTTCACCGTGCAAAGCAATGCCGCGCAGATCGAAGCGATGCGCTCCGGTCGCCTGCATATCGCCGGGCTCGCGTCCGGTGAAACGGGCTTTGCGGTGAACCTCGCCGGTGCTGTGCCGTTCGCCATCAAGGGCAACAAGGACGGCCCGCGTATGTATCGGCAGGTGGTTGTCGTCAAGAAAGAAAGCCCGTTCAAAGTGCTCGCCGACCTGAAAGGCAAGAAGGTTGCGCATACCGCACCCTCGTCGAACTCCGGCCATCTCGCGCCGCTCGCCTTATTTCCAAAAGAAGGCATCACACCGGGGAAGGACTACAACATTTTGTTCTCCGGCAAGCATGACCAGTCGCTGGCGGGCGTTCTCAAGGGCGACTACGACGCCGCACCGATCACGAGCGACATCTACGACCGCTGGATCATGCGCGGCCAGATGAAGGCCGACGATACGCGGATCATCTACCGCTCGGGACAATTCCCGACCTCGGCCTTCGCGCATTCGCATGACTTGACGCCGGTACTCGCCGACAAGATCAAGAAGTGCTTCTTCGACTACAAATTCTCCGCCGAATTGCAGAAGGAATTTTTAGGCGATGATCGCTTCCTGCCGGTTGATTACAAGAAGGACTGGGAACTGGTACGCGCGGTTGCCGTCGCCTCGGGAACGCCGTATAACCGGGCACAATTTGACAAAGAAAACGCCAAGAAAAAATAGGGAGATGACGATGAAAAAAGTACTGATTGCCGCCAGTGCGTTTGCATTTTTGGCGACGAATGTCTGGTCGCAAGCCGCGTGCAAAAGCCGTGGCGACCTGGACGTAAATTATTGCGATGAAAACGGCGATATGGTCGCTGACCTGCCGAAGGACCCGAAGAAGTGGAAGGATCCGTCGACGCTCGTGTGGGCCTATACGCCGGTCGAAGACCCTGCTGTTTACGAGAAAATTTTCGCTCCGTTCACCGCCCATCTCGCAACCTGCACTGGCAAGAAAGTCGTGTTCTTTCAGGTTCAGAACAACGCGGCCGAGATTGAAGCCATGCGCTCCGGCCGCTTGCATGTCGCTGGCTTTTCGACCGGGCCGACCGCGTTTGCAGTCAACGTCGCGGGCGCGGTGCCCTTCGCGGTCAAGGGCTCAGCCAAAGAATTTCAGGGCTACAACCTGATCGTCGTCACCAAAGCAACCAGCTCCATTCAAAAGCTCGCCGATCTCAAAGGCAAAAAAGTCGCGCACACATCGCCGTCGTCAAACTCCGGCAACATGGCACCGCGCGCCCTCTTCCCGGCAGAAGGCGTGACGCCTGAGAAGGACTACACCGTGGTGTATTCCGGTAAACATGACTCGTCGATTCTGGGTGTGTTGAAAGGTGACTATGACGCCGCGCCCGTGGCATCCGACGTTTATGAGCGCATGGCGCATCGCGGGCAAATCAAGGAGTCCGATTTTCGCGTTGTCTTCCGCAGCAAAAAGTTTCCGACCTCGAGCTTTGCCTACGCGCATGACCTGACGCCGAAGTTGGCCGACAAAGTGCTCTCCTGTTTTTACGACTATCGCTTCACACCAGAGATGGTCAAGGCGTTTGACGGTGCGGATCGCTTCTTCCCGATCAACTACAAGACGACCTGGGAGCCGGTGCGAGCGGTCGCTGCGGCCGGTGGTGAAAGTTTTGGCAAAGCCGCCTATCAAAAAGAGACCGAGCGCGAAGCTGCGGCGAAGAAGAAGTGACCCAATAGAAAGTACAGTTTGAGCACGCTTTCAATCAGACATCTAGTCAAAGAATACGTTCCCGGCAAGCCTGTACTCAAAGACATTTCGCTGGATATCGAAGGTCGCGGCATCACGGCGATCATCGGCCCATCGGGCACGGGTAAATCCACGCTGATCCGCTGCATCAACCGACTGATCAATCCGACGTCGGGTGAAATCCTGTTTGAAGGACAGGATCTCGCAAAGCTCTCGGGACAACCGCTGCGTGAAGCGCGTCGCCGCATCGGTATGGTGTTTCAGGAGTACAACCTGGTCGAGCGTTTGACCGTGATGGAAAACGTGCTTTCGGGGCGGCTCGGCTACATGAATGCGTGGTCTGCGTGGCGACGTAAATTTGACGAAGCCGACATTCAGAAGGCATTCACACTGTTGAAGCGCGTGGGACTGGCGGATTTCGCGAATCGTCGGGCGGACGAGCTCTCGGGCGGACAACGCCAGCGCGTCGGCATCGCGCGCGCTGTGATGCAGTCGCCCGGTTTGTTGCTGGCGGACGAACCGACCTCCTCGCTTGACCCGAAAACTTCCGTCGAAATCATGGAAGTGATGCGCGATCTTGCCGCAGAAAACAACATTCCGGTGATGATCAATATTCATCAGGTCGACTTGGGCAAGCGTTACGCGCAACGCGTGATTGGCATGAGCGGTGGGCTGGTGGTTTATGACGGTGCGCCGGACGGGCTGGACGGTGACATACTCAAGCAAATCTATGGCGGTCAGGATTGGCTCGCGACATGAGCGTTGCCTCACTCGGCGATAAATCCGTCGTGACACGCGCGGACTTTTTCGCGCCGTCACTTGGCAAACGTCTCGCGTATGTCGCGGTGTTTGCGTACCTTGTGTATGCGGCAGCTACGCTCGGCTTGTCGCTGGATCGTATCGAAAAAGGCGTCGGTTACGGGGTGCGATTTCTCGCCGGATTTTTCCCGCCAAATTTCACTGAGACCGACATCATTCCGGGCTTGCTGGAATCGCTGCAAATCGCGTTTCTGTCGTCGCTCATCGGCACGGCGCTGGCGATTCCAATTGCGGTGCTTGCGGCTCGCAATCTGATGCCGCCCTGGGTGAGTTGGCTCGCTCGCTTGCTCATTATTTTTTGCCGATCTTTCCACCCAGTGATCGTTGCCATCATCGCGGTGAAAGCCGTTGGATTCGGCGCACTTGCGGGCATCATCGCGCTCACCTTCGCAAGCATCGGGTTCGTCGGCAAATTGCTTTCTGAGGCCATCGAAGAAATTTCAAAGAAGCAGATTGAGGCGGTGCGTGCGACCGGCGCGTCGTTCATGAATGTGATCGCTTACGGCGTGGTGCCACAGGTGATGAACCGCTTTATCGGGTTTATCGCGTACGAAACCGACAGCAATCTGCGCAACTCGACGATGGTGGGTGTGGTCGGCGCGGGCGGCATTGGCGGCACGTTGTTCTCGGCGTTTCAGCGCTTTGATTACAACTTTGTCGCGGGCATTATTCTCTGCATCATTGGTCTCGTGATGATTGGCGAAGTGCTGCAAATCTATGTGAAGCGGGTGTTTCGATGACGAGCGCTACCGTCGAAATGCAGCAGTGGATTCGCTTCACGCCGCTGCAACGGCTGGCCCGTTTTGCGGTGTTCATCGTCATGGCGGTGGCGATCGGGTGGGCGCTGAAAACCATCGAAATCATCCCGGAGTTTTTGTACGACGCCCCCGAGCAGGTGGTGGACATGGGGCAGCGGATGTGGCCCGTCGATTGGGCGCACTTCTGGCCGGTCGTGTGGCCTGCGTTGGTCGAAACCATGCACATGTCGGCGATGGCGACGATTCTTGGGCTCTTGATGGGCATCCCGGTCGGTTTTCTGGCTGCACGCAATGCGACGCCGTTTCCGTGGGTCAACCTGATCGCGAAATTCATCCTCGTTGCAACGCGCTCCATCTCGACATTGATCTGGGCCCTGTTCTTCGTCGCGATGTTCGGCCCCGGCCCGCTTGCTGGTGCGCTGGCAATTGCCTTCCATTCCATTGGCTTCATCGGCAAGATGTTTTCCGAAGGCGTGGAAGAGGCCAACCGGGGCAGCATCGAGGCGCTGCAAGCCGCAGGTGCAACCCGCATGCAGCAAATCATCATGGGTTATTGGCCACAAGTGCTACCGACGTTCTGGTCGGTCGCCCTCTTCCGCTGGGACATCAATGTGCGCGAATCGGCGGTGCTCGGCCTGGTCGGTGCCGGTGGTATCGGCATGGCGCTGAACGCGGCGATTGATCTCATTCAATGGCAACGCGTAGCGTTGATCCTGTTTACGATTTTCATCGTGGTCATCCTGATCGAAACCGTTGTGACACAAATTCGCAAAAGGGTGATTTAAAGCAGCGGCCTTGCTGCTCGCACTATGGCTGGATACTCACTAAAATCAGTGGCCCTGCTTCAACCTTCCGCCGCTACCGTGACATGACATGAGCGCCGATACGTCAGGGTTCCCGATAAAGCCCGCCCCCCCAGCCCCAGCCCCGGTCCCGGCCTCGGTCGCGACCTCGTCTGCGACGCGGGAACAACTGCGCGCCCTGATCGAGAATGTGCCTGCCAGTCTCGCTTGCTTCGACGTAAAAACACTGCGTTTTGTCTATTCAAATTCGCGCTTTGCGCGCCTGATGGGGCAAGATCAGGCGGCGCTGATCGGGAAAAATTTTGTAGAAGCAGCGGGTGAGGAAATCGCCAATACAGCGATGCCGTTTGTCCGGATGATGCTTGAACAGCGGCAGTCCATCAAGTTCGAATACCACCTGCCGCGCAACGACCACAATGGGTTCTGGTTCGACGTGCATCTGGTGCCAGACATTGGCACCAATGGTGAATTTTCGCTGTGCCACGTGCTGATGTCCAACATCACTTCGCACCGCGAGGCAATCAGGGAGGCACGGGAAGCCGTTGAGCGCCTGCGCAAATTCATGGCAGCAAGCACCGAAGGAATCGTCTTCCATGAGGACGGCAAAATCGTTGACGTCAATCCGCCGTTGCTGCGCATGCTTGGCTACACCTACGACGAGGTGGTCGGGCAGCATCCGCTTAAATTCATGGCAGCCGATGCGCAGGCAGAGGCGCAGGCGGCGATGGCCGTGTCCCGGGAAAGCGCCTACGACAGTGTGCTCATTCACAAGAACGGTTCGCGTATCCCCGTGCAATTTACGCCGCGCAATTTGCAATGGGACGGCAAGACCATTCGCATGAGCATTGTGCGTGACATGACCGAGCGCATGGCGGACGCGGCGCGAATTCACTTTCTCGCGATGCACGACGCGCTGACCGGACTGGCAAACCGCACGCAGTTGAACGAGCGGCTTGAACTGTTGCTCGACGGGGCGGCCAAGACTCGGACGCCACTCGCGGTGCTGTTCATCGATATTGATCATTTCAAACGAATCAACGATTCGCTGGGGCACGCCGCAGGGGACGAGTTGCTCGTGACCTTTGCCGAGCGGTTGAAAGCGGAGTGTGGCGATGAAGCCTTGTTGTCCCGCCTCGGCGGCGACGAGTTTGTCGTTGTGCACAAGCACGGGCGCAGCCATGATGCGTTTGCCGCGTTTGGTGAGCGTCTACTCAATGCGCTGGCGCGACCGCTAACGATTGAAGGGCGTCGCATGAATGTGACCGCCTCGATTGGTGTGGCGCAGTTCCCCGACGACGGTCGAAGCGTGATGGCACTGCTCAAAAACGCAGATGCTGCGATGTATCTGGCGAAGTCGCAGGGCCGAGCCATGTTGCGCTTTTTTGATCCGTCACTGGCACGTGCCGCTGATCGGGCGCTCACCATTGAGGCTCAACTGGGCGAGGCCATTCGCAATGGCGAATTCGAGCTTTTCTATCAACCACAGGTGAGCGAACCCGATGGCCAGTTAATCGGCGTTGAAGCGCTGATACGCTGGCGGCATCCCGAGTTGGGCTTGATCGGGCCCACTCAGTTCATCCACGTTGCCGAAGGTTTGCAGCTCATCGCGCCGATTGGACAGTGGGTGCTGGACGAAGCGCTGGGACAGATCAAAAAATGGGGCGCTGCGGGCTGGCGTGAGCCGCGCGTAGCCGTTAATCTGTCGAGCGTCCAGTTCCGCGCGGCGAACTTTGTGGACTCGGTGCTTGACGCCTTGAAACGCCACGATCTGGTCGGCGCAAACCTCGAACTCGAACTCACCGAGCGCATGCTTATGCACGAAGGTGACGACACGGCAGCGACTCTGGCCGCACTGACGGCGGCGGGTATCGGGCTCGCCATTGATGATTTCGGCACGGGCTATTCGTCGTTGTCGCACCTGCGCACCTTGCCGATTGATAGGCTAAAGATTGACCAGTCTTTTGTGCGCGAACTGACCGATTCGCACGACTGCTTCGCCATCACCGAGGCGACCATTCGCCTGGCTTCTAGCCTTGGTATGGTCACGATTGCCGAAGGTGTTGAAACGGAGGCGCAACGCACGATCCTGCGGCGGATGCATGTGCATGCCACGCAGGGATTTCTGATCGCGCGTCCGATGAGTGCGGCAGATTTCATGGTCTGGTTACAGACCGCAGTGTTTAAAAATTAGGCAGCAACATGATTTGCATTTACGGTATTCCCAATTGCGACAGCGTGAAAAAAGCGCGCGACTGGTTTGATGTGCATGGCATCAACTACACGTTCCACGATTACAAAAAGCGGGGCGTACCCGAAGTGCTGTTGCGGCAATGGGTGAAGGCGCGAGGCTGGGAGGTGTTGCTCAATCGCAAGGGCACGACCTGGCGCGAGCTGGACGCTGCAACCAAGGCGGGTGTGGTCAACGGCGAGACCGCCATTGCCGTGATGCTCAAACACGTCAGCACCATCAAGCGACCCGTGATCACGCGCGGTGATGCGCTCGTGATCGGCGTTGACGTAGCGGCGCTAGCGTTGCTGACCGCCTCTTAATTTGGCACGCAAAACTTGACGCCTTCGCCATCCCAGCCCGAGGCTACAAAACTGTTGTAAACCGCTGTGTCGGTCGTGAAGCGATGATTGGGATTGTCCGGAAATCGCGTTTGTCCGCGAAAGATTCGGTACACAAGCAGCTGGCCCGCCGCGCATGAGCCGCCGACCCCTTCGACCGCAGCAGAAAACGCGTACGAATCCGGGCCCTCATTGAACGGCAGCCGCGGCGTTTGTAGATTGGACGGATTCAAGCTGGCGAGCGCATCTTTTTCCGCCTGCACCACCGTATAGAAGTGCGACCCGCGGCTGTTGGCAACAGCAATTTGATCGAAGTAGTAGCGATTGACCGCAACTGTGCCGCTTTGCTGCGTGGTGTACACCTTGAACGATTTTCCCGTCCGCGCCCAACCGGCAGCAGTGTCGAGCAATGCGATATCGCCTGCCCGTGAGGTAATGAAGTAATAGTCGAGCGCCGCGAAGTAATACTCGATCATCAAAGTCGTTGTGGCGCTCGTGCTGGCGACGCCGGTGCCCGCTAATGACACCGTGCTCGGGCTGCTAGCGGCGTTGTGCGTGATGCTGAGCGTGCCGGAGCGAACGCTCGCGGCAGTGGGCGTGAAGGTGACGGCGATGGTGCAGCTAGCCGATACGGCGAGCGTTGTTGTAGCGGTACAGCTACCACCGGTTGCCGCCAACGCGAATTCGCCGCTGCTCATCGTCAACGCCGAAAGCTGCAATGCAGCAGCGCCGGTGTTCTTAAGCGTGACTGTTTGCGCAGCGCTCGTGGTGCCGACGGACACTTGACCGAAGCCCATGATGGTTGACGACAGCGTCGCAATCGGCGCGGTGTTCGTCGAATTAGGATTGGAGATGTAGGCCGCGATATCGTTCAACTGCGACGTTGACAACACCCCTTTCAAAAACAGCATGTCAAGATTGGTGTTGATGGTGGATGCGATGACCGCCGCACTGGTTCCGTTCTTGATCCTGTTCTGGTTCGCCGAAGGATCAGGTCCGTGACACGCGCCATTGCCGCAGCTCTTCTGCCCCGTCACCAGAATCGCGTTGTAGAGCGATTTGCCATTGACCGTGCTCTGGGCGTGCGCACCGGCGGCGAACGAGACGACGCAGAGCGCTGCCACCATCAGCGCGAACATACGCGGTCGAACAACGCTGCAACCGATGCGGTCTCTCAAAGTCATACTGGCCTTTTACGCAGAATAATGCGATAGAGGCGCGAGCGTACACGCTAGCTCGAAGTCTCCGCCCGCCTGCGTCGGGCAATTGAGTAAGGATTTGTTACGCCGCCATTGTGAGTAGCGCAAATCTGGCGCGCACGGGGCGCACTCGCCGTCGACATGGAGCGAGGTCGGACGGCCCTGCCGGTGCCCGTCCCGCCGCGTATGAACTATGCGGCCAGTCGAGCTTCGATCTTCGCTTTCGTCGCTGGCAACTCGGCCGGCAGATTGTGCTTCAGGAGGTCGAACAGCTCGGCGTGCAGCTTCATTTCGTCGACACCCGCGCTGTTGTCCAGCGTCGTGATGCGGGCGTAGTCTGCCTCACTGAAGTCACTGCCATTCCAGTTCACGTCGCCATAGCCCGGTGTTGTGCCGAATGCGTGCTCGTCGCCTTTAGCTGTACCGTCCACACGCTCCAGCATCCAGGCCATGACGCGCATGTTGTCGCTGAAACCCGGCCACACGAAATTGCCATCGGCGTCTTTGCGGAACCAGTTGACGGTAAATATCTTCGGCACTTTGCCGCCTGCGGCCTCAATTCGCTGACCCATTGCGAGCCAGTGCGCGAAATAGTCGCTCATGTTGTAGCCCGCGAACGCGATCATCGCGAATGGATCGCGGCGCACGACGCCGACCTGACCGGTAATCGCTGCCGTCGTTTCCGAGCCCATGGTGGCGGCCATGTACACGCCCTCGGTCCAGTCGCGCGCTTCTGTCACGAGTGGCACGGTGGTGCTGCGGCGACCACCGAAAATGAACGCGTCAATCGCGACGCCTGCCGGGTTATCCCATTCGCTGTCGAGCGCGGGGTTGTTGGTGGCGGCAACCGTGAAGCGCGAGTTCGGATGCGCGGCTTTGGCCCCCGTTTCCTTCGCAATCGCGGGCGTCCAGTCCTTGCCCTGCCAGTCGATCAGATGCGCAGGCGCGTCCTTCGTCATGCCTTCCCACCACACATCACCGTCGTCGGTCAGCGCGACGTTGGTGAAGATGGTGTCGCGCTCGATGGACGCCATGCAGTTGAAGTTGGACTTGGTGTTGGTGCCCGGCGCGACGCCGAAATAGCCGGCCTCGGGATTGATCGCATACAAGCGGCCGTCTTTGCCCGGCTTGATCCACGCGATGTCGTCGCCGATGGTGGTGACCTTCCAGCCTTCGAAACCCTTGGGCGGAATCAGCATTGCGAAATTGGTCTTGCCGCAGGCGGACGGGAAGGCCGCTGCGACGTGGTACTTCTTGCCTTGCGGGTTGGTGACGCCGAGGATCAGCATGTGCTCAGCCAGCCAGCCGGTGCCGTCTGCGGCAGCTGCGCTGCGACCCATGTTCGACGCAATGCGCAGCGCGAAGCATTTTTTGCCGAGCAGCGCGTTGCCGCCGTAACCGGAACCGTAGCTCCAGATTTCGCGCGTTTCGGGGTAATGCACGATGTATTTGGTCTTGTTGCTTGGCCACGTCACGTCCGCTTGGCCGGCCGCGAGCGGCGCGCCAACGGTGTGTACGCATGGCACAAACTCGCCAGATTCGCCGAGCACTTCAATCGCGCCCTTGCCCATGCGGGTCATGATTTTCATGTTCACCGCGACGTAGGCGGAATCGCTGAGCTCCACGCCAATGTGCGCAATCGGCGAGCCGAGCGGGCCCATCGAGAATGGCACCACGTACATCGTGCGGCCCTTCATGCAGCCGGTGAACAGCGGGTTCAACGTCGCGCGCATTTCAGCCGGAGCGACCCAGTTGTTGGTGGGGCCAGCGTTTTCCTTTTTCTCGCAGCAGATGAAAGTGCGGTCTTCCACGCGAGCGACGTCGGACGGGTCAGACAGCGCGAGGTAGGAGTTCGGACGTTTCGCCTCGTTTAATTTTTTGACCGTACCGGCCTTGACGAGCGCGTCGCACTGCTGGTTGTATTCGGCTTCCGAGCCGTCGCACCAGTGAATGGCGTTGGGCTGCATGAGCGCCGCCATTTCGCGAACCCACGCCAAAAGGCGGATGTTTTTGACGTAAGCGGGAGCGAGGACTGAAGCCTGTAAAGTAGCGAGCGTTTCGGGCTGGTTCATTGGGATGCGAGAAAAAGAGTTGCGACGATTGAAGAATGTCGCCGCAGACAACAGTTCGGATAGACCGTGTGCGGTGCTTCGCGGCGCGCACCGATTGGGTTTGCGTCACAGAACTGTCATTTTAGGCGCTGGCTACGGGCAGCTACATGAAAGCGTTATGCGCTTTGGGCATGAAGGGATGCTTTTCGCTAATAGCCCCTCGCGTGCGTCGTCGTGTGTTAATAGCTTTTCGCTAAATGCTCTGCTGCATTGGGGGTAGTCCGCGTTTTACGCAGTAGTCGACTATTAAACTAAATTGCGTTTAGCCCTTACGCAATGAGGCTTTTCGCGATAAGCTGCTGTGAAATATTGTTGCTGCGCTACAGACAAAACAGGCTTCCTGTAGCTTTTTGTAGTCTTCTGTCGCTCGGGCAAAAAAAGAAAGCCCGCTGTCGTCACCGTGCAGCGGGCTTTCTATGGAGCGTCGGAGACGCGGTTACGATTTCTTGAACTCTTTCGGGCATTCGCCGCCTTTTTGATCCATCACCCAATCAACGATCTTGTTGATATCGTCGTTCGATACGGCCGGATGTGCAGGCATCGGGATCGGGCCCCACGTGCCAGCGCCGCCTTCCTTGACATGTTTCGCAACCTTGGCTTTGGACGCGGCCATGGCCGTTGCGTCTTTGCTGGCGTAACAGGCTGCGACCGCGTTGTACGCCGGGCCGACGACCTTTTTTTCCGTCTGATGACACGCGGTGCAGCCTTTGGACGTCGCCAGCGCCAGGTCTGCATGAGCGGGGCTGACAAAGAGCAGCGGCGCGAGCGCAACAGCAGCAAGGAATGTCGATTTGTTCACGAACATGTTCATTAAAAAGGCCCTTAAAAATATGCCAGCGCAGTGTAGTGGAAGCGGGTTGGGCCGCGTACGGTCACCGAGCAAACGCGCGCAAACCTCGGCGCGTTGACGCCACGAATTCAGATTCGTTCACTCGCCGCCACGTACGTTGCGCTGCTACGCTTGGGCATGTCCGCAACGCCCACCCCCTCGCGCCTTCCGCTCACCCGCCACCAACTGGCACGCCTGTTGTGGTGCGGCCCGTTTGTCGTGATGCTCACGCTTTTGGTGGTCGAGGCGCTGCTCTCCGCCGCAACAACGTGGCTCGTGATTCAGGCCGGACGCGACGTGATCAACGACGAATTTCTGGTGAAAGATTTGGGCCTGATTCTGGGTTGTCAGGTCACGAGCTACATCGTGGGCGCAGTCAGCTGGATTTTTGCCGAACAGGCGGGCTTTGGCGCGTTTGGCCGCTACATGCATCGCTTCGCGCAGCACAACAAGGGCCGCACTTTGCTGCTCGGTGACAAGGATGCGCGCGCTGCGGCCGAGCCGTTTTTGACCAACGAAGTTTTTCATATTTTCTTTGAGCTGATGTATGAGCTTGAATCGGCACTGAAGCTCTTTTTGCTGCTTATGTTTAACGCGATTGTGTTTGGCGTGGAGATTGATGCGGGGCTGCCAGTGGCGTATGCGCTGGTGTTTGCCGTGTGCATGGGCCTGCAATACGGCATGAGAAAACGCGTGTCGGCCGTGTATCTCGCCAACCAGCGCTTCACCAACCGCATGACCGCGCAAACCTACACCGCGTGGGACAACATTTTGAGCGGCAACCGCTACAACTATCGGGTGTGGAATCACGTGTTCAAACAGCGGCTGCGTGAAGCGCTGAAGGCGCAGATCAACGCCATCATGTTGCGCGAGGGTTTGAGCAGCGCGGCGGGTGTGGTGAGCCTCGTGATCATCTTCGGCGCCATTGCCCCCATCGCGCTGCAAAACAAGGACGATCCGGCGATTCTGATCGCACTCGCGGCGACGCTGCCGAGGCAAATTGATCTCGCGCACAGCATGCTCAGCTTGTCCGAAGGGTGGAACGATCTGATCGCCATCTGGGCGCGCATTGGCGGCGCGGTGGAGCATTTTTCTCCGACACCCGACGCCGGTTTCACCAAGCGCATCAAGTACAACGCACTCAAATTGACACAAGCCAGCGCCGACAAAACCGCCGCCACGCCGCTGGCCGCGCGCGACATGGGCGCGCTGCTCGCCACGCTGCCCGCGATGAGCCAGGGGCGCATCAATGTGCGCGGCGGCAATGGTGCGGGCAAGTCATCCTTGCTCGCGTGGCTCAAGAGCGAACTCGGGTCGCAGGCGTATTTCTGGCCGACCACGGATCGGCTCGCGTTCGAGTTTTCGCAAGCGGCGGCGAGCCACGCGCCGGATGTGAGCGACGATGACGACGCTGAGGAAGAAGACGAAACGCCCATCGCTAAACGCCTCGGCTTTTCAGCAGGCGAGTGGCAGATCGCAACGCTCGAAGAAATTGTCGCGAAGACACGCGCCCGCTATTACTTTCTTGACGAGTGGGACGCCAATCTCGACGCCGCCAACAAGGCAAAAGCCGAAGCGCTGATTGATCAACTCGCCTCGCGCGCGGTCGTGGTGGAAATTTCGCATCGGGATGCGGTGACGCGCTAGTTTGCGCGCTGACTAGCGCTCGAAATGCGATGAAAAAAACGGGAGCCTCAGCTCCCGTTTTTTTCCCCGATGAGATGAGCTCATCGGACGTTACGCATTGCAGACTACCGCTACTTCTGGATCGTTATTTCGACGCGACGTGCCTCAGCATTACTGCCGCCCGTGCCAGTTGATTCCACTGGCTTTTGCATCACCACGCGATCGGCCGCAATGCCCGCTGTGGCCAGTGCTGCTGCGACCGCCTTGGCGCGATTTTTTGCCAGCTCTTCGTTCGCGGCCTTGTCGCCCGATGGGTCATGAAAGCCCGAGACGACCGCTTTTGCCGCTGCGTTGTCTTTGAGATATTTCACGATGTCGACCGACTTCGCTGCCCACTCAGGCGACAGCTCGGTTTTGCCGGTGTCGAAATACACGTTCAGCGTCGGCAGACCATTCAACATTTTGCTCAACGCGCCGGCTCCAGTCGGGATCATGTCGACCACTGCCTTGGCGGCATCGGCTGTTGCGCCAGCTGCCGCTTTGGTTGCATCGACAGCGGCACCTGCGGCGCTCTTTGTGGCATCTGCTGCGGCGACAGCGGCGTCTTTCGTTACTTCGACCGCCTTCTTTCCAGCATCAACCGCAGGCTTGCTGCAATAGTTGAGCAGAAACAGCGCGGCGAGCGCCGCAACAATCCACGGCAACCATTTCATCAAGCCGCCGCCCGCCGATTTCGCGGCATTGCCCGCCACATGTGCGCCCGCACCGGCCATACCGGCGGCAGCACCCACGCCGCCCAGCAACATGTCTTTCGCGCTGCCGATGAAGCCCATCACATCATGCGGAATGCTGGTCGGCAGTGTGCCGCCCGGCGTAAGCTTGCCCATGATGGCGGGCAACAAAAACGACAGGGCCGAGGTCGCGGTTGGACCGGTGATTCCCAGTTTTGAAGTCAAGGAACCAATCAGGCCGCCGGAGCCACCGAGCACCTGTTCGATCTGCGACGGCGTGACCGATTGCGCGCCGCTATGGCCGCCGAGCCATGAACTGGCCATCGCGCCAAGGCCTGCGCCCTTAAATTTGTCGATGAACCCAGCGAGGCCACCGGTGTCTTTGTTGGTCATGTAAGCCAACAACATTTGTACGAGCATCTGGGCTTTGTCGCCCAGACCAAATCGAGTCGCCGCTTCGCGGATTAATGCGTCAAACATATTTTTTGTCCCTCTGTTCTTTGGAGTTTATGGACGCTGGGCATCGAAGTGACAGCCAGCGTTCCGCTACGTACAGCACTTGTTGCGGCGGGATGCTAACGGCGCAAAGACCTTTAGAGGTGACTCCAAAATCTGATGTCGGTCGAAACAGAGGTTTCTTATCGGAATAGTCGCGGCGAGGGGCGCGCGAGCATCCGGGTTGTCGCCCGAATGCTCCGATCAAATCGATTACGCGAGATCGTAACGATCCAGATTCATCACCTTCGTCCACGCGGCGACGAAGTCTTCAACGAACGCCGCTTTCGCGTCATCGGTTGCATAAACTTCCGCGATTGCCCGCAGTTGCGAGTTCGAACCAAAGATCAGATCAACGCCTGTCGCTGTCCACTTCGGAGCGTTCGTCTTGCTGTCCAGCCCTTCGTATACGCCCTCCGCCGAGGACGCGCGCCACGTGGTGCTCATGTCGAGCAGATTGACGAAGAAATCGTTGGTCAGCGCGCCGGGTTGCTTTGTGAATACGCCGTGTGCGGCTTGCACAACGTTGGCGCTAAGCACGCGCAATCCGCCGATCAACACAGTCATCTCGGGCGCGGAAAGCGTGAGCAATTGCGCGCGATCCAGCAGCATCTCGGCAACGGGTGCGTCGACGGTGCTCTTCACGTAGTTGCGGAAGCCGTCGGCTTTGGGTTCGAGCGCCGAAACCGAATGCACGTCGGTCTGCGCTTGTGACGCATCCGTGCGTCCCGGTGTAAACGGCACCGAGACGACCTGCCCTGCTTTTTTCGCGGCTTCTTCAACCGCAGCGCAGCCACCGAGAACGATCAGATCGGCGAGCGATACTTTTTTGCCGCCTGTTTGCGAAGCGTTGAATTGCTGCTGAATTACTTCCAGTTTCGCGAGCACTGTGACCAGTTGAGCGGGCTTATTAACTTCCCAATCTTTCTGTGGCGCAAGACGAATGCGCGCGCCATTTGCGCCACCGCGCTTGTCGGAACCACGAAAGGTCGACGATGATGCCCAGGCCGTTGTTACCAATTCAGAAACGGTGAGTCCCGACGCAAGGACTGTCGCCTTCAAGGCGTTGATATCTTGCGCATCGATCAGCGCGTGATCCACAGCGGGCACGGGGTCTTGCCAGAGTTGTGTTTCAGCGGGAACGAGCGGGCCGAGATAGCGCGACACCGGCCCCATATCGCGGTGCATCAGTTTGTACCAAGCCTTGGCAAACGCGTCGGCAAGCTGCTGCGGGTTCTCGTAAAAGCGACGGGAAATCGCGGCGTAGTTTGGATCAACCTTGAGCGCCATATCCGCTGTGGACATCATCGGGGCATGACGAATGGACGGATCATGCGCGTCGGGCACCGTGCCCGCAGCAGAAGCGTCCTTCGGCGTCCACTGATGCGCGCCGGCCGGGCTCTTCGTCAGCTCCCAGTCGTAGCCGAACAGGTTCTCGAAATAGTTGTTGTCCCACTGGATGGGGTTGGTCGTCCATGCGCCTTCGAGGCCGCTGGTGATGGTGTGCACACCTTTGCCGGAGCCGAAGCTGTTCTTCCAGCCGAGGCCCTGCTCTTCAAGGCTCGCGCCTTCCGGTTCGCGACCGACATAGTGGCCGGGATCGGCCGCGCCGTGGGTTTTGCCGAACGTATGCCCACCAGCGACGAGCGCGACGGTTTCTTCATCGTTCATCGCCATTCGCGCGAAGGTTTCGCGGATGTCGCGCGCCGACGCCAGCGGATCGGGTTTGCCGTTCGGGCCTTCCGGATTCACGTAGATCAAGCCCATCTGCACCGCGCCGAGCGGATCAGCCAACTCACGGTCGCCGCTGTAGCGCTCGTCGCCCAGCCACGTCGTCTCCAGCCCCCAGTTGATGTCCTCTTGTGGCTCCCACACGTCGACGCGTCCACCGGCAAATCCGAAGGTCTTGAAGCCCATCGATTCGAGTGCGACGTTGCCGGTCAGAACCATCAGGTCGGCCCACGAAATTTTCTTGCCGTACTTCTGCTTGATCGGCCACAGTAATCGACGCGCTTTGTCGAGATTGCCGTTGTCGGGCCAGCTGTTCAGCGGCGCAAAGCGCTGCATGCCATACGACGAACCACCACGACCGTCGGTCACGCGATACGTGCCCGCGCTGTGCCACGCCATGCGAATGAAAAACGGCCCGTAGTGACCGTAATCTGCGGGCCACCAGTCCTGCGAGTCGGTCATCAACGCGTGAAGATCCTTGATGACGGCATCCAGATCGAGCGACTTGAACTCTTTCGCGTAATCAAAATCGCTGCCCATCGGATCCGACTGCGCGGAATTCTGGTGCAGCATCTTGAGGTTTAACTGGTTCGGCCACCAGTCACGATTCGACCGTGCACCGTTGGCCGATTGAGTTTGACGTGCGGCGGACATCGGGCATTTGCTTTCAGCTGACATGGTGGTTCCTTGCGAAGTTCGAGTGTGTTGCGAGGACTTGAATGTAGATAGATTTGCTGAGTGAGTAAAACGATTAAATATTGATTCAGCAAGTGATTTTTCAGCTAAGACAAGTCGGGCTTTGCGTGTCGCCGTCCGTTTCCGTCTTCAATCCGAAAGCTCAGTGTCGGACTCGCCCGCCGCGTTCACTTCCCCAACCTTGGCCGTTCAGCTTTTTAGACAAAAGCATTTCCGAATGGGGGCTAGAGGCCGTTTATAACAAAACTCGACAAACTTCATTTTGACCGTCTACCCCCTAAGCAAAGGCGCTTTTGCCCGAAAGCTAATTAGCGCTTCATTCGCGTAATCAGCCCGTCCAGCTGATCCAGACTGGCGTAGCGAATCACCAGTTCGCCTTGCCCGTTCGCCTGATGCGAAATCACAACATAAGTGCCGAGGCTGTCGGCCAGCTCGGTCTCCAGGCGGTCGAGGTCGGGATCGCGCAGGGCAAGTTTTTCCTGCTTGCTGCGCGCGGTCGGGATACCGGGCCGCTTCTTGGTATCGACACCGGTTTCTTCTTTGACCAGCGCCTCGGTCGCGCGGACGGAGAGTCCGTTGATCGCGATTTTTTCGGCGAGCATGATCTGTTTGTCTTTGGCCAGCGGCGCGAGCGCGCGGGCGTGGCCCATCTCGAGCGTGCCAGCCATCACACGATCCTGCACGGGCGCGGCGAGCTCGAGCAGACGTAGCAGATTTGACACCGCGCTGCGTGATTTGCCGACTGCTTCGGCGGCTTGTTCATGGGTGAAATTGAACTCGGCGATCAGTCGTTGCAAGCCCAGCGCTTCTTCAATGGCGTTCAGGTCCTGACGTTGCAGGTTTTCGATCAGCGCGAGCGTTAATGCCGTGCGGTCATCGACGTCTTTGACCAGCACCGGCACTTCAACAAGTCCCGCCAGCTGCGCCGCGCGGAAGCGGCGTTCACCTGCAATGATTTCGTGTTTACCGCTAGAGGTGTTGCGCACAACAATCGGCTGCATGATGCCCTGCGCCTTGATCGACGACGCCAGCTCGGCCAGCGACGCATCATCAAAGCGGCGGCGCGGCTGATATTTGCCGGCCGTGAGTTCACCGATTTTGAGCGACGTGATGCCCGCTGCGGGCGCGTCGACTTTCGTCGGCTCCGGCATCAAAAGCGCATCGAGTCCGCGGCCGAGGCCTTTAAGTTTCACTGCCATAGCGTTGTCTCTATCTTCTCAGTAGTAGGGTGGGCAGCCTCTGCCCACCGAGTGTTGTTTGGCGGCTTTGTGGGCACGGGGTGCCCACCCTACTCGCGCTACCGTCGGTTGGCGACTTCAAAGTCTGATCGCGCCATTCGATAGAACGGAATTTCACCGCCGCCGTTGTAGTTCAAAGTGCCGTCGCGCATGAGGCCGCACTTGGTCAGCACGTGTTGCGATGCGGCGTTGTCGGGATGCGTGACGCCCGTAATTTCATCCAAGCCGGCGACATTGAATCCGTAGTCAAGCACCGCGCGCGTCGCCTCCGTTGCGTAGCCTTTGCCCCAGCTCGACGGCAACATGCGATAGCCGACCTCGACGTGCTGCGTGTCGCGAATCGGCTTGATCATCACCCAGCCGAGAAATTCGTCACGGCCATGCAGCCGCATCGCCCACATGTGAAATCGCTCGCCAATCCACAGCGACAGGCGCTGCGTGATGAAGGCGTAATAGTCATCGAATGTGCGTTGCTCAGCGCCGCCGATGTACTTCATGACCGCCTCGTTCGTGTCCATTGCGTACGTCGATACGAAATCCGCCGTCACTAAATCCGTCAGCGATAGTCGCTCAGTGTGCAGCGCATGCGGCGCGGGATGAGCAAACTCGATCATGTCGTTGCTGGAGCGTCTTGCGCTTTTTCGTGGGCTGTTTCGTGCGCTTTTTCGTGTTTCGCCAACAGCTCTGTCGCCAGCTGCATATAAGCCTGCGCGCCCTTACTTGCCTTGTCGAGCAAGAGCGCTGGCAGCCCATGTGACGGCGCTTCGGCGAGCCGCACATTGCGCGGAATAATCGTCGCGAAAAGCTTGCTGCCGAAGTGCTGTTCCAGCTGCGCCGCGACCTGTTGCGACAGGCTCATGCGTGCGTCGTACATCGTGCGCAGCAGGCCCTCAATTTCGAGCGTCGGGTTCAAGTGCTGCTGCATCTTGCGCAGCGTGCCCACGAGGTCGGACAAACCTTCCAGCGCGTAGTACTCGCACTGCATCGGGATCAGCACGCTGTCGGCGGCGCAGAGCGCGTTCAGCGTCAGCAGATTGAGCGTCGGCGGGCAATCGATCAGGATGTAATCGTACTGATCTGCAACCGCAGAAATCGCGGCCTTCAACGTATGGATCGCGTCTTTGAGCTTGATCTCCCGATCCGGCATCGACACCATTTCGATCTCGGCGCCCGCGAGTTCGCGATTGGCCGGAATCAGATCGAAGCCGCCCTGCGCTTTTACCCGAGCGTCGAGCAGTCCCGCTTCACCGAGCAACACGGTGTAAACGCTTTGCTCCAGCGCGTTTTTGTTGACGCCCGCGCCCATCGTCGCGTTGCCCTGAGGATCAACGTCGATCAGCAGCACGCGACGGTTGTGCGCCGCGAGCGAGGCCGAAAGATTGACAGCGGTAGTCGTCTTGCCGACGCCGCCTTTTTGGTTGGCGATGGCGATGGTTCTAATCATTATTGTTTTCTACCCGGTTCTTGTGGGAGCGATTTCATCGCGATCGCATCGCGATTTCGGCGTAGCGCATGACAACCTTCGCGGTGGAACCGCTCCCACACATCATGCTCATTTTTGCAATGCAAACTTCACGCTAAACCCAATCAGCGCCACGCCAGCAAGCCGCTTGAGCCACGCGCTCGCTGCGGGATATTTGGCGAATACGCGCTTGCCAAATTGAGCAACCGCGATGAGCCACAGACAGTAGCCAAAACAGAGCGCGAGCACGACGCTCATCATGCGTGCATAGGTGGCGAGTCCGTCAAACGTCGTGGCGTCAATAAATAGCGGAAAGAACGCGACATAGAAGCCAATCGTCTTCGGGTTCGAAAGCGTCACCAGCATGGATTCGCTGAACCACTGCCACGGGCCGCGACCGTCAATCGCGATGGACGAAGACACCGTTCCTGCGCCAAATGTTTGTTTGGCGTCACGAATCAACGTGAAGCCGATCCACGCCAGATACGCAGCCCCGGCATAACGCAGAAAATCAAACGCGCGCGGATACGCCGCCGCCAGCGCGGCCACTCCGGACAGCGCCAGCACCATCCACACGGTGTCGCCCGCCATCAGCCCCAATGCGCTCCAAACGCCCGCCTTCGGCCCACCGTTTTTCTCGGCTACCGACGTCAGCAATTTGATCGTGCCAGGGCCGGGAATGGCGAGGAAGATCAGTGTCGCAATGATGAGCGATGGGAGGTCGTTGATGCCGGTCATTCGCCGTCTCCGGAATGCGGAAGGTTGCCAGTAAGATCTGGGGCGAGATGATCCTTTTGCGCGGCATGTTTGTCGCCTGAGCCGGGCGCCGTCACCGTGTTCGAGAGCAGCATCAGATGAACCGCCGCTGCACCGAGCAACGGTATAGTGGTCGCTAGCGCCAATTGCGCAAGAGTCTGTCCTCGGGTGTACTGGCCGGAGCGTTGAACGGCCCAAACGACGTACGCGGCGTAAGCTTGCCAAGCGAAAATCAACACCCCCAAAATCCAATGCTCCATCACGATTGTTCTGTCAGCGTTGATGGGCACGGGGTGCCCACCCTACTTAGGCCTGACATCTACGCCCGCTCCAACCAAAGCAAGCACCGTTCAGCCTCAAGATGCGGCACAGTGAGCGCCCGCTTACGATCCACGACCCAACCGCTTCCGGCGAGTTCGGCGACCTCGTCAGACGGGAACTTGCCTTTCATCGCAAGCACGAGCGCGTCGTCGTCCGGCGAGACGCACGCTTGTGCGGAGATCACAAAATCGCGCAGCGATGCGTAGGCACGGCTGATCACCACGTCGTAAGTGACCGGGTGATCCTGAACGCGCGCGTGAACGGCGGACAGATTTCCGATGGCCAAAGCTTCGGCGGCTTTGTTCACATAGTCCGTCTTTTTGCGGACTGAATCAATGCTGACGACCTCAAGATCAGGGCGAAGCACGGCGATTGGCAGCGCCGGGAAGCCGCCACCGGAACCCACGTCGAGCAGCGTCGTTGCCTCTTTCGGGATGAAATGGAGGATCGAGGCGGAGTCGAGAATGTGCTGAATGAGCATCGCCTGCGGCTCGCGAATGGCCGTGAGATTGATCACAGCATTCCATTCGGAAAGAAATGCGAGTGATTCGACAAGCTGGTTTTTCTGCTTGTCGTTCGCCTTGATGTGCATTTCGGTGAGCGCCGCGTCGAGCGTGGCGCGCAGTTCGGCGCGTAGCTCAGGGGTAAATTCGATCTGGTCGCGCTTGAGCGGACGGTCGATCACGGGCCGGAGCCCTGCGGAAGTGGTCATGCCTTGGCCTTGTGGGTTGATGCCGGGGCGCACGCTTGGGCGGGCGCCGGTTTTGTTTTCATTCATGTGCGATCACCGTAGCCTCGATGAAGCGCAGCGGAATCGAGGTTGGACGGTAAAAAGCGGATCACGCCACCAGCTCCGCCAGCCGACCTTTTTTCAGATGGACGAGCAGCAGCGAGATCGCGGCAGGCGTAACGCCAGAGATTCGGCCCGCCTGCCCGAGCGTCTCGGGACGCTGCGCGGCGAGCTTGATTTGCACTTCTTTCGACAGGCCACGCACCTGAGAGTAATCGATGTCCGCCGACAGCCGCATATTTTCGTTGGCCGACTGGCGATCAATTTCGTCCTGCTGGCGGTCGATGTAGCCAGCGTATTTGGCGGTGATTTCGACTTGTTCCTCGATCTGTCCCCTCTCCCCTTGCGGGAGAGGGTTAGGGTGAGGGGTGGTTTGGAATGGAGAATCGACCCGGTTCGGCGTGGCAACGCCCCCCTCTCCCCAACCCTCTCCCGCCAGGGGAGAGGGGGCCGAATCCGACTTGGCTTTCAAACCTAACTCCGAGCGCAATTCATCGACCGCCGCAAACGTCACCCCCGGTCGCCGCAACAAATCAAACAAACTATATTCCCGCTCAATCGTAGTTCCGAGCAATTCGGTTGCACGCTCATTGGAAAGCAAAGCCGGATTCACCCACGTCGATTTCAGGCGTTCTGTTTCACGTGAAACAGCATCGCGCTTACGGTTGAATGCATCCCAGCGGACGTCATCCACCAAGCCCAACGCACGGCCCTGCTCCGTCAAACGCATATCGGCATTGTCTTCGCGCAATTGCAGCCGGTATTCGGCACGACTCGTGAACATGCGATACGGTTCGGTCACGCCTTGCGTCGTCAGATCATCAACGAGTACGCCCAGATAGGCTTCGTCTCGACGCGGACACCACCCGTCTTTGCCTTTGGATTTGAGCGCCGCGTTCACGCCCGCGAGCAGCCCCTGCGCTGCTGCCTCTTCATACCCGGTCGTGCCATTGATCTGTCCGGCCATGAAAAGACCCTCCAGATACTTGGTTTCGAGCGTCTGCTTGAGCTGGCGGGGATCGAAGTAGTCGTACTCAATCGCGTACCCCGGCCGCAGGATGTGCGCAGCCTCCAGCCCGTTCATGCTGCGAATCATCGCGAGCTGAATGTCAAATGGCAGGCTAGTTGAGATGCCCGCTGGATAGATTTCCTGTGTCGTCAGGCCCTCAGGCTCAAGGAAGATCTGATGACTTGTCTTGTCGGCAAACCGGTGAATCTTGTCTTCGATACTCGGGCAATAGCGCGGCCCAACGCCCTCGATCACGCCCGTAAACATGGGACTGCGATCAAGCCCGGAACGAACAATCTCGTGCGTCCGCTCGTTCGTATGCGTGATCCAGCACGGCATCTGTTGCGGATGCATCGCGCGGTTACCCATAAAACTGAACACGGGCGCGGGATCGTCTCCGGGTTGAACGCCGACTTTTGAATAATCAATGGTTTTGCCGTCGATGCGCGGCGGCGTACCCGTTTTGAGGCGACCCTGCGGCAGCTTCATTTCTTTCAGGCGCGCACCGAGCGTCGACGCTGCCGGATCGCCCGCCCTGCCCGCTGTATAGTTTTGCAGGCCGATGTGGATCAGCCCGGAGAGAAAAGTACCCGCCGTGAGCACAACGGTTTCGCTTTCAAAGACCAAACCCATCTGGGTTTTAATGCCTGTCACCCGCGGGGAACCCGCGCCGTGACTCGGGCCAACCACCATCACGTCATCCACGGGCTGCTGAAACAACGTCAGGTTGGGCTGCATTTCGATGCGCCGACGAATCGCCGCGCGGTACAAAACTCGATCCGCCTGCGCCCTCGTCGCCCGGACCGCCGGGCCTTTTGACGAATTCAGGATGCGGAATTGGATGCCCGCTTCGTCCGTGGCAATCGCCATCGCACCGCCGAGTGCGTCCACTTCCTTGACCAGATGTCCCTTGCCGATACCGCCGATAGACGGATTGCAGCTCATCTGGCCCAAGGTTTCGATGCTGTGCGTCAACAGCAACGTCTTCGCCCCCGCACGCGCAGCCGCCAGTGCGGCCTCGCTACCAGCATGGCCGCCGCCGACGACGATCACATCAAAACGGTCGGGAAAAATCATTTTTGGGTGTTGCGACAGACGTTTCACGTGAAACATTCGCCAGAAAAGGAGGATGTATTCTACCGAGGGATTTGCTGGATCGATTACCAACCGGCGCAACACACCAACTTGCTTGTGCTATCGGCAGGAGGTATTTGACCTTTGGTTCAAGCCACTCGACCACTTCGTGCATTCCGGCACCTGACTTGTGCTTGCGCTACCGGCAGGAGGTATCGCTCCTTTGGTTAAGGTCAATGGACCACTTCGTGCCTTATGGGTACGAAATGTTTCACGTGAAACACTACCAATCTTTCGAGCCCGCCTCCCGCGCACCCGAGCGAACCGCGTCTGTCACATCGACAAAGCGATCTGTTTGCCAGTCAAAAAAGCGCGCGTTTGGCAGCATGGTTAAGTCGCTCACGGGCAATCGATAACGATAGCGGATACCGCTCCAAAGTAAATCTCGTTTGGGCTGATTGCCGATGTAAGGAACTTCACGCAACGCTAAATTGGCAGGCTGAACACTCGACGGAAACGCGAACAACCACGGCGTGCTTTCGGTCATAACGTGACATGCCCACGTTCTGTTGGGCGATGTAGTGCGCGCCTTGACAGTGACGTCTGAGAACATGCGGAAGTACGGATGTTGGGTTTGCGTTCCAAAAAAAACTACGACGCACGGCTCGCTTCCGCCTTTGGCAATCGCATCTGTTGTCGCAGCCGCTGCACTAGAAAAAGGTGCGATTTCCTGGTTAGTCCAAGCTGAAAATCGAATTGCGGCGAGATTGGCTTTGACCGCAAACGCCAAAGCGCAAGCCCCACACACAGCAAATGCAAACCAACGAATTTGGCTGCTCCAGCCAATCCCCGAAAGCGTAATGGCGGCGATTGCACCCAGTGCTGCCATTGGTCCGTAGAAAAATCGCGCCGTCGTCGCCGCACCGAAAATCCCAGCGTCGATCAAGCCAATGTAGCCGCTCACTGTCAGTGTTTGCGGCAGACTGATTGCAACGAGCAGTGCCGCCACGAGCGTGATCAGGAGCAATGATCGTCGGCCGGTCGCTCCTTTCCATGCAGATGAAACCAGCGAACACATGCACACGACGGCAAAAATCCCCGCCGGCCAACCCGTGCCGAGCGCCCCCGCAATGCGTCCGCCCGCCATTGCCCAAGTCGACACGCCCGCACTCAAGCCGCCAACGTTCAGCGCGCTCGCCACGAGCGAAGTCGCCGTACGGTCGAGCACCAAAATTCGCACCACCCACGCAACAGCCATCGCCGCGAACAGAGCGCATGCAGCCATCGCAAATCGACCGCCGCGCGCACGCCAACCGATCCACGCCAACCTCAACATCACGGCAAAACATCCAGCAACCGCCCATTCCTTGCTCCAGCACGCGGCCAGTGCGGCCAAAAATACGGCCACCGTTCGCGCCGTCCGTCCGGCAGACGAAGCCGCCAGCAACAAGACCAGCAAAAAAAGCACAGCCAATAAGTCAAACCGATCCGACAGCCACAACACCGCCGGGAAGCTCAACGGCCCCAGCGCAAACCAGCTGACGCCGATCACCTGCGCCACGACGCCGGATGTAAATCGGCGCAAAAGCACCCACAGCAAAGCGACGTTGGTCAGATGCACCGCCGCATTGAAGGCAGCGTGCCATGCGTAATTGAGCCCGAAGCATCGCTCGGTCAACCACCACACAACGAGTCCCATCGGACGAAAATACAGCGGCTCGTAAAAATGCCGTTGCCAGAACGCTTGCCACGGCGCATCAACCATGCGCGACGTCGTCAGAAACACGTAATCATCGGTGACAAATTCGCCATGCAGCGAAGGCAGCAATGCCCACCCAGTCACTGCCAGCAGCGCCGCCAGCACCCACCAATCGCGCCCATCCCTCGCGCGCGGTTCACTCACGAGCTAACACCGCGTTCAACACAAGGGCAGGTAACATAAGTCCTTCATGCAACCACTTGCAACTACCGCAGTCGTCGTGGTCGACACTCCAGATTTTCCACCATCGGGACGATGGAACTGATACACGAAATCCTCGCTGCCATATTGCCTATGCTGGTAATTGCCATTTTTACCGGCGTCGGCCTAGTGCTCGAATGGCTTAAACCCGCCGAGCCGCGACAGCCCGCGCGACGCATTCTTTTCAACATCGCTTACCTGCCGGTGTATCTGATTTCGCTCGTCGTGCTGGCACCCTTATTAACGCATTGGCTTCCCTCAACCGGCGTCGCGTTGCTGCATGTGAGCTGGGGGCAGACGTTCCTTGGCGCACTTGCACAGACACTATTTTTTGCGCTGGTTTACGACTTTTTCTATTACTGGTGGCATCGTGCGCAACACACCTGGTCGCCGTTATGGGCGATCCATCGACTGCATCACAGCGAGCGCGCTCTGAACGTCACCTCAGCTGCGCGACACCACTGGCTGGAGGAAACGCTGCGACCGCTGGTGGTGCTGTTACCGCTCGCTTTCGTGCTGCAAGTGGAGCCAACGCGGTTCGCGATGATTGGCACCCTGTTCGCCGCGTGGCCGTTTTTCATTCACTTGAACGTGCGCTTGTCATTGGGCGGAGTCGGCCGTCTGATCATGGGGCCGCAATATCACCGCGTGCATCACTCGATTGAGCCGCAGCACTGGAATCGCAATTTCGGCTCATTCTTCCCGATTTGGGACTATCTGTTCCGTACCGCGTATCATCCCAAAGTAAACGAGTTTCCGACGACTGGCTTGACCCAGCATGATGGCGAGCCGCACTCGTCGGCGAGTGAAGCGTTGACAGCACCATTTGCTGAATGGTGGCGACTGTGGCGGGATCGTCGTCGGTGAGCGGACTCAGCGTGGCACCGGAGCGCCTGTTCGGGCTTGATGTATTGCGGGCGACGGCGGCGATCATGGTGGTGCTCGCGCACGGCATGATGTACGCGGCAGCAACGATTCCGGCATTGGTTCTGCCAGGCGTGATGCTGGCGACCACAGGCGTCGAAATATTTTTTGTGCTCAGCGGATTTTTGATCGCGCCCGGCCTATTCGCGGTCGCAGAAGGACGCATGACGGCGAGCCGGTTCTGGCTGCGTCGGGCGTGGCGAACTTTGCCGAGTTACTATACTTTTCTGGTAATCAACCTGTTCATCGCGTGGTGGTTTGCCCACGATCGCGTGCCCAACGGCAGTTACGTGTTTTTCAGCCAGTCGCTCATCACGCCACCCGCCAGCACTTTCTTCGCGGAGAGCTGGAGTTTGGCGGTTGAGGAATGGTTCTACCTGAGCGCAGCGATTGCGGCCGCGCTGAGTTTCCGGTTCGAGGGCAAATCCGGCATCGTGGGCGCGCGATTTCGCCTTTGGTTGTTGATTTTGGTTGTAGTGTCACCTGTGGTACGAGCCGCGTGGAGCGTCACGCAAGGTTACGAATGGGACGCTGGTTTGCGCAAACTCACCGTCTTCCGACTCGACGCGATCGCCATCGGCGTGTTGACAGCGGCTCGGGTTCGGGGGGGCGTCTCAAAGGTGACGGCGAGGTTTTGCGCGTTATTCGGAGCAGCGTTATGCGTGCTCGCTATCACCTACGTTGGCTATTTGGTTAGGACGAACCAATACCTAGCACCGACGGTAGCATTTTGGCCAGCTATCTGTGGTGCGTTGGCGCTAACGATCATCGGTCTCGGTACTGCACTGTTGCTACCCGGTGCGTCGATGATGCATCGTCTGCAAACGGGCCAAATGCTTGTCCGCGTGGTCACGCAGTTCGCGCTGTGGTCGTACGCGATGTACCTCTGCCACTTCCCGCTCCTGCTGCTTTTTGATCGATTCTTTCCAGGAATGCGTGAGCGGGATCCGCATGCATTGGTGGCTGGGCTAGGGTTGTGGCTGCTTGTCGTTTTTATACTTGCTCGTCTTTTCTATACCAAAGTCGAAAGCCGAGCCCTAGCACTCCGTTAGGCCGCAGGTGGGCTTGCTAAATTCGTCCACCGAAATTATTGCGTTGCTGGTCTGGTTTGTCACCACCATCGGGCTTGTGATGCTGGCTTACCGCTATTTTGAACAAAGGTTCTACGCTTCGAGCACCACCGACGAAACGGCCAATTCAACAGGCAACTCTCCTGAGCGATGAATAAACTGAGCGTTGACGTACGTATGCTCGGTTATATGGAGATCTGCGCAAACTGAATCCTTACGTCAACGCGAACCAGTTCATGCAAGAGATCGGCCAAGAATTTTCCTATTCTAGGACAATTGCATATGTACAATGATATTGTCATTTTTTGATGATAGCCTTAACGGCGAGTATTTTGCTCGGTTCATCAAGGAGACTTAGGAATGAAATCAACACCGATAGCCGCGATATTCGCGCTAATAGGTATTTCTTTATGCGCGACAACTGCCTCCCTGGCAAGAGAAACGGTCATCACAGAAGCACCCGCACAAGGCACAGTAATGCTTGGAACGTATATTCCGATGCAAGACGCAGCACCTACGCCAGCGTATGCAGACACACAAAAAGCACAACTCTACGCAGGAAAGATGATAAAGCAACAAATTTTCTGTAATTTCGCGAAATTTCTTTCGTTACGTGGTTTCGGGGTTGTGGATAAGTTGTTGGTTTTGGGTTGACTATTTCGGTGTGCTTTCCGGTCTCATGGTGAGATAGATTTTTCCGCTGAGCCACTCCTCGTCCTGTTCGGACAAGAGCGCGCTGACCAGCCGCAAGCAGCTCTCGGGGTTGGGGAACAAGGTGGCCACCCGGGTGC
>JANXUB010000107.1 GCA_025352105.1 Burkholderiales bacterium | reverse complement strand
TTCTACGACACTTCGGGATAAACACCACGTGATACTTGCAGTCCCACTTCGTGTGATTTAGGCTTTCGATTCTGTCCATCCAGTTCTTCCTTTCATGTGCTTGGCGGCTCACGATTGGTAGTTTCTGCGATGGACACCCCCCGTATACGTCAAACTACTACTGCCTCCCCGGCAAAGCCGGGGGGGCTCCTATTGGACTAGACGCACCGCCCGTGGACGATCAAACCGCAACGTCACGATAAACTTTAAGAACCTCATTCATGCGGGTCTACCAGCCAGTGCCGAGGCTCCGACACCAAGCGAGCGCATCGGCGTCAAGGCGAAGCGCGATTTGTTTTTTGCGATCTGTTTCCGCTTTGAGTGGCCGCCGGCGTTTTACGCGGAGCTCTTCAACGCCGCGATGCTTTGTGGCTGTGTCCGAAAAGGCAGTCACAGCACCCGCATTGGCCACGTCGTCGGGCACATCAGCTTTGTGGGTAGGCTTGGAAATACGCTTTTCTTTCATAGTTTTCTGCCTCTCTGCATGAAATCAATCGGGCACAAATACCTAACAGCTCTAAGCCAGAACCGTTATTTCATTTGGGCTATCCACTTATTTTTGCTTAAAGTCGGTTTTGCACATAAAAGGCTCTTAGCCCATATTAGATAAGGCATAGCGAATAAAGTTGTAACGCAACCAAGGCAATCGGAGTGCGGATAGTTCATCGACGAATCGCTAGGTTCAGTCGCGCGCAACGGCGTTTCGCTGCACGAATCCGTTGACACCATAGCCAGTGCTCCACCGGCAAACAATATGCCCTGCATGCAATATGTGTCTTGGTTTATATTTGAGTCTTGACTTGGAACGTTGAATACACCGACGAACTTGACCTCTGGTGGTCGTCGCTTGACGAGTCCGAGCAGGAAAGTGTGAGCGCGTCGGTGGGACTTTTGGAAGTGCTGGGGCCGAATCTTGGTTTTCCGCATAGCAGCGGCATCAATGGCTCGCGGCACGAACATATGCGCGAGTTGCGCATTCAGCATCGCGGTCGCCCGTATCGGGTGCTCTATGCGTTTGATCCTCGGCGCACGGCGATCCTCTTACTGGGCGGTGACAAAACGGGCGATGACCGTTGGTACGTGGTGAGCATTCCGGCGGCTGACCGGCTTTACGATGAACACTTGAATGAACTTGGGAAGGAAGGGCTGCTTGATGGCTAAAAAATTCAGTACGTTGCGCGCACGGATGAGCCCGGAGGCGCAGGCGCGCTCGTCGGCACACACCGAGGCGATGTTGCTTGAGATGGGCTTGCAGGAATTGCGCAAAAGCCGACACATGACACAAGTGGAGCTGGCTAGTTTGCTCAAGATTGATCAGGCCGCAGTGTCAAAAACTGAGAGCCGTCCAGATATGTATGTGAGCACGTTGCGCGAGTACATCCGCGCGATGGGCGGCGACCTTCAACTGGTCGCGAAATTTCCGGATGCTGAAGTGAAACTCAATGGGATTGAGCTTGCGGCGTGAGACTTTTTGAGGGGCGGGAGCCGCTGGCGGAAGGCAAGCAGCCCGTTACGCGGCGAGCAAAGCCTGCTGGCTTTTTCTCACCACGGCGATGGCTTTGCTGCGGCTGACGCTGGGGAAACTGGGTAGTGCAACATTCTTTCTGTAAATTATTTTTAATGGGAAGGCGAGCGAAGCGAGCCACTCCCCGGACTTGCGGCACGCAATTTCATTGGCGCAGCAGCCTCCCGAAGCAACGCCCGATACAGAAAGAATTCAGCCATGATGCTACGAACAGACACTGAGAATCCACTTAAAGAGGCCTACGCGCACCTACTGGAGCACGGCCTTGACGGTGCAGCCGAGGCGCTGCGACTCCTGGTCAACGAAGCCAGCGTGATTGAGCGGGCCGCGTATTTGAAAGCCGCCCCGTTTGAGAGGAGTACAGCCCGCGTGGATCACGCCAACGGTTTCAAGAACAAGACGATGCTGACGCGTCTGGGAGCCATCGACTTCTCCGTGCCGCAAGTGCGAGGCAGTGGCTTCTACCCGAGCGCGCTGGAGAAAGGCTCGCGCTCCGAGCAAGCGATGAATCTGGCCTTGGCCGAGATGTACGTGCAAGGCGTATCGGGCCGTAAAGTCATCACCGTGCTGCAAAAGCTCGTCGGCCCGGAGATCAATTTAAGCTCCACGCAGATCAGCCGCTGTGTTGCCAAACTCGATGAGGGCTTAGCGGCATGGCGCAACCGATCCCTTGGCGCAACACCGTATGTGGTGCTTGATGCGCGCTACGAGAAGGTGCGCACGGGCGGCCAGGTTGTTGACTGTGCCGTTCTGATCGCGCTGGGGATTGACGAGACCGGGAAACGCCGCGTGCTCGGCGTATCGGTGGCGCTCTCGGAGGCTGAAGTGCATTGGAGAGCGTTTCTGGAGAGTTTGACCGCGCGGGGGCTCACCGGGGTCAAATACATCGTCAGCGATGATCATGCGGGGCTGCGGGCGGCCAGGCGTGCGGTGCTGCCCTCGGTGCCGTGGCAGCGCTGTCAGTTCCATCTACAACAGAACGCGGGCAAGTACGTCACGCGCCTGGATGATCGAGGGCCGGTGGCGAGCGCGATCCGTGCAATCTTCACCGCAGGCGACGTCCATGAGGCCAACGAGAAATTAAAGCGCGCGGTCAAGCTTTGGCAAACGGCACATCCGATGCTCGCCAAGTGGGCCGAGGAGAACCTGCCAGAGGGCTTTGCGGTGTTTGGGCTGCCTGAGCCTCACCGGGTGCGTATGCGCACCACCAACGGGCTGGAGCGGCTCAACAAAGAAATCAAACGACGCACCCGGGTGGCCACCTTGTTCCCCAACCCCGAGAGCTGCTTGCGGCTGGTCAGCGCGCTCTTGTCCGAACAGGACGAGGAGTGGCTCAGCGGAAAAATCTATCTCACCATGAGACCGGAAAGCACACCAAAATAGTCAATCCAAACCCATCGGAAATTCAACCACCAGATCGCTTTCGATGAAGGCGTATTTCACAGCGACGCCCGCGCAAAATACGCTGCTCCTTTTTTTAAGGTGGCGTTCTCCATCTTAAGCCTCGAGAGCTCACTCTTCATGCGCCCGATCTCGGCCTGCTCAGGCGACACCGCGCGGCGTCCAGCACCCTGGGTCAGTGCGCCTGCCTGGTAGAGCTTCTCCCACTGCTGCACGAGCTTGGGCAACAGGTCAAACTTCTTGCCTGTTTCAGCAAAGGTGAGGTTCTCCGCCTTTTTGTGCCGAACCACTTCGGCCTTGTATTCCAGCGTGAAAATGCGACGCGCAACTTTCACCTTGCCCGCTTTGTTTCTCTCTAATTCCATCTCAATTTACCGTCCTCTAAGTACTCAACGGAAATCGAACAGGTTCAATCCGAGGCGGCTCCATGCCACCCTCGGACGCCGCAGGATTCCCGGTCCTTTAGGGCGGGGAGGATGTCAACTACGGAAGGCTGAAGCGGCCGAGTAGTTCACTGAGTTAGAGGCCGTCAGGTGAGTCGGTAGACGCGAACAAGTCGCAGATCGCCAGCGCTCCATGTCTACGACTCCACGCGTGCTCTTGTCGTATTTGCGCGTCCGCTCGATTGTGCCAACGCTTACAGCGTATCCGCAATTTCGTTGGCTTGCAGTTCGAGGGCTTTGGATGTCTAAACGCGTGAGCGCCAATCGAATCGTGATTAATCGCGCGCCCGGGATGTTGTTGCTTTCAGCGCCGAGCGTAAACGTGCCATCAAAGTGACGCCATCCAAGCGCAAAATGAGGGATACCGCACACGTTCTCTTGGCAGACGTAGGCCGCGGCCCCAGGATGGATGAGTCGGAGATGACTCCAGTTGCGCGGGTAGCTTGTCGGCTTGAATCGACGAACCAAGCGCTTGCTGGGCGGATCCGTGGCGATCTGATGAACGTCTTCCTCGATAGGCTTAATCGCGCTGTTCGACATACCCGCAGCGCTTCCTCGTGTTGGTGAAAACGTCGAGTCGCGCACGAGCGTCGCCCTCACTGAACAGCACTTCACGGCTTTGGCCAAACGGACTTGAGCCACCGGGCCGATACCAGCGAAATTCGGCGATCCGATGCTGGAGCATGTCCACTGAAACGCGAGCCTCTGCGCACCACTTGAGAGGCAGCGTTCGCAAGACAGACTTCGCGTTCTCTCATCATTGCTTTTTCGTGATTCCAGAAAATTTTATGTTAGCGCCAAGAGTGGCTTGTGAACGCCTGTTCTTACGGCACCCTTATCGTCATGTGTGCCGTTAATGTGTTTGCTGGCATCATGCGGCATATTGACGCAGTTGGCTACGGGCTGAGCGACAGACCGACGTTGCGCTACCCTGCTTCAATATTCCGCCATCAACGAATCAGCCTCAAACGCCACGCCCTGCAATGAAAAAATTCGAAGTGATTTTCTTGTGAACAATCCCAAGTTACGACTGGGAGCCACGTTGTGGTTCGCGGCAATGATCGGCGTGCTGATCGTCACGTTCACGGTGATTCCGCAGCTTCATGCGCGCACCGGCGCTCGTGTACCTCTGTGGATCGCCATTGGCGCGAGCGCGCTGCAAAGCGCCCTCATGGTCGGGCTGGCGGTGTGGGCGGGCGTCTCGCTTTCGAAAAAGCTTGGTCTGGGCGCGCCAGCGACTGAAGCTGCGCTTTCGGGCGGTGATGTCTGGGCGGCGTTAAAGCCGCAGGTCTTGGCCGCTGTTATCGTCGGTTGCATTGTCGGCGTGTTACTCGTTGTTTTGACGAAAGTCGCGCCCGCAGAGATTGCAAAAATAGGCCAGGCGTTCGACATCCCTTTGGCGGCGAAACTGCTATATGGTGGCGTGACCGAAGAGGTGCTCATGCGGTGGGGCTTAATGAGCGCATTGGTTTGGCTACCGTGGAGATTCATTCAGCGGCGCAAGGGGCTACCCCGAGATAAATACGTTGTCGGGGCCATCTTGTGCGCCGGACTGCTGTTCGGTGCAGGCCACCTTCCCGCCGTGGTAGCGATGGGCGTTCCGCTCACCCCACAAGTGGTCGCCTACATCCTTTTCGGCAATGCAGTTCCCGGCATGCTGTTCGGAGCGCTGTTTTGGCGTAAAGGCCTCGAAGCCTCAATCATTGCTCACGCATTGGCGCACGCCATCAGTGTTGCCGCGGGTACTTAGCGAGGAAGGGCGCGCATCAAAATGCGCAGAAGTGGTTCAGCGAACTAAGACAGCGGTTTAAGCGAAACTTCAGCGCGTAGCGCGTAGGGCAGAACGCTTGCGGTTCCGCCTTGTGCTGCGCCGAAAGCTCATCAATGGGTTCACTTGTGTTCAGTGCAATAACCAGTGGAAGGAGCTCGTTAAAACGGACGCCACGGATTTGGTATTTTTCACTGAATCAAGGAGTCACAAATGCAATCAGTACCCAAACGAGTTTTTACCCACGGGTATCGAGCTGAGGCGGTCAAGCTTGTAATCTCGGAAGGGATGGGTGTCACGGCAGCCGCACGCAAGCTGGGCTTGTCGGTCAAGACCTATTCGAAGTTGATTCTGGATGCACGCGCTGGCGCGTTATCAAAGATTGATGTTCACCGTACGCAACCGGTGACCGATCTGCAAGCCGAGGTGAGTCGATTGAAGCGTGAGCTCGCCATCGCCTGTGAGGAGCGAGCTATTTTAAAAAAGGCCACCGCGCAACAGCTGGTGCGTGCAGTAGCCGCTTTGCGAAGCAGTCCAAGTGAAGTACGCGTTTATTCAGGCTCAACTTACGCTCGCCGATCGGGCTCGGTCCTTCAGCGTCAATACGTGGTGCCGCGTGCTCGAAGCATCGCGCTCAGGTTTCTATGAATGGCAAAGGCGTAGCGCCAAGCCAGATCCCGACACCACGGCGCTGGAGGTGGCAGCACGCGCCGCGCACGCACGAGGCCGGGAGTGCTACGGACCCAAACGCCTGCGCGCGGAACTCGCTGAGATGGGCTTTGTACGCTCGCTGGCCACGGTGAAGCGACTTCGCTCTCGCCTGGGGCTGCGCTGCCGCCACAAACGCCGTTTTGTGCGCACCACCGATGGCAATCACACGCTACCGATTGCGCCCAATTTGCTGGAACAGAAATTCGATGAAACAGACGCGCCCAACCAGGTTTGGCTCACCGATATCACCTACGTGCCCACCGATGAGGGCTGGCTCTATGTGGCGGCAATTAAAGACTTGTTCACCAAGAAGATCGTCGGCTGGGCGATGGAGGACAACATGCGAACTGAACTGGTGTCAAAGGCGCTCTGGATGGCCGTCAAGCAGGAGCGACCTATGCCAGGGCTGATTCATCATAGTGATCGAGGAAGCCAGTACGCGAGTCTTGAATATCGACACGAATTGGTGCAGTTCGGCATGCGAGCGTCGATGAGTCGACGGGGCAATTGCTACGACAATGCGCCCATGGAGAGCTTCTGGGCGAGCCTGAAGAAAGAACAGGTACATCACTGTCACTATAAAACTCGGGCCGAGGCGCGTGCTGACATCTTTGACTACATCGAGATGTTCTACAACACGATCCGACGGCACAGTGCGCTGGGTAATCGTTCTCCACTGGATTTCACTCAGTCATTCGTTTCCGGTTTAAAAAGAAATCAAATTTGATTTAAACTTCTATCGCCTTTCCATGGCGTCCGGTTTCTTGAGCCTCTCCACAATGCTCAACATGCGCCGCGCCACCCGGCTTCATTTAACAACCTCGACTCTGCCGCAGTGCGCTGCTCCGAATCGTCGAAGAAACCCAATGAGGCGACCTGTTGCATCGTCATCGACGTCATCGTGACTCCATCGCTATCACGCCCTTCAAGCCGTTTTTTCGGCGGTCGCTTTGCTGTAGGTCCGGATAGGGTGATCTGGCTAAAGTGGATCCCACTGTCAAGACAACTTTGAAGTTAATTTAAGTTGTGCACTCGATGTGTCGTACAGCTGAACAGCGCTGCCCTGATTCGTGATTTGATGTTTTGGTGTTCTTCGCAGAGACTGTGTCCTGCGGGGAGCGTAGCGAGGCGCAGGACACAGGCTCTGCGCGCGGATATTTGTCGATGATGATGGCCCCGCCTCCGGTGCCGCTTCGATGCACCGCATCGGGGGTTCGATTG
>JANXUB010000170.1 GCA_025352105.1 Burkholderiales bacterium | reverse complement strand
GTGACGAACCCAAGCGATGAGGAAATTCGCGCTTGTCTCGACGGCAATATTTGCCGCTGCACCGGTTATCAAAACATCGTCTCGTCAGTGAAAGCTGGCCTGGCTGCCATGAAGTAGTAAGGAGCAACCTATGAAAACAGACGGCATCGGCGCACGCGTCACGCGCAAAGAAGACCACCGCTTTTTGACCGGCAACGGTCAATACACCGACGACATTATTTTGCCGCGCCAGACCTACGCATCTTTCGTGCGCTCTCCGCATGCGCACGCCACGATCAACGGTATTGATTCAACGGCGGCGGCAGCAATGCCAGGCGTGGTCGCGATCTTCACGGGCAAAGACATCGAAGAATCAAAGATTGGCGGCTTGCCCTGCGGCTGGGGCATCACCAGCAAGGACGGCACTCCAGCGATCGAACCTCCGCATCCGATTTTGTGTATTGGCAAAGCGCGCTATGTCGGCGATCACGTTGCCGTCGTCATCGCCGAGACAACGGAGCAGGCGAGAGCGGCTGCCGACGTCATGGACGTTGACTACGGCATCTTGCCCGCAGTCGTGAGCACGGGTACTGCCGCTGCCAGCAAGACGGCGGTGCATGATCAGGCACCGAACAATGTTTGCTACACGTGGGGTCATGGCGATGAAGCGGGCGTAAAGGCCGCGTTTGAGAAAGCGCATCACATCAGCACGCTGGAACTCATCAACCAGCGCCTCGCACCGAACGCAATGGAGCCGCGCGCTGCCAACGCGGTGTACGACCGCTCCAGCGAAAGCTACACGCTTTATGTAGCCAACCAGAATCCGCACGTCGAACGACTGCTGATGTGTGCGTTTGTTTTGGGGATTCCCGAGCACAAAATGCGCGTTGTGGCACCGGACGTCGGTGGCGGATTCGGTTCGAAGATATTTGTGTACGCCGAGGAAACAGTGCTCGTGTGGGCGAGCAAACGCGTCGGTCGACCGATTAAATGGACGGCTGATCGCACCGAGGCTTTCCTGTCGGATGCACATGGTCGCGATCATGTGACCAAGGCTCAGCTGGCGATGGACAAGGACGGCAAGTTCCTTGGCTTCCGAGTGGATACGACCGCAGCGATGGGCGCGTATCTATCGACGTTTTCAACGGCCGTGCCGACGATTCTCTACGGCACTTTGCTCGCGGGGCAGTACACGACGCCTTCGATTTATGTTGAGGTGACAGCGGTGTTTACGAACACCGCACCGGTAGATGCGTATCGCGGCGCGGGTCGCCCCGAAGCGACCTATGTCGTCGAGCGCATGGTCGAAGTGGCCGCGCGTGACATGAAAATGGACCCGGCAGAGATTCGTCGCCGCAACTTCATTCGCACCTTCCCGTACGCCACGCCCGTGGGTCTGACGTACGACGTGGGTGATTACGACGCAACGCTCGACGGTGCGATCAAGATGCACGATGTGGCGGGCTTTGCCGCTCGTCGCGCGGCGTCGGAAGCGCGCGGCATGAAGCGCGGCTTGGGTTATTCGAGCTACATCGAAGCCTGCGGCCTCGCGCCATCGAACGTCGCGGGTGCGCTCGGCGCGCGCGCGGGCTTGTTTGAGTCGGGCGAAGTGCGTGTGCATCCCACGGGCAAGGTTGAAGTTTTCACCGGTTCGCATTCGCACGGTCAGGGTCACGAGACAACGTTCGCACAAGTCGTTGCCGACAAGCTGGGCATCCCGATTGATGATGTCACCATCAATCACGGCGACACCAGCAAGGTGCTCTTTGGCATGGGAACCTACGGCTCGCGCTCGCTTGCAGTGGGAGGTTCGGCGATTGTGAAAGCGGTGGACAAAGTCATCGCCAAGGGCAAGAAAATTGCGGCGCATCTGCTTGAGGCGAGCGACACCGATATTGAATTCGTCAATGGTGAATTCATCGTGAAGGGTACGGACAAGAAGGTGCCATTTGCCAGCGTTTCGTTGACCGCTTACGTGCCCCACAACTACCCGCTCGACAAGCTGGAACCGGGCTTGAACGAGAACGCGTTTTACGACCCCACCAACTTCACCTATCCGGCGGGAACGCACATTTGCGAGGTTGAAGTCGACCCGCAAACCGGCAAGGTCGAGATCTGCGCGTTCACCGCAATGGACGATTTCGGCAACATCATCAATCCGATGATTGTTGAGGGCCAGGTTCATGGTGGGCTCGCGCAAGGCCTCGGTCAGGCGTTGCTTGAAGACTGTATTTACGATCCGGAAAGCGGGCAGCTTTTGACTGCAAGCTACATGGACTATGCGATGCCGCGCGCAGACGATTTCCCGAACTTCAAAGTGGGCAACAACGTCACCGCCTGCACCCACAATCCGTTGGGAGTGAAGGGTTGCGGCGAGGCCGGCGCGATTGGTTCGCCACCGGCGCTGATCAACGCGATCACCGACGCCATCGGCGTCAAACACATCGACATGCCAGCGACGCCAGAGCGCGTGTGGCGTGCCATGCAAACCGCAGCACACGCGGCACACGCTTAAGGAGGCCTGAATAATGAATACATTTGAACTGCACCAACCGAAAGACCTCGCCAGCGCAGCAACGCTCGCGGGGGGTGGTGGTGATCTACGTTTTCTGGCGGGCGGGCAATCGATCCTGGCCTCGATGAAGCTGGGCCTGGCATCGCCGGACGCGATGATTGATTTGTCGCTCGTTCCTGATCTTCAAACGATCAGTGTTGCGGGCGGCGTCGTCAAGATCGGCGCAATGGTCAAGCATGCCGATGTCGCGGCGAACGCTGACGTGAAAAATGCGATCCCCGCGCTGGCGGATCTAGCCGGTGGTATCGGTGATCGTCAGGTGCGCAACATGGGCACAATCGGCGGGTCGCTCGCCAACAGCGACCCTGCGGCCTGCTACCCGGCTGCAGTGCTCGGCCTCGGCGCAACGATTCACACCAACAAGCGAAACATCGCTGCCGACTCGTTCTTCCTCGGTTTGTACGAAACCGCACTCGATGCGAGCGAAATCATCACGGCGGTGAGCTTTCCGGTGCCGGAGAAAGCGGCCTACGTTAAGTTCAAAAATGCGGCATCGCGCTTTGCGCTGGTGGGCGTATTCGTGAGCAAAGGCAGTCAGGGCGTTCGCGTGGCGGTTACGGGCGCAGCCTCGTGTGCGTTCCGTGCAACGGCGCTGGAGACGGCGCTTGCCGCGAGCTGGACGGCTGCGGCTTGCAATGCGGTCAAGATGAGTTCGGACAACCTGAATGGCGACCTGCATGCGAGCGCGGAGTATCGTGCGCATCTGATCCCGGTGATTGCTGGACGGGCTGTGCCGGCTGCGAAATAAGTTGCCGATTTCGCCACAACAAGCCCCGCTGCGGCGGGGTTTGTGCTGTTTGGCGAACGGCGATACGCGCCTCGTCAGAGTCACCGCGAAAATTCGAATAGTTCCTCCCCCTTCAAGGGGGAGGTTAGGCGGGGGATGGTTTTCGAACGGCATCGACAACCAGATGAGGGTGTCGAAAACCATCCCCACCCTAGCCCTCCCCTTGAAGGGGAGGGGACTGCGCCGCAGCCACCTCCGACCATCCTTCCGCAACCGTTCACGTTTCACCCCGAGTAAGTCATGATCGCGACACCAACCCCCGCCAGTATCGACGCCACCGCAAAACTCCTCGACAGCGCCAACTACGTCGCTGATCGTGCGCTCGCAACGTCGGTCTACCTGATGCTGAAAATGCAGCGTCCTTTGTTTCTGGAAGGTGATGCCGGAGTTGGCAAAACCGAAATCGCAAAAGTGCTCGCGAGCACCTTGGGGCGCGATCTGATTCGGCTGCAATGCTATGAGGGACTTGACATTGCGCAGGCTGCTTACGAGTGGAATGTTCAGCGGCAACTTCTTGCGATCAAGGCCTCCGAACGCACCGCAGATGCGCACATCGAGAACGTGATCTACAGCGATGAGTTCCTGATCAAACGACCTTTGCTGAAAGCCTTGCAAGGCAAAGCCGGTGCCGCGCCGGTGCTGTTGATTGACGAGCTGGATCGCGCCGATGAGCCGTTCGAGGCTTTTCTGCTTGAGGTGCTCTCGGACTTTCAGCTCACCATTCCTGAACTCGGAACGATCACGGCTGCGGAGCCGCCGCTGGTGGTCATCACGTCGAACCGGACGCGCGAAATTCATGACGCGATCAAGCGGCGTTGTTTGTACTACTGGGTGGATTACCCGAACGCCGCGCGCGAACTTGAGATCGTGCGCCGCAAGGTGCCCGGCGTGGATCAGCGCCTGTCCGCGCAGATCGTCGCCTTTGTGCAGCGCGTGCGCAAGGAGGATATGTTCAAGCTGCCCGGCATCGCCGAAACGATTGACTGGACGCGCGCGCTCACCGCGCTTGACGTGATCGAACTGTCGAAAGAAAACATCAACGACACGCTCGGCGTGTTGCTTAAGTATCAGGACGACATTCACGCGCTGCGGACACGCATGCAGACGGTCCTCGACGATTCAGCGTCACAGTAAACGACGACCCAGGTGCTCGCGACCAACGTCCTTCACTTTACGCGAATTCTGCGTGATTCGGGTTTACCGCTGGGCACACGCTCAACGCTTGACGCGCTGGCTTGCGTAGAGGTTGCGGGTATCGAAACGCGGGCGGATTTGAAGGCGGCGCTGCGTTGCGTGCTTGTCTCACGAGCGGAGCATCTTGTGCTGTTCGACACGGCGTTCGATTTGTTCTGGCGTGACCCGGACATTGCCGCGAAGATGATGGCGGCGTTGTTGCCGGAGGTCTCTGGGCGCGGAACGGCGAAGCCTCCGCCACCACCGCCAACGCGGCTGCTTGACGCGATGCATGGGCAGCAATCGGAAGCGGCTCCGCAGCCGACGCAAGACCCGGATGAACTGGAATTCGACGCAACGCTCACCTTCTCGGCCAACGAGAAATTTCAGCGCCTCGATTTCGAAAGCATGACCGCCGCCGAATGGGCACAGGCGAAAGACGCAATTGCCGATTTTGCTTTGCCCGTGAAGCCGATTCGCACGCGTCGAACGCGAGGCGTTGATCGTGGCCGGATCATCGATTTGCGGCGCACATTGCGCGAGAGCGTTCGCACCGGCGGCGAGGTGATTCATCTGGCTCGTAAAGCGCCGCAGGTGAAGCCGCCGCCACTCGTTGTGCTCTGTGATATTTCAGGCTCGATGCATCGCTACACGCGGATGTTTTTGCATTTCATTCATGCCTTGACGAATGCATCAATTCGCACAACAAACGCAGGGCAACATGTCGAGGTGTTCTTGTTCGGTACGCGGCTCACGCACGTCACGCGACAGCTACGTCACAAGGACGTCGACGCTGCGCTCGAGCGGGTGGCGAGCGCCGCGCCGGACTGGTCGGGTGGCACGCGGATTGGCGCGTGTCTGCATGAGTTCAATCAACGCTGGAGTCGGCGCGTGCTGGGGCAAGGCGCGGTCGTGTTGTTGCTCACGGATGGGCTGGATCGTGATGACATTCACGTGCTCGCGGCGAGTGCGGAGCGATTGGGTCAGTCCTGTCGGCAGCTGATCTGGCTCAATCCGCTGCTGCGCTTTGATGGATTCGCGCCGCGCGCTTCGGGAATTCAGGCCTTGTTGCCGCACGCAACGAAGTTCATTCCGGCGCACAATTTGCAATCGATCAAAGCGCTGGCGACGGCGCTTAGTGCGTAATGCCCAACCGCACGGCATTTGCCGCCTTTGGGGCGAGCCGCCCGAAAGCAGCTTTTGGATGCAAGCCCGACAGCAATGGGGCTGGTGACAGATATTTGCATAAGTCGACTAATATCAATTTAGCCGTTTAGCCCAATTAAAATAAGCGTTATAGAAAAAAGCTGATAGTCAAACGCCACACGAATATTTGGCATGAAATAGGGAGAAAACACGATGGACATGAAAGACAGCCGCATCATCAACGCGCCGCAGGCGAAGGTCTGGGCGGCCTTGAACGATCCCGCGATGTTGAAGCAGTGCATCATTGGCTGCGACAGTCTGGAAGCGACCGACGAGGGCACTTTTGTCGCGGCCATGAGCGTCAAGGTTGGCCCGGTGAGCGCAAAGTTCAAAGGCAAATTGCAACTGGAAGATGTGCAGCCGCCGAACAGCTATAAACTCAAATTTGAAGGGCAGGGCGGGCCTGCGGGTTTTGCCAATGGCACGGCGAACGTTTCGCTGACGGCCGAGAGCCCGACAAGCACGCGTCTGGACTACGTCGCCAACGCGATGATCGGCGGCAAGCTCGCGCAGATCGGCTCGCGTCTGGTTGACGCGGCAGCGCGCAAAATTGCCGATGATTTTTTCTCAAAGTTTGATGCGCTGGTCGGCGAGGCGATGCCTCAAAGCACAGAGGTCACGAACGCTAGCGCCGCAGAATCCCCCGTTGCAACCAGCAAACCCGTGGTGCCGATCTGGGTCTGGATTGTGGCGGCGGTCGTCGTGGCGGCGCTGCTCTACAAGTGGTGTTTGTAGAGCGAGAAGTGGCTGTGCTCGTGGCGCGCACCGCGTGCGGCGTCGCAGCAATTGTTTGCTGACGTTGCAATGGTCATCAGCGACGTGAAAGTCGGCTGATTTCGCCGTAATAAATGTCGTTCGCCCCTTTTGTTTGCCTGCGCTTTATCCTATGCTCCACAGGCTGCCGCCAAGGGTGGAAGGATCGATATGGTTCGGTCGAGCGTTAACAAGGAGGAGTGCGATGTTGAAACTTAATGTAAATGGGAAACCCGCGAATTTTGACGGTGATCCCGATACCCCGATTCTTTGGGTGCTGCGCGATCATCTCGACGTGACGAGCCCCAAATTCGGCTGCGGCATGGCCCTGTGCGGAGCCTGCACGGTTCATCTCGACGGCTCGCCGATTCGCTCGTGCTCAACGCCGGTCAGCGCCGCAGTTGGCAAAAAAATTACCACGATTGAAGGTCTGCCAGCCGGTGTTGGCAAAGCTTTGCAGGACGCGTGGATCGCCGAAGAAGTGCCGCAGTGTGGCTACTGCCAGACCGGACAGATGATGAGCGCTGCTGCGCTGATCACCAAAAACGCAAAACCATCCGAGGCTGAAATCGTCGCCGCAATGGACGGCAATATCTGCCGCTGTGGCACCTACAGCCGCATTCAAAAAGCAGTTGTCCGCGCCGGTAAATCCGTCGCTGGCGCGAAAGCATAAGGAGCCTGATTTATGAAAAAGCACTTATTGCAAGACAAGCTCGAATCCTCCGCCCGTCGCGGTTTCATGAAATCAACGAGTGCGCTTTCAGGCGCGCTGGTCATTGGTTTCAACCTGCCCGCCGCTGGTGCCAAAACAGCCGACGCACCGATGCTCACCAACGCGTGGGTGAAGGTCGACGGCAAAGGCGCGGTCACGCTGATCTGCCATCGCTCGGAAATGGGTCAGGGCGTGTACACCTCCATGCCTATGCTCGTGGCTGAAGAGCTGGACGTACCGTTGTCATCAGTCAAAATCGAAATGGCGCCGTCGGCTCCGGTCTACATCAACGCGATGCTGGGCGGCCAGATCACAGGCGGCTCAACTTCTGTGCGCGATGCGTGGACAAAGCTGCGCGAAGCGGGCGCATCGGCTCGCACGGTGCTCGTCGGCGCGGCTGCCGAGACATGGAAAGTGCCCGCGTCTGAGTGCACGGCAGCGAACGGTGTTGTGATGCACAAGAGCGGCAAGAAGCTCGCCTACGGTGCGCTGGTCGCCAAAGCATCGACCATGAAAGCGCCAGAAAAAGTCGCGCTGAAAGATCCAAAAGACTGGAAGATCATCGGCAAAAACAAGGCGCGCCTCGACACGCCAGCCAAGGTCTACGGTAAGGCGCAATACGGCATCGACGTCAAGAAACCAGGCATGCTCATCGCGTCACTCGCGCAGGCGCCGGTGATCGGCGGCAAGGTCGTCAAGGTCAACGACGCGAAAGCCAAGGCGCTTAAAGGCGTAGTCAACGTTATCCAGATTCCAGACGGCGTCGCCGTGCTCGCGAAGGATTTCTACACCGCGAAAAAAGGTCGTGATCTGCTCGAAATCGAATGGGATAACGGTCCCGGCGCCGATCTCGATATGGAGTCAATTGCAGCGGCTTTGCGCACCGCGTCGGTGAATCCGGGCGCAATCATGCGCAAAGACGGCGCAGGCATTGCCGACATGGACAAGGCCGCGTCCAAAGTTGAGGCGGAATACGAACTGCCGTTCCTCGCGCATGCCACCCTTGAGCCGGTGAACTGCACCGCAGAAATCATCAACGGCGAATGCCATATCACCGGCCCGATTCAGTTCCAGCAGGGTGCGCAGTACGGCGTCGCTGCGGGTGTCGGCATGCCCCCGGAGAAGGTGTTCATTCACACGACCTTTCTGGGTGGCGGTTATGGTCGCAAACTTGAACTGGACTTCCAGATTCAGGCAGCGCAAATCGCCAAGGCTGCAGGCGTACCAGTCAAGCTTTTGTGGTCGCGTGAAGACGACATGACGCATGACTTCTACCGTCCGCTGTCACTGCATCAAATGACGGCTGGGCTTGATGCTGCGGGCAATGTCACAACGTTCCACAGCAAGCTGACTTCACCTTCGGTGACGGCTCGCGCATTCCCGCCCGTCGTTCAGAACGGCAAGGATCCGTTCATGGCCGAAGGCTCGGAGAACCTCACCTACAAAATCCCGAATATCTTGGTTGAAAACGTCATTCACGACACCGGAATTCGCGTTGGTTTCTGGCGCAGCGTATCGAATGCATTGAACGCGTTTGCGGTCGAAAGCTTCATCGACGAAATCGCTCTGGCGGCAAAGAAAGATCCAGTCGCTTACCGTATGGACATGCTCAAAGGCGATGCACGATCACAAAACGTGCTCAAGCTCGCGACCGAAAAAGCGGGCTGGGGCAAAGCCGCGGCCGGACGTGCATTGGGTGTCGCCCAGATGGAGTGCTACGGCACTCACTCAGCGGTGGTGGCGGAAGTGTCTATGACCAAGGACGGCCCGAAATTGCACAAAGTCACCGCAGTGGTCGACTGCGGTATCGTCGTGCATCCGGATCAGGCACATGCGCAAATCGAGTCGGGCATCCTGCTTGGTTTCTCTAGCGGCATGAAAAACTCGATCACGTTCAAAAACGGCGTCGTGGAGCAAACCAACTTCCATAACTACCCGTTGCTTCGCATGAGCGAAACACCGGTGATCGACATCACGTTCGTGTCGAGCAGCGCGGCCCCCGGTGGTTTGGGCGAAGTTGGCGTGCCGCTGATCATGCCGGCGATTGCTAACGCGGTTGCTACATTGACTGGTAAGCGGGTGCGCAAGCTGCCGCTGATGTCTGCGTTCGCGTAGTCATACGCGATGCATAAAAAGCCCGCTTCGGCGGGCTTTTTTGTTTTGACAGCGGTTCGCGCAGTAGTCGTAGGGCGAGCACTGCCCATCCTAAGACTGCGACGCTACTTCTGCATTGGCGTGCCGTTTGCTAACGTTACACAGCTCATCAATCGCGGAGATTTCCAATGGACGACAACCAACAACTCACGCATCTCGCCCGCGTAGGCCTTGGCCTCAAAAATACTCCCACGTTGATTGTCACAGCCATTTGTGCGTTGCTCTTTACCCAGGCGTCCATCGCCCAATCGACACAGCGACCGCTCAAGGTGGTCATCATCAGCATGTTCCCTCCGGAGGCTGCGCCGTGGATCGCGCCGCTGCAACTCGTTGAAGAAATAAAAGTCCCCGGTCTGCCCGTCGAATCACCCGCTATCAAATGCAACACCGATGACGTCTGCGTGATGATCGCCGGCATGGGGCACGCCAACGTAGCTGAGAAGTGGCTCAGTTAGTTAAGACAACAAACCCCGAGATTTAAGAGAAACGTGGGCGGGTTGATTGGGGATGTAGAGTTATCCACGGGGGCACGCAAAAGCGCCCTGCATAGCGCTCGTTTTGCGTGCCCCGGTGGGTA
>JANXUB010000059.1 GCA_025352105.1 Burkholderiales bacterium | reverse complement strand
CTTTGTTATTTCCGGAGTGACTGATTGAATTTGTTTGATGCGACGATCATGGGCATCGTCGAAGGTGCGACCGAGTTTTTGCCGATTTCCAGCACGGGGCATTTGATTGTGGCGGGCTCGTTGCTCGGCGTGCATGACGAGCGCGGTAAGGTGTTTGAGATCGTGATCCAGATCGGTGCGATTTTTGCGGTGGTGTGGGCGTATCGCGAACGGTTTTTTTCGGCGCTCGCCAACGTGACTCATCGCGGCAATGGGCAACGGTTTTTCATCAACCTGTTCATCGCGTTTTTGCCGGTCGCGGTGCTTGGGCTGCTGTTTAACAAGGCGATCAAAGCGGTGCTGTTTAACGCTTATGGTGTGGCGGCGGCGTCCATCATCGGTGCGCTCATCATTTTGTGGGTGGAGCGCGATAGCCCGCGCGAGCTGCGCGAATCGCGCGCCCGCGTTCGCGATGTCGATTCGATGAGCGCGCTGGATGCGCTCAAACTCGGATTCGCGCAATGCTTCGGCTTGTTCCCCGGCATGTCGCGTTCGGGCTCGACGCTCATCGGCGGCATGCTGTTCGGACTGTCACGACGCACCGCGACCGAGTTCTCGTTTTTTCTCGGCGTGCCGACGCTGGCTGCGGCGAGTTTGTATTCGCTCTACAAGGAGCGCGCGTTGTTGTCCGCTGCTGACATTCCGGCTTTTGCTGTAGGCACGGTGATCTCGTTCATCGTTGCGCTGGTGGTGATCAAGTGGTTGATCGGCTTCGTCGCGAATCACTCGTTGCAGGTGTTCGCTTGGTACCGCATCGCGTTCGGCGTCGCGATCCTCGCGGCGGGGCACTTTGGATGGGTGAGCTGGCCGGGGGCGTGAGCCTCAAGTTTCAGCGCGACGCATGAGCTCGGAGGCGGGCATTGCCCGCCCAACTGTCACCTTTTAGCTCCGCTAACGCATCACCAATAACTTAACGATCAACCCCAGCGCCGTGCACACCGCAATCGTCTCCATCGCGCCGCGCTTGAATTTGACAAAGGCGATGAACGTCGCAGCCGCGATCAACGCCGACAGCCAGTCCACGACGCCGTTGAATCCGGTCGGCCAAAACGTGTGCTGCGCGAAGAACACCGCGAGCGACGCGATCACGCCGACGACGGCTGCGGTGATGCCCGTGAGTGGCGCATGAAGCTTCAGTGAACGGCGTGTACTTTCGATGAACGGCGCGCCTGCAAAGATCATCATGAAGCTCGGCAGGAAGGTGAAGAACGTCACCACGGTGCCCGCAAGCAGACCACTCGCAAGCGGCGAATTCGCCACCGCGTTTTTCACGCCACCAAGATAGCCCACGAAGGTGAGAATCAGGATCAGCGGCCCCGGCGTGGTTTCGCCCAGCGCGAGTCCGTCCATCATTTGCGCCGTGGTGAGCCACTGATATTTTTCGACCGCTGCCTGCGTCACATAGGGCAAAACCGCATAGGCGCCGCCGAAGGTGACCAGCGCGCTGGACGTGAAAAACTCGGCCATGTCGGTGAGGGTTTTGTTTCCCATTTGCATGAGCAGCGCATACACCATCGCGCCGAGCGCGATGAAGATCACAACCAACACCAGCGAATGCCGCCATGAGAAGCGCGCATGCAACGGCGTCGGCGTGTCGTCGTCAATCACGGCTGGCGCGTGGGCTTTCGCTTTGCCGCCGCCGTGATCGCCGCTGATCCATTTGGGTCGCAATTCACCCGTGATCCAGCCGACAATGGCTGCACCCGCAACGACCCACGGAAAGCCGATTTTCAGAAACGTCACCGCGACAAACGACGCTACGGCCAGCACCCACCACACCGCGTGATTGAGCGATTTGCTGGCGATGCGATAGACCGCGAACAGCACGAGCGCAACGACCGCGGGCTTGATGCCCCAGAGCACGGCCTGCAGGATTGTCGTGTTGCCGAACGTGAGATAGCCCCACGCCAGCGCCATCATGATGATTGCACCGGGCAGCACGAAGAGCCCGCCCGCGATCACGCCGCCCCAGCTGCGATGCATAAGCCACCCGATGTAGGTGGCGAGCTGTTGCGCCTCCGGGCCGGGCAGCAGCATGCAGTAGTTGAGCGCATGCAGAAAGCGCTTTTCGCTGATCCAGCGATGGCGCTCAACGAGCTCTTGCCGCATGATGGCGATCTGCCCCGCGGGGCCGCCGAACGAGATGAGACCGAGCTTGAACCAGAAGCGCAGGGCAACGCCTAAGCTTGGCATGGCTGGTGCCTTTGTCACGTGCGTTGCGTCGGTCATGCCGGTTTCCAGTTGTGTTTTTCATCAGTTGCTTCAACCGCATCGAGCACCCAGCGATACAGCGCGTCGTATACCGGCATCATCGCTTCCAGCATCGTGTGATCGTCGGGGATGTTTTTCGAGAAACCGAGCGAGATGGCGAGCAAACCCGCGCTTTGCGGTGCCAGATTCAACGCGTCAGTATCCGCGCCGCGCACGATGGTGGCCATGCGCTCCAGCGCGGGGCTGGTGAGCTCGAACGCGCGCAGGAAATTGTCGAATGAACAAAGCGGCCCCGCGTGCTCAATCGGCGCGCCGGGAATGTCGTAGGCAACCGCGTTGTTGGCCCTGGCGAAGGCGAACACCTCTGCCGTCGGCACATAGAAAAATTCAGCGCGCGGATCGATGAAACGGCGCACCAGCCAGGGGCAGGCGATGCGATCAATCTTCGGGCGGGCTCGGGTCACCCAGCGGCTGACGGATTCGCCGGTGACGCCAAGATCAGGGCGCTTCTTCACGCGCGGCGCATCGGTTTCCATCCATTGCCGCAGGCCGCCTTCGAGGAAGCTTGCATCGCGATTCGGCGCGCTCAACTTTTCAGCGCCCGTGATGCCAACGTGCAAGCCCTTCACGCAATAGGCAACCGCGTTGGTCGCGCTTTTTATTTCGGGCGGCTCAGGCTGATTGGCGTCAAAGTCCCAGCGGATCGCGCCGGGAATGAAGTAGTCGCTCGCCGCGAAATCGGCGGCTTCGCGCACGTCGACAAACAGCGGCGCGTCAGGCGTACCAACAAGGCGCGACGACGCGGCGGATGACGTGGATGAGGGTTGAGGTGAGGCGGTGTCCATCAAAAACCTTTCGTGCCTTTTTCTGGCAGAGAGCGTTGCAGATTGGACGAGACACCGTCAGAACAGCGCAAATACTTCTTTGCGTCGTTGATGGGTTCTGCGAATAACCCACATCAACAAGCTTACACCAAGACCCGAAGCTCGAACTAGTCCAGCATCGGCACCGTGAGGTTTTCGCGCCGGAATATGTTGACGAATGCTCCGCGTTACAGCTTTTTCTATTTAGCCCTTGATTTGTCTGGGCGAGGCGTTCATTTTTGACGCAACTCGACTATTGCGAAAAATTACACAGAGCGCTTGTGCGTTAAGCGTTTCCGTGAAAAGCGATAAGGCGCGACCAAGATATTCCGTCCAGCTTCGCACTCGCCAAGTGCCTCAACAGCGCTTTAACTTTGGCACGCCTCGTGATGTCCGGAATGGCACAACCCACGAAAGCAGCTAAAGCAACAAATTTTCTGTAATTCCATGAGCGTAGAATTTCTAAGCGGAAAGCGCAAAATAGCGATAGCGCTCTCGCACCGGCGTGAGCACGCCCGATTTTTAAGATTTTATACGCTCGTCAGTTAGACTGTTTATAAAAACAGTTTATCAATGTAGTTTCTCAAGTATAGGCGCAAGCATTAGCGATGCAGCAAATCAAAAAACGCACTATTAAAAAGTTAAACTTTCACGTGTTCGTTAAAACACGTTAGGCATCGCAAACGCCTCCTGTTGGGCATGTCAACAAAGTTGAGGACAACCCGTGGTCGGCAGGTGGCGAAGAGACTAGCATCGCGATCCTATCGAGGTTAGCTTCAATCGACGAGATTAGAGTCGAGAGTGGCGTTGACTCCGCTGTCGCAACTGCCGTTGTTCCCTGTTCACTACTCTTGGAGGAGACTAAAATGGGCACATCGTTTCGACTCAACATCATGCGGCTGTGGCCTGGAGATCGCGCCACTATGGGCGAGCTCTACGTCAACGGCACGTTGACCGCGATGACACTGGAGCTTCCATGGAAGGACAACCAGCCCGGCCAAAGCTCAATTCCCGAAGGCGTCTATGGCGCAACACTAAGGTATGACAAGAGCCGCGACGGGTTCTTCACGATACAGTTGAAGGGAACTGGGCCTCGCACCGGGATTCAGATCCATGTTGGCAATCGGCCGGATCAAATCACAGGCTGCATCTTGCTTGGTCAATCTGCAAAATACCGTCAGCAAGAAGTAGGCGCATCATCGACTGCGGTATCTAAAGGGCACTTCTATAAATTATGAAATGCGCGGGTGCATCGCGCGGTGACTTTTTTTTGACGCGATGACCACGCTTGAATGATCAAAGCGCAAGCGGGCGACCCGCGTGAGTCGTCTTCATCGTACTTTTTCTCGTGCTTTTCGTGGTTTGCATCCGATTTCAACGCTCTTTTATGCCGCCGCCGACACAGAAGACGTGGTGACCCGGTTGAACTTGAACACCCGGTGTCGAATCAGCGTCTCCACCCGCATCAGGTTGTAGACCAGGTTCATCAGCCCAATGCCGATGACCGCGCGTGCTTTGCCAATCGAGCGCAAGCAGATCCCGCCCATTGACGTCTCCATCGCGCCAAACACATGCTCAACGCGCGCCCGGGTGCGGCTCTTCTCGGTGTTCCGCGCCTCTTGTTGTTCAGTCAGCGGCGTGTTCTTCCACGCCCGCTCGTGGATGTGGCTGTCGTGCCCACTCGCGGCGAGCGCGAGCTCTGTGGCCTCGCCACGATAGGCGCTATCAGCAAACACCTGCTCGCCACCGCCAG
>JANXUB010000048.1 GCA_025352105.1 Burkholderiales bacterium | reverse complement strand
CGAAAAGCACGAGAAAAAGTACGATGAAGACGACTCACGCGGGTCGCCCGCTTGCGCTTTGATCATTCAAGCGTGGTCATCGCGTCAAAAAAAAGTCACCGCGCGATGCGCCCGCGCATTTCATAATTTATAGAAGTGCCCTGTATCAGTCAGCTCAGAAGGGAGTTAAATTAACATTTATAAAAGTATCTCGCAAGGGTCGGTGAAAAAATTCCTGAAGGGTAGAACCGCCACCGCAGCAGGCGGGCATGAGCTCACGGTATCGACTGTGACTGCGGCCAATGAGCCGCGCCTGAAGTCGTCCGGGCTCTCCACGCGTGCTGTGCTTGATTCGTCCGCCACCGTGACGTTGCTGGTCAATCGCTCTTCGATCATCGAGTTCGAGAGCGCAGAACTTGCACGCTTGACAGGGTGGCCGCAGCAGAGCTGCGTCGGCAAACCCTGCTTCGAGGTGCTTCGCGTCAACGCTGCGCAGCGCATCGAGTCAGCATTCAGCCTCCTTATCCGCAGCAAGTTGCCGCGCGCTACGTTCGAATTTGAAGTGACTTCGGCCAGCGGTGAAGTGCTGGTATTTCTGGCAACCCTTTCGGATGCATTGTCCGTTGCCGACGTCGGCGCAGTGGTGGTCACCGCGCAAGAGATATCCCGGCGAAAGTCATTCGAAATTGCGCTGCGACACAGTGCTAACCACGATTCGCTGACGGGCTTGTACAACCGAAAAGCGGCGCTGCGCCAAATTTCGCGCTGGATTTCGGAGCACGAGGAGGACTCCCCCCGGCCGGCCGTCCTGTTGCTCGACATCGACGGCTTCAAGGGCGTCAATGACGTTTACGGCCATGCGGTCGGTGACGCGATGCTCGTGGTTCTGGCTCAGCGATTGAGCAATCTCGATCCCGGGAACGTGGGGGTTGCGCGTATTGGCGGTGACGAGCTGCTGCTCTTTGCTCGCTATGTCGACGTGGAGAGACAGTTGCCGCAAACGGCCATGAAGGTGCTCGCAGCGATGCGCGAGCCTGTGCTCGCGGAATCACACTGGATTCACGCTAGCGCGAGCATTGGCATTGCCGCCTATCCCGAGGGTGGCACCACGGGCGATGAACTGGTGCGGCACGCTGACATAGCGCTCTATCAGGCCAAAGATGCCGGACGCAACACCGTTCGGCGGTTCAGCTGCGAGGCTGCGGCCAAATTGCGTGAACGTACTGTGCTGCGGCGCGAGCTTGAATACGCGCTATCGGGTGGCGAGCTCACAATGCATTATCAGCCGATCGTTGACGTCAATGCGCGGTCGATTTATGCGCACGAAGCCTTGCTGCGTTGGCAACATCCCGAGCGCGGCCTTTTGGTCGCTCGCGATTTCATTCACGAGATTGACGGCGCGGGCTTGACTGTGCAACTCGCTCAGTGGGTGTTGCAGGCGACTTTTGGCAGCGCCAATGCCGCCGATTCGGTGCGCAAGCGGCTGATCGCGGTCAACGTGCATCCGCGCCTGCTGCAGCGCCCTGATTTCGCGAATAACCTGTTGCAGGTATTACGCGACGACAATATTCAGCCGCAGCAGATTGCGCTAGAGATCACCGAGCAGGACTTTGTGCGCACAGCTGATGCGTCGCCTGCCAATATCGTTGCCCTGGCTGACGCGGGCATTCGTGTGGTCATTGATGACTTCGGCACCGGATTTTCGAATTTTGGCTATCTCACGCGATTCCCGGTACACGCAATCAAGATTGATCGCGAATTTGTGGCGCAAATTGGCATCAATGCCCGCTCGGAAACGCTGATCAGTGCATTGATCGGGTTGGCTGAGGAGCTGGGCATTCAAACCATCGGCGAAGGGGTTGAGAGCGCCGATCAAAGCGACTATCTGGTGCACCACGGCTGTGTGTTGCAACAGGGCTACTTCTGGGGGCGACCGTCTGCGGGCGGTGCAACGTCGGTCGCGCTGGTGGCGAATACGACTGACTCACTGTTTCAATAGCGCGAACTACACACGCCAGCGCGAGCGCCGCCCATCGATGTCACTTTTTGGTGCTGGATGCAGGATGCGCCTGTAGGAGCGCGCTACATCGCCTGAGTTCTCCGAAGGAGCACTACGAACTAAATCAATCAACCCGCGCGCGCCAACAGATGGGGGCGCGTCGTGTTGCGCGAAAGCCGCGTGCTGACCGCTAAAGAAGAGCGGATTCTTCGTCATTCTCAATGCGGCAATTGATCTGCAGTGCCATCGCGTTCAGCGTGTTCGATGCACCCAGCGGAACGGTGTTCTACGGTAAGGCTACTTGCCGGTCAGCGCTACCTGCGCGGACGTTCGACAGGAGGTGCCCTAAACTTGCCGCATGCGAACAAATGTGCTCATCGTCGAGGACGAACCCGAACTGTTGCTCAAGTTTGCGACGGCCGTTCAGTCGGATCCGCTGCTTGAGCTGTCTGGGGCGGTGCCGACGGGTCGGGCTGGGATCGCGCTGCTGGATGCTCTCTGCCCCGAAGTGTTGATGGTTGATCTCGGGCTGCCAGACGTCAGCGGCATTGAGGTGATTCGCCACGCTGCCAGCCACCATCCTGGCACCGACGTGCTGGTGGTCACGATGTTTGGCGATGACCAGCACGTGTTGGCGAGCATTGAGGCTGGCGCGACCGGATATTTGCTCAAGGACGCGTTGTCTGACCGCATTTGTACGAGCATTCACGAGTTGCGTGCGGGCGGTTCACCGATTACGCCGAGTATTGCGCGCAAAGTGTTGGCGCGGTTTCGTTTGCCGCTTCCTGCACCCATCGCGGCACCTGCGGCTGCGAAAAGTCAATCGACGGACGACGCGGGCTCGACACCTCTTACCGAGCGTGAGATTGACATTTTGCGGCTGGTTGCGAAGGGCTTGAGCTTTAACGAGGTCGGAGGCTCACTTGGAATTTCTCCGCACACGGTGGTGACTCACGTCAAAAAAATCTACCGCAAGCTGGCAGTACATTCGCGCGGCGAGGCGGTGTTTGAGGCTGGGCAGATGGGGTTGTTGTGATCGGCGCGGCCCTTTGATGCGACACCAGCTCGCTCGCCTTTGTCTGTGTGTGTGGCTGTTGCTGTGCAGCGTCGAGGCGGTCTACGCGCAACCTGTGCTGGCTGCCACCATCGTGCCTGGGCGCGTCAGCCTGCTCGTGATTGATCGCGCGTTTCCGCCGGCCGATTCGTCCGAATGGATGCCGGTTAGCTTGCCGGACAATTGGGCGCATCGCGACTTCCGCCCTGAACGTCTTCCCGTCTGGTACCGGCTTGAGTTCGACGTTCCGGTCGAGTTCGAGCGGCAGGGTGCGTGGGCGGTTTACCTGCCGTATCTGTATGACGGCGGACAGTTTTTTTTGAACGGAAAACTGGTCGGAAAAATCGACGAGACCGATGAGCAGGTGCATTCAAAATGGGAGCGGCCGCACTTGCTGGCGTTGCCCTATGGTGCCGCGTACGGAAACGGATTGAACGCTGGCCCCAACGTGCTGCACTTGCGCCTCAACGCGCCCGCAGCGGGTGTGATGCTGAAAATTCCCGAGATTCGCCTGGGGCCTGCGCAGGCGTTGCAGGCGGTCTATGAGCGGCGGTTGTTTCTGATTCGCACCATCGCGCAGTTCACCAGCGCGGCTTGCTTTGCCACGGCCGCCGTGGTGCTATTCATCTGGTGGCGGCGTCGGGCTGAGGTGTTGTACGGCATTTTCGGATTGACCACGCTGCTGTGGGGCGTGCGCACGCTGACCTTTGTGATCGAGCAATTGCCGACGGCGCAGTGGCAGGTCTGGCGCCTTTGCTATCAGTCGGCCACCGGCGGTTTTGTCGTTGCAATGGCGCTATTTATGTTGCGCACGGCAGGAATTGTGCGGCCGAAGCTGGAATTCGCTTTGATCGGCTACGCGTTGGTCGGGCCGCTGGTGCTGTTGCTTGGCGGCTCCGGCATTGAGCGTTGGGTCAGCTCGGTGTGGACAGGCGGGTTTCTGCTCGTGGCGATGCTGATCATCGTGATGGTGTTTGTGGCGGCGTGGCGGCAGCGCACCGGCACTGCCATTGCGCTGATGTTCACCGTGTTGGTGGCGGTGCTGGCAGCGGGGCACGATTATTTCTTGCTGGTGAGCGCGTCATGGTTCGCAGCGCTTGCCCCGCAATGGGCAGCCGAGCGAATCTTCGTGCTCGCGTATGCGGCAAACGCGGTGTTGCTGGTGATGGGCAGCATTTTGGCCAGCCGTTTCATCAACACGTTGCATGAACTCGAGGGGCTAAATCAGACGCTGGATCGGCGCGTGGCTGAGCGTGAGGTGGTGATCGAGCAGAACTATCAGCGACTGGTTGATCTGGAAGGCCAGCGGCAGGGTGCGGAGGAGCGGCAACGCATCATGCAGGACATGCACGACGGACTCGGTGCGCAGTTGTTCTCATCGTTGTCGCGATCTGAGCGCGCCGATATGTCGCAGCAGGAGATGTCGGACGCGCTGCGCGCTTGTATCTCTGAAATGCGACTGGCGATTGATTCGCTGTCGACCAGTGACGATGATTTTGCGGCAACGTTCAGCGACTTCCGCTTTCGCTGGGAGCCGCAGCTCAAGGCGCTGGGCATTGAGTCGCGCTGGCAGGTGTCGATTGCGCCTGATGTGCCGCCGCTGGCACCGCACAACACGTTGCAAGTGCTGCGCATCCTGCAGGAGGCGCTGACTAACGTACTCAAACATTCGCGCGCGACTCATGTTGAGGTGCGACTCCGCTGGGTGGGCGCGTTGATGACGGCCGAAGTGGAAGACGACGGCGTCGGGGTGCAAGACACGCCGCGTACGCAAAGCCGAGGCCTGAACAACATGCGGTTACGCGCCGGACGTTTGGGTGGCACGGTGATGCTGGAATCCCGCCCCGGTCAGACGGTGGTGAGCCTGAAGGTGCCTACGACGGCGCTGCCCTGAGTCTTTTCTTGTCATCAGCTTTTGTGTGAAATGCTTATTTATATTGGGCTTAGGCATGGTTTTTTCCAATACTCGATAAATAGCAAAAATAGGAGCTAAGCCCAATTTAAATGGCCACTTCAGCGTAAAGCTGTATAAGTAAACGATGAAATTCGCGCCTTACGGGCCGCGAGTTGACCATCATGCGCCCTACCGTAAACACGGTATGCCTTTGTCCATCTATTCCGTAATGCGGGATGGACGTTGCCCAACCCGCTGGCTATGATTCGCTCGCAATAAGATTTTTCTGTATTGCAGGCAGGCAACAGAAACATAAGAACGACTGTGCTGCCGCACGAGATAGACCGGAATCCAGTAACCAAACCGAGGGGTACACCATGCGCTATTTCACGCGCGTCTCATTCGTCACGCGTGTCGCGACCAGAAGCGCCTTTCTGAGCGTCGCTCAGTTAATGCAACTGCTGATAGTGCTCGCGGTTTTTGCCGCGCCCAGCGCCTTCGCGCAAGACCGAGGCCCAGCAATTGCGACCAACCAGTCCCTGAACGTCGGCGAGTACCTGCGCTCCACCAACAAACAGTACAAGTTGGTGATGCAAGGGGATGGCAACCTGGCGCTTTACCGGGAGCCTTCGACCTACCTGTGGGGCACGGGTGCTACTAACGGACGACGTGCCGTGATTCAGGGTGATGGCAATTTGTGCTTGTACACAGCGCCGGTCGGCGGGGCTGGCGCATGGTGCAATTCCAGCAACGGTGCGGTCGGCGATTACTACCTCATCTTGCGCGACTCAGGCAACCTAGAGATTTATCGCGGCACGCCGAGCAACGCCGGTGCATCAGTTCTGGTGTGGACGGCGGCACTTGACGCAAACTACTACAGCGGTCGCTATCCCGACTTGAAAAACGCCTTCGGCACCGATGCGCGCAAGTTGATGGAGCACTGGGTAACGTATGGCCGCTTCGAAGGTCGTGCGCCCAATAACGGCTTCAGTGATGCGGGGCGAGTAAAAGCCATGGCGGCCAATCTCGACACCAAGTTCTACGCCAACAAGTATGCAGATCTGCGGAACGCCTTCGGATACGATGCTGAGGCGCTGTATCAACACTGGATCAGCTACGGCATGAAAGAGGCGCGCATTCCCAATCCGGCGACAGAGGCATGGCTTGCACCAGCCCCGCGCTCCGCCAACGGACAATCGGCGATGCGCGTCGAAGACTGGCTGCACACCAATGAGTATTTGCGTGCTCCTGGTGGCGGCTATGTGGCCGTTTTGCAAGGCGACTACAACTTCGTCATCTATCAGACGGGCGATCCAAAAAACGCAAACGCCGGCAATCATCGCTGGAACTACAACAACAACCAGCCGATCGGTGGTTCCGGCCCAGCGGTGCTGCGCATTCAGGCTGACGGGCACTTTTGTGTGTACAAGGGCAGCGTGAACGCCCAAGGCCAGGGTGTCAAATGCGTACCGGCTGGCGCGGGTGGTCCGATCGGTCGCTACTACCTGACGCTGCAAGACGACGGCAATCTGGTGATCTACAAGGGCAACGGCCCGACCGATAGTCGCGGCTGGATATGGGATCGCATCACCACCAAGCCGTCGTCCGGTTTCAGTTTTAGTTCGATCACCGAGGCGGTGTCTACGTTTGTGGTGAACGCTGCCACCACGGTGGCTAACGGTACAGCGGGCGCGGCCAATACCGTGGCATCCGGCAGCGCGTATGCCGCCAACGAATTTGCACGAGAAGCCGAGAACGCAGCCAACGCCATCGCAGACGCCTTCAAAGGCAAGCTGGACTACACGCTGGACTTCGACGTGTTGACCGTGGGTGATGCAGGCGTCACGCTCAAACTCAGGGGTAAGCTTGATCATCAGTATCCGATTCAAGTTTCAGGCACGGGACAGGTATCAGCCCAGCAAGTAGAAGCGCCCGCAGCCGGAACCGCCGTGAACTCTGGCAGCAGCACATGGAAGATCACCGGCTCCCGCGCGGGCACCGTGGTGTTGCGGATTTCCAATCCGGTCAACTCCATCGACATCAACATGACCGTTAGACCTAAGTAATGGACACGGCGGTGCGGCCTCGGCCGCCTGCCACCCTGCCCACTTTCTTGATCCGACGTTCCACGTCAAAAAAATACACAAATGAGAGAAAAATTCATGCTGCGTAACACGCACCAGTGCTTAAGTACATTTATCGCCGTCGAGCCTTTGTCAGCGTTCTCACGTTCACACGCAAACCGCAGTTTCGCGTGGTATCTGCGCACAGTTTTGTTCGCATTGGTGCTGGCGTTGGTAGCACCCGCCCTACATGCCAAAGAAGCGCCGTTGACGAAGAAGCAAACCGCGCAAATTGAAGCGGTGATCCGGGCATATTTGTTGAGCAAACCCGAGATCATTCGCGAGGCTATCGTGGCCTTGCAAAAGCAGGACGCGGAGGTGGCCGCCGCGACGAGCAAGGCCACCTTGAATGCCATGCGCAAGGATTTGCTGAACGCACCGCTGTCACCCAGCCAAGGCAATCCCAAAGCGGACGTGACGATTGTTGAGTTCTTCGATTTCAAGTGCGGTTATTGCAAGCGGGTCGCTCCGGTGCTGCACGAAATTTTGAAGACTGATCCGAATGTGCGCGTGGTGTTCAAGCAACTGCCTGTGCTCGGCCCCGATTCAATATTCGCCGCACAAGTTGCGTTGGCCGTAGCAAAGCAGGGCAAGTACGACGCCTTCCACGACGCATTGATGAGCGCCGAAGCGCTGGATGAAACGACTGTGTTTGCGCTGGTCGAAAAGCAAGGCATCGACACCGCGAAATTGCGCCAAGACATGCTGAGCCCGGACATCAAGGCCGAACTTGAAGCAAATCTCGCGATGTCTGCCCCGTTAGGCATCACGGGCACCCCGGGCTTTGTGATTGGCGACACCATTGCGCCAGGTGCCGTGGATATTGAATCGATGCGGCAAATGATTAAAGCTGCACGGCAAAAAAAGTAATTCCAACTCATTTACCTCAATACCTACCTCACTCAAATTAACCAGGGGACGCAACATGTATCGACAACGCATTCACAAATATTTTTTTGCCGCAGTAGCGATGCTGCTATTGGCCACACAGGCATTGGCGGGCGATTTTTGCTGGCGGGGCAGCGAGGGACGCGGCGTGGGTACCCTTCCTCAAGGCTGTACCGGCGGGCGCAATCTTGAAGTGGGCATGTGCTACACGCCGTGCAAAGCAGGCTGGGACGGGGCCGTAACAATGTGTTTACGGCAATGTCCGGGCGGCTACGTCAACACCGGCTTGACTTGCCACATTGACAAAGCGTTGCTGCTGCCCGCAACGGTTGATGTGTGCAACGCGCGCACCAGTTGTCCGGGCGGGTACACGAACGCAGGGTTGCTGTGCGGCCTCAACACGCCGTCGGTGCCCGCTGGCTACGAGGCGATGATTACCGGCCCAGCGGCCAGTGGCCTTGATCTATCGCGACAAATCTATGACCGCGGCATCGGCAATGCGCCTACCGTGTGTGACAGCGACAAGGACAAGGAAGCGGGCCTGTGTTATTCCAAATGCAAGCCCAACTATTCCGGCGTAGGCCCGGTGTGCTGGGGGCAGTGTCCGGCAGGATGGGTGGGCTGCGGCATGGGTTGCGCAAGAGACACCAATGCCTGTGGTGCCACCGTGTTCAGCCAAGTGAGCGCAACCGGCATGGTGGCGATCTCGGTGGCGGCATTGGCCGCATCAGGCGGTGGCTCAGCGGCGGCCACTACACCCGTAAATGCCACAAAGATTGACAAATTACAGGAAGCGCTCAACAAGCTGAAGGAGTTCTACGTTCGGAACAAAGCCGCGATTGACGCAGCGAAAAAGTTGGCTACAAGAGTTGGAGACGTTGGCTCTGCCGGATATACCGGCGCAACGCTCATGGCCGGGATCCTCGCAGATGATGTGACCGAACTCGACATCGCCCGACTGACCGCGCAACTGGCCGGGTTGCTAGATCCCTCCGGCGTGATCTCAATGGGCGCGTCGTATGTCTACGACACCTGCGACAAAGCCAAATAACCCACGCGATTGAACAAAGGAAAAAACATGAACAATTTTTTTGTCAAAACGCTCGGTGCGCTCGGTATGTTGCTGGCGCTAGGCGCAGGGCTCTGCGCCACCAATGCGGCAGCACAGAGCGGCACATTAACGATCAATGGGGCGTGGTACGGCACCGAAGCCAAGAACGTCGGTAAAGTCGGAAACAAGCTGGTGACGGACACAGTGCGCGACTCCATCTCCAACGGTGTGTTGCTGATTCCGAGCAATATGAACGATGTGCTCGGCGGCGACCCCTTCCCTGGTGTTAAGAAGATGTTGGCGGTGCAGTTGGTGCATAACGGCAAGGTCTTAAACCTTCGCCAGTACGAGGGGAGCAACTTCGTGTATCCGGGCAGCTATGGGGTGACCTATTTGCCGGCGCCTGATGCTGGCATTGTGACCGTGCAGGCGGCTTGGTATGGCCTTGAAGGCGCACCGGCAACTGAGGCAGCGGTGAGTAAAGTTCGCAGCGGGATGGTGAGTGGATACGTGTACGTTCCACCAGATATGAACAAGTTTTTCGGCAACGACCCCGCGCCCAACAAAGTCAAGCTCGTCGCTGTCAACGTCCAGTGGCAGGGCAAGGTCTACGACCTTCGTCAAACCGAGGGGAAGGCACTGACGTTTCCAGGCGTTGAAGGTGAGGACTATCTCGTTTCGTATGGAAGCGTTCCCGACAGCGCCATCAAAGCGCTGTTCAACCCGGATTTTTATTACCACAAGAATCCCGATGTCCGCGACGCGATGCGCATGGATCAAACGTGGGACCACTTCATCAATTACGGCATTAAAGAGGGACGAGATCCCAACAACAGCATCAGCTTTGCTGCGATGGGTGCGCGCTATCCGTTCCTCGCCACGGTGTACGGCGATAACTACAAAAAATATCTCCAGCATTACATCGGCACGGGTGGTGCGAGCGGAGTGCTTAAAGACTCTGACGCAAGCGACACGCGTTGGTTTGACAAAGGCGTTTTTTCTGACCCGCGACTGGCGTTGTTTGACCCGGAGTTTTATGTGCGCAGCAACCCGAGCGTCTGCAATGATCCGAACCTCGTGATTCCTAAAACCGGGAGCGGCCAGTGTGGTCGCGCGTCAATGGATGTGCCAGCACTCATGTCGCACTATCTCGTCAAAGGCTCAGCAGCAGGGTTGGTCACTAACACCATACCGATGGGCCCCGCCAAATCGGCCAACGGTAAAGAGATCATGCGCGCCGGGGATTGGTTGGGCGTGAACGAAAAGCTTGTTTCACGAACGGGCAATAAAGTCGCCATCTTTCAAAACGACGGAAATTTTGCGGTGTATCCCGCCAACAACGGTGCTCAAGCAAGTAGCAGCACAAGCCTTTGGTCGTTCCAATTGCTCGCTGCCAACAGCAATACCGGTGCCTTAAAAGTGCCGCCCGAGGGGGCCTTCATCGCCATGCAAGGCGATGGTCGCCTGTGCGTCTACAAGGGCACTAGTCCGAGCAAGAATTTGGGATTTATGTATTGCGTCATGCCTCAAGCTGCGGCGAACAATTACTTTATGCGGCTGCAAACTGACGGCAACTTGGTGGTCAATCAAGGCACGTCGCTGTTTGACGCCGGGTACTACGTGTTCGACTTCATCACCAGAAGGCCGGGCACGCCGACTTTTTGGGACAAGGCGGCCAACGGCATTAAATCTGCCGTGGGATGTAGCTAGATCGCGTTCGTTTAATTGTGTAGCCAGGGCACGACCTCCGCTTCGTGCCTACCCTTTTTTGTCATGTGATCACCGCACGTAATGCTCACCTTGTTGCTTTACTTTTTTTCCCCAGGCTTTGCCTTGCGGGTGCGCACGTTATCGTCCGCGCTGTTTGCGGTCGCGATGCTGTTTAGCGCTACCGCGTCGGCGCAGCAGACACCCAAGCCGAATGCGGGATCGAGTACGAGTGCTGTTGTTGCAACTATCGTCAGCACCACTAACAAAATTCCCGACACGGCCGACGTGGTCGCCGTGACGGTCGGTCGTTCGGTGCTGTATGGCAGTCAGATTGTTGGCAAAGAAGCTCTCAAGAACGGGGACATCGTCGGTTACGCAGTCCCCAACTTCACAGCGGAATCGTGGAATCTGCTTAAGAGCAGTTGCCGTGCCGTAGGGCGCAAAGCAACGCCCGTTGACGCGTATTTTCAGGGCGCGAATCGAATCAAAGATGCGCTGGCAACATACGGCGCAATCGACAAGAACAATGCCGCAACCATCGCTGACTTGGCTGGTAAAGCGGGGGTCTGTTTTGAGCAGGTGCAGGACGGGTACTACTGCGCGTTTCCAAAAGAGCTGGAGCAGGTCGTCAGCCAAGCCGGTACGATCCCCGGTAGTCGTGTGAACTTGGCAACGAAACTATTCAAAGAGGCGTCGTCGAAGGACTGCACGCCTGCAGGCGCGACCAGCGCCATCGGTAACATGAGCGCCGCAGTGTGCGCGCTCGGTAAAGTAGTGGTCGCTGACGCGCAAAAGGCGTTCGCTTGCTTCGCGGCGGCGGAGTCAAAAGGCGTGATGAAAAAGTTCTTCACACCAAGCGCTGCGAGTCACGCATTTCCGTCGATGGAAGCCTGCGAAGGCATTGGTGAACTGACGTTTACGGTTGCTGTGAAAGTGGCAACCAGTGCTTTCAGTCCCGAGGCTAGAGCAGCAAAGGCAGCAGGGAAAAGTAACACCATTGCTCTGGTGGCTGATGAGCTGCGTACGGTTTATAAAGTTGCGGCAGCGGGCGCTCGCTACGAACAAGTCGTCGCCGAGCTTGAGATGTTGCCGGAGTGTCGGCAATGAAATTGTCATGTTTGTGGTGTTACGGGTGCGGTTGTGATTATTTGAGTGGTAAGCCCGATGTGGACGTCGTTCTCGTCGTCAAGCCGACGTAGACTGTTTGTAGTTAAGAATTTGAATTCATATTTTGTAGGGGCATAAATCATGTTTGCACACACACTATTCGTTGGCAGCGTTTTGTCTAGAAAAACCGTAGTCGCACTGGCAGTTGCGATCAGCCTGTCGGGCTGCGGAACTATGCAGCACATGACAGATTCATCATCGTCGTCATCAGCGTTCATTCCGCTGCCGATAGCCGACAAAACAGAAAAGCTCGCTACTTCGATTCAGCGCGCGAAGCTGACGACTGCTTCGCGCCAGCTCGCAGCAGAAGGCGTGAAGGCGCTCGACGCGCGCAAGTTCGGTCAGGCGAACGACCTGTTTAATCTGGCGTTGAAGACGGATCTCAACAGCTCTTACCTGCATTTTTTGAATGCACTGACGTATCACTACCGCGCGTTGGAGGGCGAGAGTACGTTGTTCACGCTGGCCGAGCAGGGCTATGAAATGGCGGTGCAGTTCGACGGCAGCAATGCAATCGCCAGGCACTTTCGCGGCCTGATGCACCTGGATCGGCGCGAATATTCGCAGGCGCAACATCACCTGACCGAAGCGGCGCTCTACACCAAAGATGACCCCGAGCTGCTGTACGACCTGGCGGTTGCCGCGTACCACAACAAAGATGCAAAGTCTGCGTTTGCGGCGTTGCAGGGGTTGCAGGCCCTCGGCGTTCAGTCTGGCGGCGAACTGAAAACGCTACGCAGCCTGGCGATTTCGGCTGCGTCGCTCGGTGACTCGAAGCGCGCAGGTGCCTACCTTAACGAATTGCGCGAATCAGGTGCCTCAACCCAAGAGAGCAATTTCGTTGCGCGTCGGGTTGACAGCTGGAATAGTGGCCACGAAACCGAGATGTTGAAGACGCAATTTGGCACACGCCCGGTGACGCCGCCGACCAGTGGCATTGGTTCGCAGCCTGGCGTGCCTGGGCAGTCCGGTTTGCCGGGGCAGGGAGGCTTTCCGGGGCAGCCGGGCGGCTTGCCGGGTGCTCCGGGTGCGCAAGGCTTTGGCTCGGGTGGACTGCCCATGGGGCAGGGTGGCTTGGCTGGCGCGGGCGGATTTGTTGACAAGCAGATGGTGATGGTGGACGTGGTGATCGTCTCCTCCGAGGACGACAATTCCAACACCATGGGTGTGAACCTGCTTGATGGTCTGAAGGCGCAGTTTGGCAGCACCACGGGCACTCCCGCATGGAGTCGCACCAACAATCAGGTGTTTGATGCGCTGACCAACACCGTGACCGCCGCAGGGCGCACCATCACCCGATCCATCGGCATCGCGGGCATTAACTACACGCTCAATATTGCCAACGCCAGCGAGCGCCGCGCCGAGGTGCTGGCCCGTCCAACACTGGTCGCTCTGGCAGGACAAACGTCGCAGTTTTTCTCTGGCGTTGATGTGATTGGTGCGGCGGTATCGAGCGGGCAGGGCAGCTCGGTGCAAGTGCAAAAAGAAGTGGGCGTGCGGTTGGCGGTAACGCCGGAATTTTTGCCTGACAATTTGATTCGGTTGCAAATCGTCGCGGAACGCACCTTCTTGACGAACCCGAGTTCGAACGTGGTGTTTGATTTCCGCCTCGACACCACCAAAACCATTGTTAACGCCAACGTGGCGATGCGCTTCGGCGAGACGCTGATTTTGAGCGGTTTGAGTGAGCGTGATAAAGGTGGCGACACCAGCGGTGTGCCGGTGCTACGTGATGTTCCGCTGGCGCAGTATTTATTCTCAAAAAAATCGGAACGTGATTATCAAAAGAGTGTGCTGATCATGGTCACGCCGCGTCGCCCTCAATACACGGCTCGTGATCAGGCGGATGTGACAGACGAGCGCGCAAAATTTAGTGAGCGTGATCGTGTGCAGGCGGAGTTCGAAGACAAAAACAAGATCTGGTTCAAGACCATTCCAAACACAGCGTTCATCAGTCAACGGCTGGACGAAAGCAGCCTCTATCGCGAGTTTCGTACCGGCGACCTGGAAATGCCAAGCTGGATTTCTCGCCGCTCACACGCAGGCCGCTTGCAAGCCGCACTTGGCTTCCTGTTTTTCTGATCGTTCGCCAACAAAAAACCTGACGCAGGTATCGCGTTGTCGTGATGAATACTTTTCGTGCGCTGTTAGCGAGGCGCTGTTGCATGTTTGCTGCCATCGCCTTCTTGGCGACTTTCGGCTTGCTGAACGGCGCACTCGGCCAGAACGCAGCGACAGCATCGCCCGCTGCGCGTGTGCAGTTGCAGGTGGTTCGCGGCTCTGCGTCTGATCTCGCCATCGGCCTGGATGGAGCGGTTTACACGTTGGATGGGACTGGTTCACCGTGGGTTCAGCGTATTGGATCTGGCGGCATCTGGAGCCGATTGCCGGGACAATTTCGCGCGCTGCGTACTGGGCTCGATGGTTCGGTACGTGCGATTAGTCTCAACGATCAGGTGTACCTGCTCGCAGGCTCTTGGTGGCGCGAAGTGGGTTCGGATTTTGGCTTGGCGCGCGATGTCGCCGTGTCGCCCGACGGTAGCGTTTACACGTTGCAAATGGACGGCACGCTGGTGGCTGTCACGCCGTCGGGGCAATCGCTGGGGCGACTCGATACAGCGGATTCGGGTGGCTATGAGCGCTTGATGGTCGACGAGCACGGACTGCCGTGGCTATGGCGTGCTAACGGCATGGCGCTGCGTTACGACGGCCTGAAATGGGTGGCGCTGGATCGATTCGCCACCGTTGGCATTCGGCGCATCGCGTCAGGAATCGACGGCACGATATTGCTGGTTGACGGTGCAGGTTACGTCCATCGCTGGAACAGCGTGAGCGCAGACTGGACGCTAGAGACGATGCCGGGGCTCGCGTTCACAGTAGCGATAGGGCCGGGCGGCAAGCCCTGGTATTTGTCGAGCGTGGGCGAGATTTGGGCAAGCGAAATTTTCTCGATGATCGCTGCGCCAGCCGTGCGCAAACCGCCTGCCTTGTTCACGCGTTTGCTGAAGTGGAATCGGGTTAGCGGACAGGCGCAGGCACTGAGCGTCGGCGCGGACTCGACCGTGATCACGATCGATGAGCAAAAAAATGTGTGGAAGTGGAAAGGCAAAAACGACTGGACGCCGCTTCCCGGAAAATTCAAACGAGTCGCCGCTGGAACCGCTGGCGCAGCGTGGGGCATTAGCGACGATGATCGCGTGCGGCGCTATGCCAGCGGTCAATGGTTTGATACTACATTGCTCGGGCGTGAGGTCGCGGTTGGCCCCAAGGGTGAGGTTTGGGCCATAGCACTCGATGGTCAGCTGGCTCAGTTTGATGGCAACGCCAGGCAGTGGCGCATCGCGCCTAGCGGCGGTTTGCAGCCAAAATTTATCGCGGTTGGCAAGGACGGCGAACCGTGGATCATCGATAACGATGGCACTGTATCGCGACGAATGGGCGAGCGATGGATAGCGTTTACGGGCATCAGTGCAACCAGTGTTGCCATCGGCCCCGAGGGCACGGTGTATGCCACCACATCGGCGATGGAGCTGTTCTGGCTCGACCTGCGAGCACGTGAATGGAAGCCTGCGGTCGGTGTCGCCCGCAGCGTTGCCGTCGGCCCGGCGGGAACGCCGTGGATTGTCGGCGAGCGAAGCCAGCTTTTCGTTTCCGCTTCATTCATCGCGCAGAGCGAAGCCGCCACGCCGAGCGTCGGAAAAATTCCAATGGCGTCACCGACCGCTTTGATCACGATTGCCCCACCTGCTGCTTCGGTGCTTCCGTCGCAAGTGAAGCCAATGATCTACACCACTATTCCAGGGGCCTACGTTGACGTTGGCATCGGTGCCGAAGGCAGTGTATTTGCGGCGGGCGCAGACGGCGGCCTGTATTGTTTCGACAACACGTCAAAGCGATTCCAGTTCGCCGCGCAGGGAACGATTCGCAAAGTCGTAGCGACCGGTAACGGTGTGCCGTGGGTGGTCAACGCTGCGGGGCAGGTTGCATTTTTTGATCGTGGCGAATGGACGACGATTCCCGATTTCAAAGCGGGCGATATCGCGATCGGCTCAGACGCAATGGTTTATGCCACTCAGGCCGAGAACAACGCGGTGTATCGCTACTCAGCGAGTACGAAGAGCTTCGAGCTGATCACCACTTATGGCACCGGCGTGCCGTTGCGTGCAAAAAAAATCGCGTTCTCGTCGAATGTGTTGTGGGCAGTGACGCCGTCCAATCAATTGCTGAAGTGCTCTGAAACGCAATGTCAGTTGCAGACTGTGTCGCCCACCGATGTGGCATCCGGCCCCGAGGGCTCGGTGTTTGTAACTGATGCGCTGGGCGGTGTTCAGCGATGGAACGCACGCGGCGGTGGATTTGTCAGTGTCAAAGGAAACGGCGTTGCCTTGTCAGTTGGCCCGCAAGGCTTGCCCTGGTTAGTGTCATCAGGCGGGCAGATTTTGTCGTCAGGCCTCTTTGCCTTGAACAGCAAGTCCATCAACACTGCGACCTGCGCCCAGAAATTTCAGGGGCGGCCGGTGCCTGTTGTGACTACAACGGCGCTGCAAATCAGTGCGACGGCCGACGTGTTTGCATTAAGCCCCGGTGGCAGTGCGTCGCTGCTTGACAATGATCGGTTGAGCGGTGACGCGCCCACGTCGTCAAACGTAATTGCGACGTTGGCGTCTCCCAGCCCGTTGTTGACTGTCGCGGGCGGGCGCCTCGTGCTGAGTCAGACGGCTTTGCGCGGCAGTACGCTGACCGCCAGCTATTCGATTTGCGCCGTGGCCGATCCTTCGCGCTGCTCGGTTGCCTCGGTGACCGTAAACGTCGTGAGCTCGATCAAAAGCGCGCCGGACACCGCGACGTTGAGTCCAGGCGGAACGCTTAACTTGCTCGCCAACGACGACCTCAACGGCGCAGTGCCAACCGTCAAAGATGTGGGCGTTAAATTCAGTACTGCCAGCACTTTCCTCAGCCAAGCAGGGGGTGTAGTCACACTGGCGCTCAACGCGCCGCCGGGCAGCACACATTCCGCCACGTACATCATCTGCCAAACTCCGGCTAATACACCGTGTAGCGGCACGGCTAGCGTCTTGATCACGGTGCCGAGCAGCATTAAGGCCGTGGCCGACGTGGCAACACTCAATCCGGGAACATCGCTCAATTTGCTCGCGAACGATGCCCTTAATGGCGCGGTACCGTCGGCCAGCCAAGTCACAGTCCGCTTCACCACGGGCAGCGCTTTTTTGAGTCAGACGGCGGGCGTGCTCACGCTCTCGGTCAACGCTCCGACGGGCGGGACCCAATCGGGTACTTACGTACTTTGCGAAGCACCTGCCAATACGCGGTGCAGCGGCCCGGTTGATGTCACCATCGCAGTGCCCGGCGCGATTACGGCCGTGGCCGATGCCGCCACGCTCAGTCCGGGCGGCACGGTCAATCTACTCGCCAACGATCGCTTGAACGGTGCGACCCCGTCACCCGCTCAAGTCAGCCTCAGTTTTGCCAGCGTCAGCGCATACCTTAGTCAAGCGGGTGGCGTGCTGACGCTGGCTACGAACGCGCCGAGCGGAACCATTCAGAGCGCCACCTACAGCATCTGTCAGAGTCCGGCGAACGCGCTGTGCAGCGGCCCAGTCAGCGTCACGATCACCGTGCCCGGCAGCATCAACGCAGTGGCTGATACGGTTACGCTCAATCCGGGTGCATCTCTCAATCTTCTCGCTAATGATCGCTTGAACGGAGCGACGCCGTTGCCCGCTCAAGTCAGCATCACCTTCAACAGCGGCAGTGCCTATCTGAGTCAAGCTAGCGGCATGGTCACGCTAGCGGCAAACGCGCCGCCAGGCAGCACGCAAACAGCGAGCTACAGCATCTGCCAAACACCCGCCAACACGTTGTGCAGTGGGCCTGTGTCAGTGACCATCACGGTGCCCGGCAGCATCAACGCGGTGGCTGATACGGCAACGCTCAATCCGGGCGGCACGTTGAATTTGCTCGCTAACGACAGCGTTAACGGCGCGGTAGCGCTTGGCAATCTGGTCGCGATAACGTTCAACACAACAAGCCCTTATCTCAGTCAGGCAAATGGCTTGTTGACTCTGGCTACAAACGCGCCGCCAGGTACCACGCAAACGGCGACCTACAGCATCTGTCAAAGTCCAGCGAACGCACCGTGCAG
>JANXUB010000038.1 GCA_025352105.1 Burkholderiales bacterium | reverse complement strand
CGGGCAGACGACGTTGCCGCCGGTTTGCGTGAGCGAGCCACGGCCATCGAGCATCATGGCTTGACGGTGGCGGCAAATGTTCGAAATGAGATTGACGCCATGATCGGTTCGCGTGAGCGCCTGAGCGTTGTTTCTGGTGGCGAGCACAGCGAAATCGCTCGGGTTCGGCACCATCAGCTCGTGGCCCGCATAACCGGGGGCCTCTTTGGCGAACAGCACTTCGCGCTCGCGGCGCAGCAGGGCGTCGTCGAAATAAGCGGAAGGGGGCAATTGTGAAACCGGCGCGGACAACTCGCGAGCGGTAGAGGGACGCGTCATGGCTCCAGACCGTTTCAGGAAAAGTTAACCCAACTTAAACCAGGTGCAATTAACGGACCGCACCCAACCCTTGCTAAGTCAACCTCTGCCCGAAGTGCGCTTTGCGCTTGTGGGTGGAGGCTGCATCGTCAAACACCACTATTATCCCATGGCGACTGAGTATGTTGGTCTCGCGTAAGGGATTGCAAGCGGGCCTGACGAAACGTCACGGCAGCCACATTCGTTGACGCCAATTGAATGGCTGCACGGTTTCTTCGCGCTGCCCGAAAAGTATCTGGAGTTAGTTATGGGCACCCCTAGAAATTCGTTTTTCGGGATGAAGTGCGAGGCGTGAGGCGCGCAGCAACCGCAATGTACGCTCTGGTACATGAGGATTGCGAGCACCCCACAACGAAGCAATTCGCCCGAATAACGGATTTATAGAAATGCCCGTCATTGTGCCGCTGCGGCTTGATCTTGGCTGGCCTCAAAGCCCGCCGCGTAATCGGTATTTTGGCGCGGAAAGCGCGCTTGCAAGACCGCACGCAATTCAGGAATACCCGCACCGGTTTTCGATGAGACAAAAACACGACGCGCTTGCCCGATGTCGTCGGTTTCAATGCGCCCGGCGTCGCTGCCGAGACCCAGCAAGTCACATTTGTTGACGATGATGAGCTGCGGGATTTCGGCTGCGCCAATTTCTTCGAGCACAATGTTCACGGCCTCGATCTGCTGATCACGCTGATCGCTAGCGCCGTCAACGACGTGTAGCAGCAGATCCGCTTCCACGGCCTCAAGCAGGGTAGCTTTGAACGCGTCGACCAGTTCGTGCGGCAAATCCCGCACGAAACCGACGGTATCCGAGACGACCAAAGGCTGCGCGTCTGCGACGTAGAGCTTGCGAACGGTCGTGTCGAGGGTTGCGAAGAGTTGGTCAGCGGCGTACGTGCCCGCTGCGGTCAGGCGATTAAAGAGGGTACTTTTGCCCGCGTTGGTGTAGCCAACGATGGCAATTGAGATAGTGCGGGACCGTTCGCGACGCCGACGTTGCGTCTGCCGCTGCTTGTCGACCTTTTCCAGCCGCTCTTTGAGTGCGCGAATTTTGACCGTGATGAGGCTGCGGTCAATTTCAAGCTGCTTTTCGCCAGGGCCGCGCATGCCGATGCCACCGCGCTGGCGCTCAAGGTGCGACCAGCCGCGGACGAGGCGCGTGGAGAGATGTTCGAGTTGCGCCAGCTCTACGGCTAACTTGCCCTCGGCGCTGCGAGCGCGCATCGCGAAGATGTCGAGAATGAGCGAGCGCCTATCAATAACGCGACAGGACAGCGCTTTTTCAAGATTGCGCTCCTGTGCGCCCGACAGCGTGTGGTTAAAGATGACCAATTCTGCGGACTGCGCCACGCAGGCCGCTCCGATTTCTTCGACTTTGCCTTTTCCGGCATATAGCGCGGGATCGGGGCGGTCACGGCGTCCGGTGATGACGTCCGCCGTGTCAGCGCCCGCGCTTGAAGCGAGCGATTTCAGCTCTTCGATGTCATCGATCATCGGTGCTTTGCCAAAGGCAAGTTGCACCAAGACGGCACGGTCATTTCCTGCGTGACGGTCAAACACGGGGCGTACTCACCGCGCTGAAATAACTACGCGTGAAGCGACTATTCAGACGCTTCGTCTCCGTGCGGAATATTCACAGCGCGAGCGGGAACAATCGTGGAAATCGCGTGTTTGTAGACCATTTGCGTGACGGTGTTTTTGAGGAGGACGACGTACTGGTCGAAAGACTCGACCTGACCCTGCAACTTGATGCCGTTGACAAGGTAGATGGAGACCTGAACGTGCTCTTTGCGCAATGTGTTCAGGAACGGGTCTTGTAGGGATTGCCCTTTGTTGCTCATTTCTTATTCTCCGAAATTCTTGTTGGATGGTACTTCTGGGTAACCTGCGCCACCTGAGCAGATAAAGGTTCAGATGGTGACGGAGACAGGAAGTTCAAGCCGACCGCGCCGACATGAGCTCACTAGCGATTGTGTGAGCTGCGCTAGCGCTTACGACGACCTGATTTGTCATCCTCCGCATACGGATTATGCCCCGTACGCAATTCAAGTCGCACCGGCGTGCCCTTGAGTTCGAAGTAATCCAGAAAAAATCGCTCCAGATAGCGGGTGTACATGTCGGACAGCTTGTTGAGCGAGGTGCCGTGAATGACCACTACCGGCGGGTTGCTGCCGCCTTGGTGGGCATAGCGCAGCTTTGGGCGAATGGTGCCAGCGCGAGGTGGTTGCTGCTTGACCATCGCCTCTTGCAGGGCGCGCGTTAGCTTCGGCGTAGGCAGCTTTTTAAACGCGGCCGCATGCGCGCGGTTAGCCGTGGCCATGATCTTGTCGAGGCCCTGTTTGGCGGTGGCCGACGTGGTGACTGTCTCGGCGTAATCGACAAAATAAAGCTTTCGCGTGACGTCATCGTTGATGATTTTGCGTGCATCAGAGTCTGCCGCGTCCCACTTGTTGATGCAGATCACCAGCGCACGGCCCGCATCCTGAATGAACGAGGCGAGTTGCACATCATGGTCGCTGATGCCAGCGGTAGCATCAACCACGAAGATCACCACGTTGGCGTCTTCAATCGCTTGCAGCGTTTTGATCACCGAGAATTTCTCGATGGCTTCGGTGGTTTTGCCGCGCTTACGAATCCCGGCCGTGTCGATCAGCGTGTAATCACGTTTTTTGTAGGTGAAATCGAGATAAATCGAGTCGCGCGTGGTGCCGGGCTGGTCGAACGCAATGACGCGCTCCTCACCGAGCAGGGCGTTCACCAGCGTGCTCTTGCCGACGTTCGGGTGGCCAACGACCGCGATTTTGGTGCGCGGTGGCGGCTCGGGCTGGAATTCGGGCTCGGTGCCTTCTTCTCCTTCGGCCAGTTCGCGTGCGGGCTGTTTTTCAACCGCCACAATTTCTGGCTCCGGCGCAACAGGAGCCTGCTCTTCAAGCACCATCTCGATCAGCGCACTGACGCGATCACCCTGCGTCGCAGAAATTGCATACGGATCGCCAATACCCAGCTCATAGAACTCAGCCGTGACGCGCGCGTCATTCATGCCCTCGGTCTTGTTGACTGCGAGATAAATCGAGCGACCGCGCTTACGTAGCAAATCAGCGATTCGCGCATCCTGCGGAGTCACCCCGGCGCGACCGTCCACCAGAAAAATGACGACATCAGCCTCATCCAGCGCCTGCAAAGTCTGCCGCGCCATTTCCTTGAGGATGCCTTCTTTTGCGACGGGTTCAAAGCCGCCTGTGTCGATCACCACAAATTTGCGGTCACCCATGTGACCCTGGCCATATTGCCGGTCACGCGTGAGGCCGGGAAAGTCGGCGACCAGGGCGTTCCGTGAACGCGTCAGCCGGTTGAATAGCGTGCTCTTCCCGACATTGGGGCGTCCGACGAGAGCGATGGTGGGGAGCATGTGTGGCCTATCTGAATATCTTCGCCGCCCCGGTTGGGCTCGCATGCGCCAAACTTAAGCGCTGGAGCGGCTTGCTCCCTCCCCTTCAAGGGGAGGGCTGGGGCGGGGATGGTTGACGTTGCAAATGACCATAAACCCATCCCCCACCTAACCTCCCCCTTGAAGGGGGAGGGACTAATGACTTTAGCGCGCAGCCACCGAGGCAAGCTGTCCGCTCCGGGTTTGAATCAATGCGCCATCGCCGCTTGCGACCATGCCGACATCTGAGATAAACCCTTCGCCGAGGCCGCGTCCGGCAATCTTGCCGCTTGCACGCTCAACAAGGTGTACGGTGCCTTCCGAGTCCTGCACGGCCAGATAGTCGCCGAGCAATGCGGTGCCCGTGGCGCGTCGGCCGGCAAGTACGTCTTGCTTCCAAACGGTGCCGCCCGTGGTCTTGTCGAACGCTTGAGCCACGCCTTTTTCATCGACGCTGTAGGCATTTTTATTGTCGAGCAGCACGCCGGTTAACGAGCTGACGTCGCGCGACCAGAGCAGCGTGCCTCGGACGACGTCAAAGCAGGCGACGCGCCCCTGAAAGGCCGCCGCGCAGATTCGCTCGCCGTCCGCTGCGGGGCGACCGACGACGTCAACCAGACGCTCAAGCTCGGACGCGCCCTTTGGCGTTGCCACGGTCGCTTCCCAGCCGACCGCGCCATTGCTGGCATCGATCGCCAGCAATTTGCCCTGCGGCGTGCCCACGAAAACAGCCGCGCGCAACGTGACCGGAATTGCGCTGGAACGAACGGTAAGAGACGGCAACACGCGCTGAATCGTCCAGATCCGCGCGCCGGTTTTTGCATCGAGCGCGCTGATCGAACCATCGCCGCCGAGCACGATGACCGCAGTTTCAGAAATGGCTGCTGGGGCAATCACCTCGCTTGAAACTTTTGATGTCCAGCGAACCGCGCCATTCAAATCGAGCGCGATGACTTCGGCTTTGTTCGTGCCAACGACAATCATGTCGGCTGATGCCGCAACGCCGCCCGAAACATTGCCTTTGCCCGCTGGAATCTGAAAACGTCCGACGGACGCGCCGGATTTCTCATCAAGAACAACGATGGCACCGCTCGGATGCGCAGCAAACACCTTGCCGTTAGCAACCGCAGGAATCAGGCTGCTGGTCTGCTTGCCGCCGAGCGCGCTTTGCCACTGCGCCGAGACGCTGGCACTGCCGGTGATCGCTGGCAGCGGCAGGACTTTTTTGTCGCTGCTGCTGAACCATGAAAACGAGCTACACGCAGACAGCGAAAGCGCTACCGCGACAAAGCCAGCGCGTTGCGCCCAAAGCTTTACTGATGGCTTCATTTCGCCGCTCCAGCTGCCGCAGAAACGGCATCCAGTTTGAGCTGGGTGTACTGCTTCTGCGAGCCTTTGGAATCGAGCTTCGGCAGCGCAGCTTCGTAGGCCGTTTTGGCGTCGGCTGCTTTGCCCTGCACATTAAAAATGTCGCCCTTCATGTCGAGAAACAGGCCCGCGAAGGCGTCACTCGTTTTTCCGTCGAGTGCAGCGAGCGCAGCGTCGAACTGCTTTTGATCGAGCAACACGGCCGCCAGGCGCAAGCGCGCGACGGCCTTCAATTCGTCTTCCTTGCTGTTGGCAACGACCCATTCGAGCTGGGTCTTGGCGGTGGCCAGATCACCTGCATCAAACGCAGATTTCGCCGCGAGCAGCGCGCCACGGGGCGCGTAGCCGGTACCGGCAAATTTCTCGATCAACTGGGCGTTGGCGTCCTTGACCTTAGCCGCGTCGTTCTTGCCTGCTGCGTCGCTGAGCGCGAAGTAAAGGCCGCTGGCTTCCGCTGCCTGCTTGCCTGTGTAGTACTTCCAGCCCTGATTTGCCGCAATGATGAGGGCGACTACAGTGATCGCTCCCGTGACGTAATTGCCGTAGCGTGACCACCACGCCTTCAGGTCGCCCAGTTTTTCTTGTTCGTCGAGATCGTAAGCAGCCATAGTGAAATTCTGAATTCTGGAATCGGATGTCTGTGGTGAGGCAATTAGCTGCGCAAATGCGCCGCAACAGCCGAACTCGTAATTATCGCCTGTTCGCCCTGAATCGGGCTTCCGTTCGCGTCGCGCAACGGCTTTACGGCCACCGTGCCCGCGCTCACCTCGTTGTCGCCGATGATGAGGGCGAAGCGCGCGCCGCTGGCATCAGCCTTTTTCATCTGGCTCTTGAAGCTGCCGCCGCCTGCGTGTTGGGCAACCGCGAGGCCTGCGTTGCGCAGCGATTCCGAGAGCGTGCTGGCGGTTTTTTGCGCACCAACGCCTGCGTGCACGATGTAGGCGTCGAGGCCGCTTGATTTCTGCTCATCGGGAAGCATCATGAGCACGCGTTCGATCCCCATGCCGAAACCAATGGCGGGCGTGGGTTTGCCGCCCAATTGTTCGAACAGCCCGTCATACCGGCCACCGCCACAGACCGTCAGCGGTGCACCGAAGCGCTCGGTGACAAATTCAAACGCGGTGCGGTTGTAGTAATCCATGCCACGCACAATGCGTGGATTGACGACGAACGGCACGCCTGCATCGGTCAGCAATTGCTGCAATCCATCGAAGTGGGCTCGCGAATCACGCTCAAGCGAATCGAGCAGATTGGGCGCAGTCTTGTTTACTTCGATGACGCTTGCGACCTTGCTATCAAGAATTCGCATCGGGTTTGTATGTAAGCGACGCTTCGCTTCGTCGTCAAGCGCTTCAAGGTTGGCTTCATAATGACGAATGAGTTCGTTTCGGTAAACGATTCGTTCCTTCACGCCACCCAGCGTATTAATTTCCAGCCGCACGTCCGGGATACCCAACTCACGCCACAGTCGAGCTGTCATGATCATGATCTCGGCGTCAACGTCCGGTCCTTCAAAACCAAAACATTCAACATCGAACTGGCTGAATTGCCGGTAGCGGCCCTTCTGCGGGCGCTCGTGACGGAACATTTGACCCAGGCAGTAAACGCGCACCGGGCCGTTGTAGACAAGATTTGATTCAATCGAGGCGCGCACCAGCCCCGCAGTCAATTCGGGGCGCAAGGTCAATTTTTCGCCGTTCAATTTGTCCTCGAAGGAATACATTTCCTTTTCGACAATATCGGTGACTTCGCCGATCGAGCGCACGAAGAGCGGCGTGTGCTCCACAATGGGCGCGCGCATGTTGCGATAGCCGTATTGACGGGCCACGCGCGTCGCAGTCTGCTCGAAATATTCCCACTTCGCGGATTCTGCGGGCAGGACATCGTTCATGCCCTTGACGGCTTGAAGCGCGACGGGTGGTTTTGTTGCTGGTGTCTTTTCCATACTTGCTCTGACTGAAAAACCAATCGGAATTAGCACGAGTGGTTTGAATTTTTGAATCTTCGAAGCGGGCAGTACTGCTGAACTTCACTTATCAGCTTTTGCGTGTAACAACCGCTGCATTTGGGCTTCAGGCAATTTGCGGCTGTAGTCGGCTTTTGCTCATATCTGCCGTCAGCCCCCACACATTGGGGGTTTTAACGAAAAGCTGTACTTACAGACGCTTCACACTGCGTGGATCGGAATGACTTTCGGTGACGAAGAATCGTGCACTTCTGCCAGATGTCGCTGATCAGTTTGTCCCGACGATCCGGGCGAACCATTGCCATAAGTCCGCTGCACATACGCATCCAGCATCGCCTGAAACTCCTCAGCAATCCGGTCGCCCTTGAGCGTGATCGTCTTCTTGCCATCCTCGTACACCGGCGCGACGGGCAGCTCGCCCGTGCCCGGCAGGCTGATGCCGATGTTCGCCATTTTGGATTCGCCGGGGCCGTTCACGACGCAGCCCATGACGGCGACGCTCATGCCTTCGACACCAACATATCGCTCGCGCCAGACTGGCATTTGCGCGCGCAGGTAGCTTTGTGTTTTTGCTGCCAGTTCCTGAAAAAACGTACTGGTGGTGCGACCGCAGCCGGGGCAGGCAGTGACGAGTGGCGTGAAGGTGCGCAGGCCCATCGTTTGCAGCATTTCCTGCGCAACGATCACTTCCTTGGTGCGATCTCCGCCGGGCTCCGGCGTGAGGGACACGCGGATGGTGTCGCCGATGCCTTGCTGCAACAGAATGCCCATGGCGGCGGTTGAGGCGACGATGCCCTTGCTGCCCATGCCGGCCTCGGTCAAACCCAGGTGCAACGGATAGTCGCAACGCGCCGCCAGATCGGTGTAGACAGCGATCAGATCCTGTACGCCGCTGACCTTGCAGGATAAGCAAATCAGGTTCCCCGGCAAGCCCACGTCTTCGGCCAGCGCAGCCGATTCAAGCGCAGACATGACGAGGGCATCGCGCATCACCTGTTGCGCTGATTTCGGCATTGGCAGCGCTGCGTTTGCGTCCATCAGGCGACCGAGCAAATCCTGATCAAGGCTGCCCCAGTTGACGCCGATGCGCACGGGCTTGCTTTCGCGACAGGCGATTTCGATCATCTGCGCAAACTGCGTGTCGTGCTTGTTGCCGCGACCGACGTTGCCCGGATTGATGCGGTACTTCGCGAGCGCCTTGGCGCAATCGGGATAGTCGCGCAGCAGTTTGTGGCCGTTGAAATGAAAGTCGCCGACCAGCGGCACATTGCAATGCAGCTTGTCCAGACCGTCGCGAATCGCGGCGACCGCAGCGGCGGCTTCCGGCGAGTTCACCGTGATGCGCACCAGCTCCGAGCCCGCGTTGGCGAGCGCAAACACCTGATCAATCGTGCCCTGAATATCGGCGGTGTCGGTGTTGGTCATTGACTGTACGACGATGGGAGCGTCGCCGCCCATCAGCACATGACCGATGCGCACTTGCCGTGAGGGACGCCGGATAATCGTTGTGCTGCTGATCGCCATGGCTGAAACTATTCGAAACTATTCAATGCGGAAGCGCGCAACATCGTTGCGCGTTATCGAGCTCATGTCGTAAGGCTTGCCATCGATGTTGAGCACAACGTTACTCGCATTTCCGACGATAAATGAGAGCGGCGGCGCACCATTGAACTCTTTAGTGCCGGGCAGTGACGCTTCCGAATAAATCACGTCGCCTTTGCTGCGCACCTCTGTCCACGACTTTCCTTTGAAGGTGATGGTGATGCGTTTTTCGCCGGGGCTCGCGGGTGCCAGCCAGGGCGCAGGCGCGAGCGTTGCCATGGCACTGGCGACAGGCTCAACGGGCAGCAACAAAGGCGTTGGTGCCGTTGTTGCTGCTGATTCTTTTGCACCAGCGGAGTTCGCAGGCGCGATCACGCTTCCTGAGGAGCCCGGTTGTGCCGTCGCCGCATCTGACGGCGCGTTCGGCGCGTTCGGCGCATTCGACGCGTTCGACGGAATCGGTTGAGCGGAGGCTGCCACTGAATTGGGCGCAGACGAGGGCGTTTTTGCAGCGCTTGATTGCGCCGATGGAGTGCCGATTTTTAGCGTGCCAAGGCTGATTAGTTCGCCCCATTGAAAATAGGCGACCCCTGCTGCCAAAACCGCTACCAACAACAATGGCACTGCCCAGCGGGCAGCGCTTGTTCGGCCGCGATCATGCTCCATCGTGACCTCGCCGATGGCCTCCGGTGTTGGCTTCAATTCGCCACCGGCATTGGGCTGCGACGGCGAGCGATCAAGGCCCACGATATTGGGATCAAGGCCGACGATGCGCGCGTAGCTGCGCATAAAGCCGCGCGTAAACGTGCGCTCGGGCAGCGAGTTCCAGTCTCCCGATTCAATCGCGGCGATCTGGCGCGGCGCGAGTTTCAGCTTGCCCGCGATGTCGTCTTGCGACAGGCCCGCTCGCTCGCGCGCTTCGCGCAGCAGAGCACCCGGCGTCTTGTCTGCCGACGCGGGAATAGTCACAGCGCCAGACGGGGCCGAGTCGTCAATTGCACTCAATCGCAGCCTCCTTTGCGCAATTGTTCGTTTAGGGGCGAATCGACAAAGCGCGAGCGGAGTTGCTGCGTGTAGCTGTCTTCGGTTGCCTTGTCGCTCAGTCGACGCTCTGCGCAGGCACCATAAAAGTACAGCTCCGGGCTCGTAGGCTGCGCGTTGAGACCCATACGCACCTGGCGGCGTACTTCGTCAAAACGTGAAGTCTTCAACGCAATCGCCGCAAGCCCCTGATAGCCGCGCGAATTGAGTGGTTGAATTTGTACCAGCCGGGCAAAGTAGCTCTCGGCTGGGCGAATCAGGCTCGCCGCAAGAGCACAGCTGCCAGCGTTTTCCAGCGCGATATTGGGGGTTGAGTAAAGTGGCAAACGAAGCGCCGCGTCAAACTGCTCAAGGCCTTCTTTGGCGCGACTTTGACGACACAGAAACGAGCCGTAATTGTTGCGAATATCGCCCTCGGCAGGGGCGACGGCGACCGCCGTTTTGAAGGATGCTTCGGCTTTGACCAGATCGCCCAGATCGGCATACACGAGCCCCAAAATGCTGTGCGCCACGCCGTATTTCGCATCAAGGCGCACGGCCTCGTTTAACTCTTCCAGCGCTACGGCCATTTGCCCGCGCTGAAAATAGTTCGACGCGAGTTCGGTGTGCACCCGGGCACGATATCGCAGTGGATTTTCCGAGCTACTTTGCGTGGTCGTCTGCGCCTCTTCTGCCGTCTCGGCTGTTTTGCCAAAACCGCTGCAACCCGCGAAAAGCGTCATCAATCCGCACAGCGCGGAAAACTTGAGGAGACCGTACGTAGTGTTCAAAGCGTTTCCCTTAAGCCTGAAGTGGAACTTGTTGCAACACCCATTATGGCGTCGCGCCGACAGTTCGGGCGGCATGAATCGCGATTACCTTTTGCGTGCGGCGGGTGCGGTCGTTGATCTGACCGGCCAGCTGCCCGCAAGCTGCGTCGATATCGTCGCCGCGTGTCTTCCGGATTGTCGTCACAATGCCCGCATCCGACAAGCGCCGTTGAAAGGCGAGGATGCGTTCGCGAGGTGACTTTTTGAATTCGGAGTTCGGGAACGGATTAAACGGAATCAGATTCAATTTGCAGGGCACCTGCCGCGCGATTTTGATCAACGCGTCGGCGTGCTCGGGCTGATCGTTCACACCGTCGAGCATCACGTATTCAAACGTGATGAAGTCGCGCGGCGCGAACTCAAGGTAGCGGTTGCAGGCCGCGAGCAGCTCAGCAATCGGATAGCGCTTGTTGATTGGCACCAGCACATCGCGCAGCGCGTCTGTGGGCGCATGCAGGCTCACAGCCAGTGCGACCGGGCAGCGCTTCGAGAGCTCATCAATCTGCGGCACCAGACCCGAGGTGGATACGGTCACGCGACGGCGCGACAGACCGTAAGCGTTGTCGTCGAGCATCAATTCCAGGGCGGGCACAACGGCTTCGAAATTGGCGAGGGGCTCGCCCATACCCATCATCACCACATTGGTGACCGGCTGTACGCCATCGAGCGTGCGGCCCACGATGCCGATATCAGCTTTCAGCACGCGATCTGCGTAACGAAGCTGACCGATGATTTCGGCGGTCGAGAGATTGCGGTTGAAACCCTGTTTGCCCGTCGAGCAAAACGCGCAATCGAGTGCGCAACCCGCCTGCGACGAGATGCACAGCGTGCCGCGATCATCCTCGGGGATGAACACCGCGTCCACTGCGCTGCTTCCGACGTCAAACAGCCACTTGCGGGTGCCGTCACTGGCCGTTTTGTCCGTGATGACCGTGAGATCGCGGATTTCCGAATGCGCGGCGAGGGTGTCGCGGGTGGTTTTTGCGATGTCAGTCATCGCGGAGAAATCAGTGACCTGCGATTGATGCAGCCATTTGAGGGTTTGTTTCGCGCGCATCTTCACGCTGGACGGTTTTTCGCCGACCTGGGCGAAAAAAGCGGCCAGCGCAGGCTGGTTTAGCTCAAGAAGATTTTGGAGATCAGCCACTGAAGGTGAATCGTCATGCGCGCGAGACTGGGTCAGCGGTGCTTACTTGCCGAATACCTGGCTGGCCGGGAAGAAATAAGCGATTTCTTGCGCAGCGGTCTCGGGCGCGTCAGAGCCGTGAACGGCGTTAGCGTCGATTGAGTCAGCGAAGTCAGCGCGTATCGTGCCAGGAGCGGCCTTCTTCGGGTCTGTAGCGCCCATCAGGTCGCGGTTTTTGGCAATTGCGTTTTCGCCTTGCAACACTTGCAGAACCACCGGGCCGGAAATCATGAAGCTGACCAGATCCTTGAAGAATGGACGTGCGCTGTGCACGGCGTAGAAGCCTTCAGCTTCGGCCTGCGAGAGGTGCGCCATGCGCGAAGCGATGACTTTGAGGCCAGCGGCTTCGAAGCGACCGACGATGGCGCCGATGGCGTTTTTCGCGACTGCGTCAGGTTTGATGATGGAAAAGGTACGTTCGATAGCCATTGTGATTCTCCGAAAGGTTAGGCAAGCGATAAGTCGGGTACGACGGCGGGCTTGAGCGCGGAAAAGACTTTCCGCAACAAAAAACCAAGCACCAAAATCCCGAAAAACGCTTATGAAACAAAGCCTTAAATTGTAGCAGTGAAGCCCGTGGCGGAGTGGTTTGCACCGCCACGAGCGTCATGCGCGTCAAATGTTGGCGCTTTGACTTATATATTCGCTATCAGCTTTTGAGTGAAACGTAGATTTCACTTGGGCTAAGCGCGCAAAGTAGTCATTACGGGAAGGTGATGCTTATTTTCGAGCCGACAAAAATTTGTTTTTCCGGTTAACCCCATCTCGCGTCCGAAAACGCCTTTGCCTGCCGCTTGAGGTTCCACGATTGTCTTTGTTTGGCGACATAAATCAACGGATTGCCCAATGATTGCGTTTTGCACCTTGAAAAACTGTATTCGCCCTTAAAATCGTATGTAAGTGTGGCTGCAACGCTCCGTCCTTCACGGAAATATGCGGTTACCGGAGTCGTTTGCTTGAATAACATGCTCAAAAATATCGGTATCTGGGTCGTCATCGGCTTGGTTGTGCTCACTGTCGTTCAGCAGTTCGACAAGTCGAGCCGCAAGAGTGATGCCGTGGCGTATTCGACGTTTATCGAAGAGGTTCGCGGCGGCAAGGTCAGCGAGGTCGGCATTGAAGGCCGCAACGTCGAATACCGCACCGCCGATGGCAAAAAGGCCACATATATCCCCGGCGGCTACGACAAGGATTTGATCAACGATCTGCTCAAAAACAACGTCAAGTTCTCCGGCAAACCGGAAGAGCAGCAATCGTTTTTGAGCTCAGTCCTGTTCTCGTTCGGCCCGATCCTGCTGTTGATCGGTGCGTGGGTGTTCATGATGCGCCAGATGCAGGGCGGCGGCAAAGGCGGCGCGTTCAGCTTCGGCAAGAGTCGCGCCAAGATGGTTGACGAGACCAACAACACCGTTACGTTTGCCGACGTTGCTGGTTGTGACGAGGCAAAAGAGGAAGTCACGGAGATTGTGGACTTCCTGAAAGACCCGAGTAAATTCCAAAAGCTGGGCGGCAAGATTCCGCGAGGCGTGCTGCTCGTGGGCTCACCGGGTACCGGTAAGACGCTGCTCGCCAAGGCGATTGCTGGCGAGGCAAAAGTGCCGTTCTTCGCGATTTCGGGCTCTGATTTCGTTGAAATGTTCGTCGGCGTGGGCGCGGCCCGTGTGCGCGACATGTTCGATCAGGCGAAGAAAAGTGCGCCTTGCATCATCTTCATTGACGAGATCGATGCGGTCGGTCGCCAACGTGGCGCAGGCCTCGGCGGCGGTAACGATGAGCGTGAACAAACGCTCAACCAGATGCTCGTCGAAATGGACGGCTTCGAGGGCTCGCAAGGCGTGATCGTGGTCGCCGCGACCAATCGCCCTGACGTGCTGGATCCCGCGCTCTTGCGTCCAGGTCGCTTTGATCGTCAGGTGGTCGTTCCGCTTCCCGACATTCGTGGCCGCGAGCAGATTCTGCAAGTGCATATGCGCAAGGTGCCGATTGCGGCTGATGTGAATGCGCATGTGATTGCTCGTGGTTGCCCCGGCTTGTCCGGTGCCGATATCGCCAATCTGGTGAACGAGGCAGCGCTGTTCGCTGCGCGCAGCAACAAGCGTTTGGTGGATATGGACGACTTTGAGCGCGCCAAAGACAAGATTTACATGGGCGCTGAGCGCAAATCGATGGTGCTTTCCGATGAGGAAAAACGTGCCACGGCGTATCACGAATCCGGCCACGCCATCATCGCGACGATCATGCCCAAAGCCGATCCGGTGCATAAGGTCACCATCATCCCGCGTGGACGTGCTCTGGGCGTGACTTGGCAACTCCCGGCGCGTGATCGCATCTCGATGTACAAAGATCAGATGTTGACAGAAATTTCGGTGCTTTTTGGTGGACGAATTGCCGAGGACTTGTTCGTCAAGAACATTTCCACGGGTGCGTCGAACGACTTTGAGCGGGCAACGAAAATTGCCCGCGACATGGTCACGCGTTACGGCATGAGCGACTTGCTCGGCCCGATGGTTTACGCCGAAAACGAAGGCGAAGTGTTCCTTGGTCGCAGCGTGACGCAGACGCAAAACGTGTCCAATGAAACGCTGCAAAAAGTGGATCTGGAAATTCGTCGCATCATCGACGAGCAGTACGCCGTGTCGACGAAAATTCTGCAAGATTATGCGCCGCAAGTTGAGGCCATGACCGCCGCGCTCATGGAATACGAAACCATTGATGCCGACCAAATTGCCGACATCATGGCCGGTCGCACAGTGCGCGCGATCAAGTCCTACAACACGCCGACTGGCAAAGGTGATGACTCTTCGGCAGGAACCGCTACGCCGGTATCTACTGACGGTGGTGAAAGCAAGGTTGATGCAACAACGCCTGCTGCAGTTTCTCCAAAAGCTGCGCCCGAGTCGCCGTAAACGGGATCAGCTGTCGCCTGATGCTGACGGTGATGCGCGAGCCTTGCTGCACATAGGCAAGGCAGCGCCCGCGTACCAACGGTTAGACAAGACCGGTCAAAACCGACGCAACCTTGCGTCGGTTTTTGGTTTTGTGCTGTGTGTCTTTTCGCTATCTCCTGTCTCGCCTGCGGCGTCGGCTGACAGCATTGCCGATGCGGGTGATCTGTCTGATTTCATCGTTAACATCGCGCGCTACACGTCGTGGCCCGGCGATGCTGCGAGCAAAGGCCTTACGGTATGTTTCGCGCATGGCGGTTCGTTGACAGCGCCCGTTGCGTCAGCAACCGCTGCGATTGTGGGCGATACGCAACGCGAAGTGCGGCGACTCCCGGTAATGTGGCGACAAGTTACCTCGCCCGCGCAGGTGCCCGGTTGCAACATTGTGTGGCTCCATGCCGATGTGCGCCCCGCACCACGCGAGTGGCTCTCAGCGCTGCATGACCGACCCGTTCTGACGCTCAGCAACTACGCAGATTTCACAGCTGATGGCGGCATTATCGGTGCTTACCGGTTGGCTGGCGAGTGGCGCTTTGAAGTCAGTCTGGAGGCCCTGCAGCGCTCTCGGCTCAGTATCTCCGCAGTGGCCCTTCGCTTAAGCCACAAGCCTCGACCGACGGCACCGACGGGAGAGCAGCGATGAGTGCTCGCATGCGTCGATTTTTCTCGAATTACTCGCTGGCAAGGCGCGCGACCCTGGCGACCGTGCTTACGCTGGTGGCGATGCTCCTGCTAGCTGGCGTCACGCTCGCTTCGCTGTTTTTGAAGGGACAGATTGATGAGAGTCGCGCGTCCGCCCTCACGCAGGCCAACGTTGCTTCAAGCACGATGTCGGCCGCGATGCGTTTTGGCGGCTCTGAGGTCATTGCCGAAGCGCTTCGCGTGTTCGATACCGGCGCCGGTCATGATTCGGCCGCCGTGTATGACCGCGCGGGACGCCTCCGCGCGGAGCTGGTTGCGCCGGGCGAGGCCACTTTCCCACAGGAAATCGCCCCGCTTAAGACATGGGGCAGCGGACTTGGCGAGGTGAAGCCCGTGCAATATGTGTTGCGCGATGACCAGAGCCGTGATGGAAAAGCGTCGCTCGGAACCCTGGTGGTCAATCCGAATCAGCGGACATTGCGCGATGGCGTGTCACGCGCGTTCATGATTTTGGGCATCATTCTGGTGATCACCGGGCTGTCGGGCTGGCTGGTGGCAAAGGCCTTGTGCCGAGCATTATTAAGGCCAGTCGAAGAGCTTTCGGAGTGGGCCGAAGAGGTCAGCGCATCGCGAAATTTGCTCGCTCGCGCACCGCGTGGTGGCGGGCGCGAAGTCAATCGTCTGACGTCCAGTTTTGAGGCGCTGATTGTTCAAGTCGCCGAACAAAACCGCGAACTGAAACGCAAACAATACGAACTCAAGGCGTCTAACGCGCACCTGGAATCCATCGCGTTTTCCGATGCTTTGACCGGATTGCCGAACCGCGCGATGTTTGAATCCACGTTGAAGACGTTGTTGGCTAAAGCTAACAGCTCAGGTACGCCGCTGGCAATCCTGTTCATTGATCTGGACGACCTGAAAGCGATCAACGACGCCTATGGGCGCGCGCAGGGTGATGCGGCTTTGCAGGCAACGGCTGCGCGAGTGCGTCGAGCTTTGCGCAGCTCGGACTTTCTGGCGCGACTCGCTGATGATGAATTTGTAGTGTTGACGCCCAATCTTTCGAGCGTCACAGATGCTGTGAAGCTGGGCGAGCGCCTGACCGTGTGGCTCGGCATCGCACTTCCCGAAGACGAATGGGCGCACCCGGTGCGTGCGAGCATCGGCGTGGCCGTGTTCCCCGATCACGGCGACGATGTCACAAACCTCATGCAGGCTGCCGACTGGGCGATGTACACCGCGAAGGCGTTGTCGCAGGACGAGTCGATTCGCGTCGCTGCGGCCGTGCCAGTGGCGGCACGCACGTCTGTGCTCAAATCTGAAGCGTCAAACGTCATCGCAATGCCTGTTCAAGGGCGCAAAGCACCGAGCGGAAAATCATGAAAATACACAATGCTTCGATTGTTCAGCAAACCCTCTGCGCTGTTGTCGCAGCGCTCGCCTTCGCGCTGCTAGGTGGCTGCGCAAGTGCGCCGCCACCCGCGCCACCACCTGCGGCGCAACCGTCCCTGGTTAGCAAGCTTGTTGATCTGGGTTTCGAGAAGACGGATGAAGGTTATGTGCTGAATTTGCCCGGTCCGCTGTTGTTCGACACGGGCAGCGACGTGCTCAGCGACAACGCCAAGGTAGTGATCGCTAAACTGGCCAACGACCTGCGTAGTCTTGAGATCAAGAAGCTGCGTTTGTTTGGCCATACTGACAATGTTGGCTCGGCTGAATTCAACCGAACGCTGTCGACCAAGCGCGCTGAATCAGTCGCCCAAGAGATCAGCCTGCACGGCTTCGCTCAAGAAAATCTGGAGCGCCGCGGCTTTGGTTTTGATCGTCCGCTTGCTGGCAATGACACGCCGGAAGGACGCGCCAAAAATCGCCGCGTCGCGGTGATCGTTCCGTTCGAATAGCGGAGTCGTTGAGCCGCTATTTTGGGGGCGCGTTGGTGGCCGCGTAGGTGGCGAGAAACGCCTTCAGGCCATCCCGCTCGAAAGTTTCAGGGCTCCATTCCACTGGCTCGAGGGCGTCCGCTTTTAGTGTGAGGTAAGCATCAGCGGCCATCGCCTTGCCCGCTACTGTGACGGCGATGGCGACGCGTGCATAGTCGCTGGTTTCAAAGTGATCTAGCCGCGCAATATCGCTTGCTGAAACATCAAAATAGACGCGACCAGTGAGCGAACCTGCGTTCGGATTGACGATTAAGGCCGGATAGTGTTCGCCGCGAATCCGCAGCCGCTGAAAGCCGTGTACCGATGCTTCGCTGCTCTGGTAGCGCCCTTGCGCCACGCGATCCCAGACCACAGGAAACATCAGCGAGCCATAGGTGAAAACGTTTGTCGTCTCAGTCATGGTTGACCTCCGAAATGAGTCTCTGTGCCGCGCGCTCGCCCGAAATTACAGCGGCTTCGAGTGTTGCGGGAAGTTCGGGTACGCACCAATCGCCAGCGAAAAAAAGACGTCCGATGCGCTTTGGGATGCTGTTAAGAATGCGACATTGATCGGGGGTGCATGAATACGTGGCCCGCTTCTCGGTGATGACAAATTGCCAGATTGGCTTCGGCAGCAGGTAACTTTGCTCTAGCTGCGAACGCGTTGCACGTAGTAAAGACGATTCATCGCCAGAGCGATGGTCAGCGCTGATCACTACGCTCGCCCGCCAATGGCCGTTTGGACGGGGGTGCCAGAACACCCACTGCCCCGGCGAACCGTCCAGCATGCGCATGGGAGCTTGATCGTTCTGTCCCAAGTCGCCGTGCGAAAAATCAAAATGCAGCGTTGTAATTGGCTCATAGATGAGTGTTCGTAACGACTCGATAACCGCAGAGGCAGCCGGGACTTCAGAGAGCAGGCGAGGCAAATGTTGCGGCCCGGTCGCCAAGATCAGGGAGTCGAATGCCTGCGTCGTTTCATCGCGCAATGTCACGGTCGCTCCGAAGGGTGTCATTGCGACCGACGTGACGTAGGTGCTCGGCAGGACGGTGCCACCGAGAGAACGCACGGCATCAAGCGCTGGCTCAGGCAGCAACGCCGTGAGATTGACGCGAGGAATGATTAGATCGCTGCCGCGCGCATCGCCCGTGAACGAGCGCATCAATACTTCGACAAAAACGCTGGCCGCTGCGGCCTCTGGTGGCGTGTTTAGCGCCGCGATACATAGTGGCTCCCACAGCAGTTGCCGTACGCGCGCGGGCTGGCTTTCGATCAATTGCGAAACGGTCGTGGTCGTGCCAATCGACCCTCCACGCAGGTATCGCGCGGCCCAGGATGCGGCTGCAAATTTTTCAGCAAGGCTCAGACCTTTAGCCGTGACGATTGCGGCCAATAAATGTAGCGGCGCCGGCAAGTTCGGAGCGACAAGTGAAAGTGCTGCCGGTGCTTTCGGAGCGGATTGCAGCATCAGCGGCAGCCGCAAATAGGGAGCGGCGCTCGCGACGTGAAGACTATCAATGATCGCAAGTGATTGCGCGTAGGCGCCGAGCAGCAGATGTTGCCCGTTGTCAAACGTACGGCCTGATTTCTCGACCGCGCGCGCGCGTCCTCCGGCAACACTGTTCGCCTCAAACACGGTGACGTTGACGCCCGCGCGCGCGAGCACCAGCGCTGCGGTTGCTCCTGCCCAACCGGCACCGACGACAGCAACGCGCTTCATGCGAACGTCGATGTTTTCCAGGCCAGCCAGAGCTTGCGGATCGGAGTCAATGCGACGCGGTGCTCCATTACGCGGAAACCGTCGCGTTTGATCTCTTCGAGCAACGCCCGATAGATCGCGCCCATCGCCAGCCCCGGCCTTTGCGCAGCACGATCCTCGCGCGGCAGCGCCGCACTCGCACGATCAAAACTGGCGATGGCTCGGTCATACTGAAACTGCATCATGCCAACAAAATCACCTTCTGCGCGTCCTTGCAAAAGCGCGCTTCCCGGCACGCCAAATTGCGCCAATTCGTCTTGCGGTAAATAGATTCGGCTTCGACGTGCGTCCTCGCCAACGTCGCGAATAATGTTGGTGAGTTGTAGCGCTTCACCGAGCGCGCGCGCGTAGGTAAGTGTCACCGGGTTGTTCGAGGCCTTCATCCCAAAAATTCGGGCGCTGACTTCGCCGACGACGCCTGCCGCCTGGTAGCAGTAGCGAGCCAGTTCGTCAAAATTCAGATAGCGATTTTTTTCCAGATCCTGCTGCATGCCGTCAATCACGGTGTGAAACGCGGCTTGGGGCAATTGCATCGCCGTTATGTGGGGCAGCAAGGCTTGTGTCACGGGGTGTTGCGGGGCACCGTGAAACATGGTGTCGGTTTCGCGGCGCCAGAAGGTGAGCTTGGCGCGTGCGACATCAGGATCGGTCGCGGCATCGACGACATCGTCGACCTCGCGGCAAAACGCATAAAACGCGGTGATCGCGCGTCGGCGCTCATCGGGAAGAAAGCGGAACGCGTAGTAAAAGCTGGAGCCGGATTTGGCGGCTTTTTCCTGGCAATATTGGTCGGGAGTCATGAGGCGCGCTGTGTGGAAGCCCGAAACCACACGCGGATGGCATGGCAAAGTACAAAAAAGCTATCGTACCAGCGGAGCTTCGGGCGCTGCGTCACGTCCCAGTCGCTCGCGGCGATTTTGTCGAGGATGCGCAGCCCGCCCCCAATCGTGATGGCGATCTCGAGTCGGAAGCGTCCCGACAAATGCGTTAACAGCGGCACGCCCGACAGCAGGAGCGCGCGAGTTTGATCACACTGAGCCCGCATCAACCCCTTGTGCAGTGGGTATGCCGGGAACTGATCGCTCGTCACACGGTGTGTGTCAAACGCTACCTCAGGCACGTAAATCCGGCCGCGTGACGCGTCGATGGCCGCATCCTGCCAAAAGTTGATGAGCTGTAGCGCCGAGCAAATGTTGTCGCTCGCCGCAAGCGCTCGTGCGTCATCAACGTCCACCAGCGCCAGCATCAGCCGTCCAACGGGATTGGCCGACCGACGACAGTAATCAAGCAATTGTTCGTGCGATTCGTAGCGATGAACGGTTAAATCTTGCCGGAACGCATCAAGCAGATCGCGAAAAGGTCGTTCGGTGACGGCGATCAATCCGGCGTCGCGAATGATGGCGAGCCCGCGCACTGTCGGCGCTCTGGCCTCGTCACCTCGAAATAAAGCGACGACGTCATCTTCTAAGGCGGAGAGCGTGGCAAGCCTTTCCTCAGCAGTCGCGTTACCCTCGTCGGCAACATCGTCGGCGTGCCGGGCGAATCGATAGATCGCGATTACAAAGGGCCGGATTGCTTCAGGCACCAACATGGAAGCGACGGGAAAATTCTCGTAATGCTCGTCAACGGTCACGTAGCGGCCACAGAAGTAAAGGAAACGGTAGTTATAATAGTGGGCTATGCGAATGTGGCGGAATTGGTAGACGCACTGGATTTAGGTTCCAGCGCCGAAAGGTGTGTGGGTTCGAGTCCCTCCATTCGCACCAAAATTAATGATTGCGGATTGTCCGGCGGCGCGTTTCTAGCGCCGTCATTTTTTGCGCTCTGCGTAATTGGGCGAGCCGTACGGCGAAAACTTTGAACCAACGCGGGCACGTACTCGCGTTCGGATGGAAATAAAAATATGTCTACGCAGATTGAGCAACTCAGCACACTCGAGCGCCGCTTTACGATGACGATTCCGATCGCACAGATCGAATCGGAAACCGAAACGCGCATCAAGCGTCTCGCCCGTACGGTCAAGATGTCGGGTTTCAGGCCGGGCAAAGTGCCGGTCAAAATGGTGGCTTCGACCTACGGCCCGCAGGTGCGCTCGGAGGTTTTCTCGGATGCTGTGAACAAGAGCTTTGGCGCTGTCGTCGACGAAAATCAGTTGCGCGTCGCCGGTTACCCCCGAATTGAGCCTAAAGCCGACGCCGAAAACGTGAATGACTATCAATTCGTCGCCACGTTCGAAGTGTTTCCTGATGTTAGTTTTGCCGATTTTTCCGCGCTTGAAATTGAGCGCCCGGTGGTGGAAGTCACCGATGACGACGTCGCTCGCACGCTGGAGACGTTGCGCAAGCAACGCGTTCGTTATGAGGCCAAAGACGACCCGAGTGAAGAAGGTGACCGACTGATCGTTGATTTCAACGGAGAGATCGAGGGCGTTGCTTTTGACGGGGGCTCGGCCAAAGATTTCACTATGATTCTTGGTGAGCGTCGCATGCTGCCCGAATTTGAAGCCGCTGCGCTTGGTCTGAAGAAAAGCGAGAGCAAAACCTTCACGCTGGCCTTCCCTTCTGACTATTTCGGCAAAGACGTTGCTGGAAAAACTGCCACTTTTTCGGTTAGTGCCAAGGAAGTCGCTCGCCCAATCCTGCCTGCGATTGATGCTGAATTTGCAAAGGCCTTCGGCATCGCTGACGGCAATATCGACGGCTTGAAAAAAGAAGTACGTGGCAACCTCGAGCTTGAGCGAAAGCGTCGTGTATTCCAGAAAATTCGCGATCAGGTATTCGCCGGTTTGCGTTCGCATTCAACACTGGAAGTGCCCAAGGCGCTGATCGCCGCGGAAGCTGAGCGCATGGCGACAGCCGCTACCGAAGATTACAAATCGCGCGGCGGCAAAGCCGAAGAAGCAATGTCGCCGTCCACTTTTGAGCCGGCTGCCTCCGAGCGGGTTGCCATGGGTCTGATCGTTGGCGAGCTGGTTCGCAGCAACAATCTGCAAGCATCGCCACAACAAGTGCGCGCGTTGCTCGACGAACAGGCGCAAAGCTACGAAAAGCCAGAGCAAGTCGTAGCCTGGTACTACCAGGATCAACGCCGTCTCGCAGAGTTCGAGGCGATTGCGCTCGAGCAAAACGTGGTTGATCATGTGCTCAAAGTCGCAAAGACGAGTGACAAGGCGCAGCCGTTTGCCGATCTAATTGGTCAGCAGCCCGCGTAGCGCGCAGGGTGTCTAGCTCGCCCGAGCCGTGCGGGCAGACTTTACTCCGAGCGTCTTGAAATCGTGCGGGGCGTCACCATCCTTCTGTTGCGGGCGAGCTTGACAGCGTCGGTGTCGTCTGGCCACGAATAGTCGTGGGGAACAAGACGTATCATGCGAACGAAGCGATGCTCCTCCATCGAGCGGCGCACAAGCACAAGTAAAAGGACTCATCATGACGAACTGGAATCCACCTAGCGCAATGGTCGGCGGGTTTGGCGAAACTTTCGGCAACAACGTACCCCAAGGATTGGGGCTCGTGCCGATGGTGATTGAGCAAAGTGGACGTGGCGAGCGTGCTTTTGACATCTATTCGCGCTTATTGAAAGAGCGTGTCATTTTTCTGGTCGGCCCCGTGACCGACGAAACTGCGAATCTGATCGTCGCGCAGCTGTTGTTCCTCGAATCCGAAAATCCAGATAAAGACATTAGCTTCTACATCAATTCGCCAGGCGGATCGGTGTCGGCCGGGATGGCGATTTTTGACACGATGCGCTTCATCAAACCTGACGTCAGCACGTTGTGCGTTGGCATGGCTGCGTCCATGGGTGCGTTCCTTCTGGCCGCTGGCGCCAAAGGCAAGCGCTTTGCGTTGCCAAATTCGACCGTAATGATTCACCAGCCATCGGGCGGCTTCTCGGGCCAAGTGTCAGATATCGAACGCCATGCCAACTACATTGTGCGGCTGAAAAAACGCTACAACCAGCACATGGCTGACTTTTCGGGCCGCGCGATAGAGGAAGTGGACAAAGCTTCCGACCGGGACAATTTTCTCAGTGCCGAGGAAGCGGTGGAATTTGGCCTGGTGGATCGCGTTCTTGCATCGTCCCGCGCTGAAACAGTCTGACGTAGCGCGAGTCTGCGGCTTGCCTCGGTTTGAGCCGAGAATGAGTCTGTCGGCTCGCGCTATTTACTCCATTCCCCTGCTTCGCACAAAGCGCTACACTGGAACGAATGCGTGCCGGTCACGCTGATTAACTTACACCTATGGCCGAGAAGTCTACGAGCGACAAGCTCCTTTATTGTTCGTTTTGCGGCAAAAGCCAGCACGAGGTTCGCAAGCTGATTGCTGGCCCGTCGGTATTCATCTGTGATGAGTGCATTGACCTGTGCAATGACATCATCAAGGAAGAAGTTCAGGCAGAAACCGTTGAGCGTGTTGGCTCCAAGCGCCTCCCCACGCCACATGAGATTCGCGAAAAGCTGGATCAGTATGTCATCGGTCAGGAGCACGCAAAAAAAATCCTTTCGGTGGCGGTGTACAACCACTTCAAGCGGATTGACGCTAACCTCAAAGACAACGACGTCGAACTCGCCAAAAGCAACATTCTTTTAGTTGGCCCCACCGGCTCCGGCAAAACGCTGCTGGCACAGACCTTGGCACGCTTGCTGGACGTTCCTTTTGTGATTGCGGATGCGACGACATTGACTGAAGCTGGCTACGTTGGCGAAGATGTCGAAAACATCATTCAAAAGCTTTTGCAGACATGCGAATACGATGTCGAGCGTGCGCAGCGCGGCATCGTCTATATCGATGAAATCGACAAGATTTCGCGCAAGGGTGAGAACCCGTCGATCACGCGTGACGTGTCAGGCGAAGGCGTGCAGCAGGCGCTGCTCAAGCTGATCGAAGGCACCAATGCTTCGGTGCCACCGCAAGGCGGGCGCAAGCATCCTAATCAGGAGTTTGTCACCGTCAATACGGCGAACATATTGTTCATCGTTGGCGGCGCGTTTGAAGGTCTGGATCGCGTGATTCGGCAACGCTCCGCAAAAACCGGGATTGGCTTCGGAGCCGAGGTGGTTTCGCCCGATGATCGGAGCTCCATCAGTGCATTGTTGCGCGATACCGAACCCGATGATTTGATTCGATTCGGCCTGATCCCTGAACTGGTGGGTCGTTTGCCTGTGTTGGCAACACTTGACGAACTCAATGAAGCTGCGTTGATTGACATTCTTGTGCGCCCGAAAAACGCGCTTATGAAGCAATACCAGAAGATGTTCCGCCTTGAGAATGTTGATCTTGAAGTGCGTGAAAGTGCACTCGCCGCCATTGCCAAGCGCGCCATCAAACGACGGACCGGCGCGCGCGGATTACGATCCATTGTTGAATCCCTGTTACTTGACATCATGTACGACTTGCCGTCGCTCAATAACCTCGAACGCGTGGTTATTGACGAAAACACGGTTGAGACTAATTCCCGTCCCTTACTGATTTACAGCGAACCGAGCAAAGCTGCCTGAGTCATCTCAGCCGCAGGTGCAATGTGTGATTTGAACGCATTGCATGCTTTGCGCGGTTCTCAAGATGATATGAAAGTTTGCCATGTCCGACATTAGCGCTGACGTCCCCAATATCCTGTCTTATCCATTGTTGCCGCTACGCGACGTTGTCGTGTTTCCGCACATGGTCATCCCTTTGTTCGTGGGTCGCCCAAAATCCATCAAGGCGCTTGAAGTGGCGATGGAAAGCGGCAAGCACATTCTTCTCGTCGCGCAGAAATCTGCGGCTAAAGATGACCCGTCGCCCGAGGACTTATACGATACCGGCTGCGTTGCCACTGTGCTGCAAATGCTCAAGTTACCCGATGGCACGGTCAAGGTATTAGTCGAAGGATTGCATCGTGCGCTGTTGACCGCGCTGACCAACAACGGTGAATTCTTTTCTGCCGAAGCACAGCCTATCGCGTCAAGCGAAGAGGGCCCCGCCGAGGTTGAAGCGTTGCGCCGCGCGCTGCTTGCGAACTTCGATCAGTTCGTCAAACTCAACAAAAAAATCCCTGCTGAAATCCTTACGTCAATGGCGGGTATCGACGATGGCGGCAGGCTTGCAGACTCCATCGCTGCGCACCTTCCGTTGAAGCTTGAGCAAAAACAGGAAGTGCTTGAGCTGCCGTCGGTTGCCAAACGAATTGAGCATTTGATGGGCCTGATCGAGGCAGAAATCGACATTCTGCAAGTCGAGAAACGCATCCGTGGTCGCGTGAAACGCCAGATGGAGAAGAGCCAGCGCGAGTACTACTTGAATGAGCAGGTTAAAGCCATTCAAAAGGAGCTTGGTGAAGGCGAAGATCAAGCAGAAGTCGAAGAGCTGTCGAAGAAGATCAAGGCGGCTGGCATGCCCAAAGAGGCGCTTGACAAGGCTGCCGCTGAACTCAAAAAGCTCAAGATGATGTCGCCCATGTCGGCGGAAGCTACCGTCATTCGCAACTATCTCGACGTTTTGACGGGTTTGCCGTGGAAGAAAAAGAGCAAGGTTTCCAAGGATCTCAACCGAGCAATCGATATTCTTGAAGCAGATCACTACGGCCTCGAAAAAGTTAAAGAGCGTATTACCGAGTATCTCGCGGTTCATCAGCGCGTCGATAAGGTCAAAGCACCGATTCTTTGCCTCGTAGGCCCACCGGGTGTGGGCAAGACTTCGCTTGGACAGTCCATCGCTCGCGCAACCAATCGCAAGTACGTCCGCATGTCGCTGGGTGGCGTGCGCGATGAGTCAGAAATTCGTGGCCACCGTCGAACCTACATTGGCTCGCTGCCGGGCAAGGTGCTGACCAATCTCTCTAAAGTTGGTGTGCGTAATCCACTGTTTCTGCTCGACGAAATCGACAAGATGGGGCAGGATTTCCGTGGCGATCCCGCCTCCGCGCTGCTTGAAGTACTTGACCCCGAACAGAATCACACGTTCTCCGACCATTACGTCGAAGTCGACTTTGACCTCTCCGACGTGATGTTTGTCGCGACCGCAAACAGCTACAACCTGCCTGCACCGCTACTTGATCGCATGGAAGTCATTCGGCTCTCGGGCTACACCGAAGACGAAAAAGTAAAAATCGCGCAGAAATATTTGCTACCCAAGCAAATCAAAAACAACGGCGTAAAACCCGGCGAAATTGATGTGACCGAAGACGCGATACGAGACATTGTTCGCTACTACACGCGAGAGGCGGGAGTGCGTTCGCTTGAGCGGGAAATCTCCAAACTGTGCCGCAAGACAATCAAGCAATCGATGACTCAGGCCAAGCTTGTCGGCAAACTTGCCGTTCCCGGTGTGGTGATTTCCGCAGCGAATCTTGCTGACTATCTAGGTGTTCAGAAGTTCTCTTTCGGCGTAGCTGAAAAGATGAATCAAATCGGCCAGGTCAACGGGCTTGCCTGGACCGAAGTTGGCGGTGACTTGTTGACAGTAGAAGCCGTCGCGCTGCCCGGCAAAGGTACCGTGCGTCAGACCGGGAAGCTGGGTGACGTGATGCAAGAGTCAGTCGCGGCCGCCGTATCTGTGGTTCGCGCAAGAGCAAAACAACTCGGCATCAAAGCAGACTTCTACGAGAAGCATGATTTGCACTTGCACTTTCCGGAAGGCGCTGTGCCCAAGGACGGGCCGAGTGCTGGTATTGCCATCACCACGGCCATCGTATCGACGCTGACAGGCATCCCTGTGCGTGCGAACGTTGGCATGACTGGAGAGATCACTTTGCGCGGGGAAGTGCTACCGATTGGTGGCCTTAAAGAAAAACTTCTGGCGGCGCATCGGGGCGGATTGACGGTTATTTTGATCCCTGAACAAAACATTAAAGACCTCGCAGAAATTCCCGACAACGTTAAGAATGTTCTGGAGATTCGACCCGTGAAATGGATTGATGAGGTGCTGGCGATCGCGCTTGAGCGCGCCCCGGTACCGCTCATCGAAGAGGTAGCCGCGCCTATCGCACCATCGAAAGATGCTGCGGTTGCTAGCGACGTTGTTGTCACGCATTGAGCAAGCCCAATCAGGTAGCGGCCCACAGCGGGTTTCGTAGTAGACTCGCTGCCTACGTTTTCAAACACGTCCATGTCACGCCAATTCATTCAATCGATTGGTAGATGTGGCGAAATTTTGTACTAGTCCAAACCATTGCTGAAAGGGGACAAACAATATGAATAAAGCAGAACTGATCGAGAGCATCGCCAAGAGCGCTGACGTTTCGAAGGCGGCAGCGACGCGAGCACTTGACGCTACGATTAAGGCCGTCTCGATTGCTTTGAAAAAAGGCGACGTGGTCACACTCGTTGGCTTTGGTAGCTTTTATGTCGGCAAGCGCACCGCCCGCACCGGTCGCAACCCACGTACCGGCGCTGCTATCAAAATCAAGGCAGCAAAGGTTCCAAAGTTCCGCGCTGGCAAAGCTTTGAAAGATGCGATAAACTAGAGGGCTTGCTTGAGCAGATTAATTGATTTTTGATTGATTTGTTCAACTGCAGAATTTTGGTGCTCTTAACCGGTTTCAGAATTCAAAGCGGGTGCTTAGCTCAGTTGGTAGAGCGTCGCCCTTACAAGGCGAATGTCGGGGGTTCGAGCCCCTCAGCACCCACCAAATGAAAAAAGCGCGAAAGCGTTAGTTAGATCAAGTGGAGTGGTAGTTCAGTTGGTTAGAATACCGGCCTGTCACGCCGGGGGTCGCGGGTTCGAGTCCCGTCCACTCCGCCAACACATAAGACACAAAAAAGGCGAACACTAGTTCGCCTTTTTTGTATCTGGTGCAGCCGATGAATGTGCCACTCAGGCACTGATTCGGTGAGCGCCATGCAACCGAGAGAAAAGCATGTTTGATTTCGTTCACAAGAACAAACGTATCGTTCAGTTCATCCTCGCGCTGATGGTTTTGCCGTTCGCCTTTGTAGGTGTCGACAGCTACGTGCGCAATATGACTAGCGACAAGGATGTTGCCGTTGTTGGCGGGCAAGGCGTTACGCCGCAGGATTTCGAAAATGCGCTGCGCTCGCAGCAAAATCAGATGCGCAACATGCTCGGGAAAAATTTTGATCCCGCCATGTTCGATAATCCGGAAGTCCGGCAACAGGTGCTCGACGGCCTCGTTAACCAGCGCTTGCTGGCGGCGCAAGGTCAGAATTTGAGGCTCACTGCGCCTGACGCCAAGCTACAAGAAACGATTCTTGCGATCCCGGATTTTCAGGACAACGGAAAATTTTCGGCGGCACGCTATGACGAGGTACTGAAGCTTAATGGCTTGAATCGAATGAGCTACGAGCAGCGCCTGCGTACTGACCTCGCGCAACAACCGTTGCAGGACGCACTGTCACGTACCAACCTAGCGAGTGCCGCGCAGGTAGGCTTGTACCAGCGCTTGACCGAGCAGGCACGCGAAATTCAGGTGGCAACGATTGATGTCAACGCTTTTTTGCCATTGGCAAAAGTTGATGACGCCCTGATCAAGGCTGAATATGAAAAAAATCCCGACGCGTATCGCGCGCCTGAGCAGGCAAAAATTGAGTACGTGCTGCTCAATCAGACGGCCTTCATGGCGGGAGTCAGTATTTCTCCTGAGGAGTTGAAGGGCGAGTACGACAAGCGCGTCAAAGAGTTCTCGGCACCGGAAGAGCGACGCGCTAGCCACATTTTATTGTCCGTCGACAAGGATGAAAAGGGACAACCTAAGGCCGCGTCGAAGGACGCCGCCAAAGCGGAGGCCGAAGCGATCGTCAAACAAGTTGGCACATCAGCTGAAAAATTTGCCGAGCTGGCCAAGGCGAAATCAAAAGATCCCGGCTCCGCAGCTCAAGGTGGAGATTTGGGGTTTTTCGGGCGTGGTCAGATGGTCAAGCCGTTCGAGGAAGCGGTTTACGCTATGAAGCCCGGTGAAGTGCGAGGTCCAATTGAATCCGACTTCGGCTTTCACATCATTCGCCTGACCGAAGTCAAAGCGGAGCGGACGCGTGCTCTCGACGAAGTGCGTGCCCAGATCGAGACTGAACTCAAGCAACAAAAAGCAAGCAAGGCATTCACCGAGAATGCCGAGAAATTCCAGAATCGCGTTTACGAACAAGGCGAGAGCTACGCGAAGATTGCCGAAGAATTGAAGCTCGAAGTCAAAAAGACAGACTGGCTCACGCGAGCGCAGGTGCAAGCCATTGCGGCGGGGAATCAGAAGTTCGCGCAGACGGTGTTCTCACCGGCAAACGTCGCCGCCAAGAAAAACTCGGAGGCCATTGACCTTGGCAACAACAGCCTGATTTCGGCGCGAGTGCTCGAATATAAAGCGTCCGCTGTGCGTCCTCTCGAAGACGTCCGCCCCCAAATTACGCAACTATTGCAACGCAAACTCGCGAGCGAGCTCGGGGCAAAAGCAGGCGCTGAAAAACTGGCCTTACTTGCCGCCGGCAAGGACGCTGGCCTGACGTTCGGCGCGGCTCAGAAGCTGACGCGTCAGGCCCCATTGCCGAACGTCAATCAGGCGCTTGCAAAGGCGGTATTCGCGGCAGATGTCAGCAAGGGAGCGGTAAATGTCGGTGGTGCAAACGATGCGGGCGGTTTCACGGTCGCCAAAGTAGTCAAGATCGTTGAACCGGAAACAGCGACAACCGAAAAGCTCAAGTCCCTGAGTCAGCGTTTAACCGGACAAGCCGGAGCTGACCTTGCCAATGCCTACCTGGTTGCACTGAAAGATCGCATCAAAGTCGAAATCAAGAACGGCGCGATACCAGCCGCTCCCGCAAAGTCGGACAAGGCTGGCGACAGCAAACCAGGCTAATTCTTGGGCCGCTTTCGCGGTTCTGTTAGCCCTGGTGCGTAATGCTGTCGCGAAAACCGGTCATGAGTAGAATATTGTTTTTGGGAATTTCACATGCGCATCCGCGCCAAAGCCCTTACTTTTGACGACGTTCTGCTCGTCCCCGGTCAGTCCAGTGTTTTGCCTCGTGATGTTGACCTAGCGACTCCACTCACCCGCTCCATTCGCCTGAATCTGCCGCTTCTGTCGGCAGCGATGGATACGGTTACCGAGTCTCGTCTGGCCATCGCAATGGCGCAAGCGGGTGGTGTTGGCGTGATCCACAAAAATTTCACGGCAAAACAGCAAGCCCTCGAGGTGAGCCGCGTCAAGCGGTTCGAATCAGGCGTGCTTAAAGACCCGATTACGGTGCCGCCGACGTTGCCTGTGCGCGATGTGCTCGCCATCACGCGCGAACATCGTGTGTCTGGCCTGCCGGTCGTTGAGGGCAACAAGGTCGTCGGTATTGTCACCAATCGCGATCTGCGCTTCGAGCCTGAACTCGATCAGCCCGTTTCCGCGATCATGACGCCCGCGTCGAAGCTAGTCACGGTACGCGAAGGTGAGAGCATCGAAGTGGCAAAAGCCCTGATGCACAAGCATCGCCTCGAGCGCGTGCTAGTCGTTAACGAAAAGTTTGAGCTGCGTGGCCTCATCACGGTCAAGGACATCCTTAAGTCGACCGAGCATCCGCTTGCTTGCAAGGACCAGTTTGGTCGCTTGCGTGTAGGTGCTGCCGTTGGAGTTGCGGAGGGCACCGAGGAGCGCGTTGAATTGCTATTGGCGGCTGGTGTTGACTTCCTTGTCATCGATACCGCACACGGTCATTCCAAAGGTGTGATTGATCGTGTTCGCTGGGCGAAACGTCATTATCCAGACGCACAAATCATTGCGGGCAACATTGCTACAGCAGAAGCCGCGAGCTCTCTTGCCGATGCGGGCGCAGACGCTGTCAAAGTAGGCATTGGCCCTGGTGCTATCTGCACCACGCGCATCGTCACCGGTGTCGGTGTCCCGCAGATCACGGCCATCGCTGATGTCGCTAAAGGCCTCGAAGGCACTGGTGTGCCGCTCATCGCCGATGGCGGCATTCGTTATTCTGGCGATATCGCCAAAGCAATTGCGGCTGGCGCGCATTGCGTGATGCTCGGCAGCATGTTTGCAGGAACAGAAGAAGCGCCGGGTGACATCGTGTTGTTTCAGGGCCGCAGCTACAAAAGTTTCCGTGGCATGGGCAGTCTTGGCGCGATGCAGCAGGGCAGCGCAGATCGCTATTTTCAGGACAGCGCTCCCAACAATCCGAACACCGCCAAACTGGTGCCTGAAGGCGTCGAAGCCCAGGTGCCCTTCAAAGGCAGTGTCGCTAACGTTATTTTCCAGATGGAGGGCGGATTGCGTGCCTCCATGCACTACTGCGGCTGCTCGACGCTCGACGAGATGCGTACGCGCGCAGAGTTTTCAGAAATCACCTCTGCTGGCATTCGCGAATCTCACGTTCACGATGTCAGCATCACAAAAGAAGCCCCGAACTACCATGTTGACTAGTATTTTCCGTAACGCCGCTATCGCGGGTCTCGCCTGTATCGCCCTTGCCGTTCATGCCGACGAATTGACAGCGGCCAAACGTGCGCAAATCAAAACACTGCTGGAAACGACCGGCATCAAGGCCGTCCCCGAGCAGATAGCCAACAACACGGTTCAGAGCTGGGCGCCTGGCATCAAGCAGCTCGACCCAAAATTTCCGGACAAGGGCTTCGCGATTGCGCGCGACGCGTTTCTGAGCAGCCTGAGCGCAAAAATTGACACACCGGGTGGCTTGATCGAGCAGGTCACGCTCGTTTATCACAACACATTTAGCGCCACTGAAATCGCCGAACTGTTGAAGTTCTATCAGGGCCCTGTGGGCAAAAAAATGTTGTCAAACCAGGCCAAGGTCAATGGTGAAACATTCCAGACTGCGATGAAGTGGGCCGACTCCATGTCTTCGGAAATCGACAAAAACATCGAAGCAGCGCTTAAAAAAGAAGGCCTCAAATTGCCTGAACCACCGAAGAGCGCCCCTGCTACGCCCGCGGCGGGCGGAGCGCAACCTCCAGCCAAAAAGTAGCAACGGATGAAAAAGGGGCCTCGCGGCCCCTTCTTGTTTCGGTAGCAGACACTTAACGCACTCAGTAATGTAAATAGCGAGATCACCATGGCCCGCGGCATCCTCATTCTCGATTTCGGCTCTCAAGTCACGCAGCTCATCGCGCGTCGCGTGCGCGAGATGGGCGTTTACTGCGAGCTCCATCCCAATGACGTGAGTGATGAGTTCATTCGTGAATTCAATCCCGAAGGCATCATCCTTTCCGGCAGCCACGCCAGCACGTATGAGGCGCATGACCTGCGTGCGCCAGCGGCTGTGTATACGCAAGGCGTGCCCGTGCTAGGCATTTGCTACGGCATGTTCACCATGACCGTGCAACTGGGCGGCAAAGTCGAAGCCAGCGACCATCGCGAGTTCGGTCAAGCCGAGGTTCGTGCTCGTGGTCATACGAAATTATTTGACGGCATTCAGGACGCACAAAATGCGGAAGGCCACGGCCTGCTGCATGTGTGGATGAGCCACGGCGACAAGGTCACCGAAATGCCACCCGGATTCAAGCTCATGGCGTCCACGCCGAGTTGTCCGGTCGCTGGTATTGCGGATGAAGCGCGCAACTTCTACGCCGTGCAGTTTCACCCCGAAGTCACGCACACCAAACAAGGCAAAGCGATTCTCTCTCGCTTCGTGCTCGACATTTGCGCCGCTGCGCCGACGTGGACGATGCCTAATTATGTGGACACCGTAGTCGCACGGATACGCGAACAGGTCGGCACCGACGAGGTGATTTTGGGCCTCTCCGGCGGCGTCGATTCAAGCGTTGCCGCCGCGCTGATTCATCGCGCCATTGGCGCGCAACTCACTTGTGTGTTCGTTGATCACGGCTTGCTTCGATTGAACGAAGCCGAGATGGTGATGGACATGTTCGCAAAAAATCTTGGCGTGAAAGTCATTCACGTCGATGCCAGCGAACAGTTTCTCGGTCACCTTAAGGGCGTCACTGACCCCGAGCAAAAACGCAAAATTATTGGTCGTGAATTCGTCGAAGTTTTTCAGACCGAGGCAAAGAAGCTACCCGCCGCAAAGTGGCTCGCACAAGGCACGATTTACCCCGACGTGATCGAGAGCGCGGGTAGCAAAACCGGCAAAGCCAAATCAATTAAGTCACATCACAACGTAGGTGGTTTGCCGGAAACGCTGAACCTGCAACTGCTCGAACCGCTGCGCGAACTGTTCAAGGACGAAGTCCGCGAACTCGGCGTCGCACTTGGGCTGCCGCGCGAAATGGTCTATCGCCATCCGTTCCCCGGCCCCGGTCTGGGCGTACGAATTTTGGGCGAAGTCACGCGTGCCGCGGCGGATCTCCTCCGTCGTGCAGACGCGATCTTCATTGAGGAATTGCGCAACACAAAAAACGCGGATGGCAAGAGCTGGTACGACCTGACGGCGCAAGCCTTTGCCGTTTTTCTGCCAGTGAAGAGCGTCGGCGTCATGGGCGACGGCCGCACCTACGAAAACGTTGTCGCGCTCCGTGCCGTGCAAACCACCGACTTCATGACCGCCCACTGGGCCGAGCTGCCGCATTCACTGCTCGGCAAAGTCTCAAACCGCATCATCAACGAGGTGCGCGGCTTCAATCGCGTCGTTTACGACATTTCAGGGAAACCACCGGCTACGATTGAGTGGGAATGACGAGGAATTTAGTCCAGGCTTTATGGGTCGACCGGAGCACGCAAAGGGGCTGCGAACGGGCAGAGGCGCGCCGTAGTCGCTGACTCACCACGAAGGCATGCGCCTCAACGCGGGCGATGTTTTGTCGAATTACTCCAGCTTGATCCCGCGAGCGTTGATGATGGCTGCCATGATCGCGGCTTCATCCTTGATACGGCTTTTCAAGCCGTCGGGCGAAGTGCCAAGCGCTTGCCAGCCCTGCATCAGGAGCTTCTGCCGTGTTTCGTCGCTGCGGATGATCTTGGCCACCTCGGCGTTCAATCGGTCTTGCGCTGCCTGCGAGAGCTTCGCGGGGCCGACGAGCGCGGTCCACACTTCGAGGTTGAAGTCACGCACGCCAGCATCAGTGAGCGGCGCGACTTCTGGCACTACGGCACTGCGTCCGCTGGTCAGGCCGATAGCCTTGAGCTTTCCCGCTTTGACCTGCGGCATGGCGATGCCGGGTGGCACCAATGCCATCTGAATCTCGCCGCCGAGTAGAGCCGTAATCACTTCAGGGTTGCCTTTGAACGGGACATGCAAGGGAGTCAAGCCCTTGGTTTTAGTCTTGAGCAACTCCATTCCCAGGTGCGCCACTGAACCTGTTCCGACTGAGCCATAGTTCCATTTGTCGCTGTTTTGGGCGGCATCCGCAAAGAACGCGGCACCTTCTGGCGACTTGGCAGACGCCACCAGCACCAATGGCGCGCTCGCCAGAAGTGATAAGTAGCTGAAGTCAGTGGCGGGGTCATACGGCAGCTTTGGATACAACATCTTGGCCGAGGTCATATTGCCGTTGATGACGATGCCGAGCGTGTGATCGTCGGTCGCTTTGGCGACCTGCTCGGCTGCAATGTTGCCGGACGCGCCTGCCTTATTCTCAACAATCACTGGCTGACCAAGCGCTTTGGACAGCGGCTCAGCCAGAGTCCGCGCAACAGCGTCGGGGGTCGAGCCGCCAGGAAAGCCAACAAGGATACGAACTGTCTTGGTCGGCCACGTTGGCGCAGAAGGGGCCTGCGCCCTCGCCGGTGTCAGTGCCAGCGGCAGCATGGCCGTGAATGCGACGATCAGCGTGGCGGCCCGTGTCGTCTTGGCTAACTTGCTTAGGCTACGTGTTTGCATGATGGTCTCCAGATATTTTGATGGGAAATCGTCGAGTTCAGGCTGCGACCGTGTTGTGCCCGAGGAAGGCACCAGCGGCTTCGAGGTGCTGCTGCAACAGCGTGACATTCAGGTCCCGGGGGCGAACATTTGCCTGGATCGCCAGCGCAGCAGCGCTACCCGCGGCCTGACCCATCACAAAGCAGCCGCCCGAGACACGCGCGGCCGATTGGCCCATGTGCGTCATGGATGCGCAGCGGCCCGCGACCAGGAGGTTGTCGATCTGCTTGGGCAGCAGCATACGGTACGGCAAGTGGTTAAAGCCCCGACAGTTGGGGATGTCCTGCCATTTGAAGGCAATGTTCCCGGCAACGTGCTCCTCGATCATCCAGCCGTTGACGCCGATGCTGTCGTCAAAGCTTGCGCACTGAAGTACGTCCGCTTCGGTCAACTGGTATTCGCCGATGATGCGACGGGTCTCGCGCACGCCCACCTGCGGCGCAATCTCCAGAATGTAGGAGTTCTCAAAGCCGGGCGCGGACTCGCGCAAAAACTGGAAAAAATCCACGATCTGGCGACGACCCTGCACCTCGGCGTCGCTCAATTGCGCAGCGTTGGTACCGTCCACTGGGGAGCCATCCGCGTTGGCTAGCTGGGTCACGTTGGCTCGCCATTCGGTAGGATTCTTTTGGGGGCGGATGATGGGCGTCTTGCGCGGGAACTTGCGGCCCCGTTTCTCGGCTTCTTCCATCAGGCCGCCGAACTTGTTGTAGGCATCGCCTGCCACAGCTGCATCCACGCCGTTAACCCGGAACATGGTCGACGGATACATCATGTCGTGCCCGCTGGTGCCCTTCTCGAACGGAGCTCCAGCGAACGCTGCGAGGTCACCGTCGCCCGAGCAATCGATGAACGTCTTGGCGAGAACGGCATACCGGCCTGATTTGGTTTCGATCAGTGCTGCGCGGATCTCGCTCGGGCTGGTCATCAGGGCCCCGACCAGCGTGGCGTGGAACAGCACTTGCGCGCCACTGCCCAGCACGAGATCATCGGCGGCCACCTTGAAAGCCGCGTTGTCATAGGCCTGCGCGGCGATCTTGTTGCCGAAGATGACGTGTGGGTCGTTGAGGCCACCCAAACGGCTGATCCGGTCCAGAAGATCGTCGGCAACGCCATGCACGACGCGTTTGATCGTGCCATGCACGTTCGCGTGCAACCCGCAGAAGTTCGTCACGCCTGCAGCCGTGCCCATGCCGCCCAGGAAGCCGTAGCTTTCGATCAGCAAGGTCGATTGTCCGGCACGCGCTGATGACGTCGCAGCAGCAATACCTGCCGTGCCTCCGCCCAACACCACAACGTCGTACTCGCCCCAGACAGGAGTGTCGCGACTGGGTTCGTTCACGGTGATTGAGTTGAGGTTTTGCATTGCGCTATCTCGGTGAATTCAGTCGACGGGCTGGAGGTTGCCCGAATTTTGGCTTTGCATCAGTATTTCGGCAATGGCATACTAAAAATACACAAAAACGGAAATTTAAATAATGGATCTGAAGCTGCTTGCTGTGTTTGACGAGATATACAAGACGCGCAGCGTCTCGCGTGCGGGGGACAACCTCGGCGTGGCGCAGTCGTCCATCAGCATTGCTTTGGCGCGGCTGCGACGCCACTTTGGTGACCCACTATTCGTTCGCACATCCGACGGCATGTTGCCGACGCCTCACGCAACTTCACTGGTGGCTCCAATCCGTCAGGCCATCGATTTGTTGCGGGGAATCACAACGCAAAGGGCCGCGTTCGAGCCAACGAAAGCACAGCGGACGTTCCGTATCTGCATGACCGACATCACCCACATCGTCCTATTGCCAGCGCTCATCAACCGGCTTCGTGACGTCGCGCCGGGAATCAATGTCGAAATCACGCATATTTCAGGGACGACGCCCAAGATGCTTGAGTCCGGCGAGGCTGACCTCGCCGTCGGCTTCATGCCGCAATTGGAGGCAGGCTTTTATCAGCAGAAATTGTTCGACCAGCGCTTCTCCTGCGTCGTACGGCAAAACCACCCGCGCATTCATGCGCGTTTGTCGCGAGTCCTGTTTGAGCGAGAAAACCATGTTGTGGTGACGGCCGCTGGCACCGGGCAGAACCTGGTGGTGGAGGCGCTAGCGCAGCAAGGAGCGCGTCACAACGTAACGCTTCGGCTTCCCAACTATCTCGGCATCGGTGGCCTGATTGCGAGTACAGACCTTATTGTGACGGTGCCTCAGCGCGTGGCAGAAACTTTAGTTCGGATCGCTGACGTGAAGTTGCTGGCACCGCCGTTTGATCTGCCCGCTTTCGCAATCAAGCAGCACTGGCATGAGCGATATCAGCAAGACCCGGCAAACCGATGGCTGCGATCAGTAATCGCCGAGCTGTTTCTGGAGTAGAGTAGCGCGCAAACTTGTTGATGGTGACGAACCCTTCACGGGCCGTGCCGAACGCCTGCGATGGGACGATCATTTCGACTGCATGAGTGCGACGGTCAGAAATGGCAGCTTGCCGACTTAGGGTACTCACGGCTAACAAGTTGTGCGTGTGAAGCGGCCAAGTCAGACGGGGGTTGGCAGTTGGGCAATGCTGCGCTATTCGCGATTGCCGGACACATTGACGATGTCAAACAAAAGCTTGGCGGTTCGGTGTTTTCCCGCATTCGGCACTCAACCGAACGCCGACGCGAGCACCCAAAAAAACCCTGCCGAGCAGGCCTATTTGCAGGGCTACCTGAGCCCGCGCTGAGATGTTCCGCAGGGCATCTTTGCCCCGCAAATTGCACTCACTACACCCCGTTCTTCTTCAACCAGTCATTGGCGAGTTTTTGTGCGTAGGTTGCGGCGGCTTTGTCGTAGCTTGGGCGTTAGTCGGCGTTAAAGCCGTGGTCTACGTTGGGGAACACTACGATTTCTGAGCCGTGCCGCTTTTGCTAATCAGGCAGCGCATTTTGGCGATGGTTTCCTGCTTCACAAACGCGTCGATGCCGGAGTACAAACCGAGCACCGGCACCTTGACAAGGGCACCTTGATTTGATCGCCGTCGTCAATCGGTTCTTGCGGGCGCATCGTGGGCTCTTTGACGCCTTCAAGCAGGCCGTTATAGCTGTTGGCGGCTTTCAGGTTTGAGTTGTGCTTGGCGTACGCCCAGACGATGCCCCCGCCCCAGCATTAGCGTTGTTTGGCATAGCGGCGGCACATGACCTTGCTGTGCTCATGCACGTCAAAAATCTCTTGCACCACGATCAACGCGGGGGTGTTTGTTCGGTGTGGCGGGGCGCGCGACGTAGGCCGGAATTTCGCCGTCGGCCACTTTGACTTTGACCTCGCCCGCGACTACGCCTTTGCTGTCGGTGACCACAGCCTGCGGCATGAGCGGGTTTGAGGCGGCGACTGTCACCCGTCCTGATTCATGGGGCCAACGGCATTCCAAGGCCCGACGAGTTGGAGCCGGTGGCCGCGCGGCAAGCGTAGGCCGAGCACGGTTATTGCCGTTGGTGCGTACCTGCTTTTGATATCAGCTTTTTATGAAAATCCAGCGTTCGCTGGGGCTAGACCTTAAAAAAGCAGATAGTCGACTTAGTGAAAAATACGAAATAAGCCCGATATCGGTGGAGATTCCACGCAAAAGCTGCTAATTGACCGCGATGTCAAAAATAGTTTGCGCGGCATGCCGTCGAGCCGCAATTCGCGCGTTGCCGACCATGCCCCCAACGTCACTGACCTTGTTCCGTTCTGGCCGGAAAGCGGCCATCATCACGTCCCGATTATCGATGGCGACAAGCATCGGGTCGGCGTCATCATGCGTTCAGCTCTGGCGCATGCGCGTTATCAAGCAGTGCGGCGGATGGCCTTGAGCCGACGGCGCAGCTGGTTGGCCGGCGGGCCTTCAGCTTTAAAAGTGAGGTCGCCGGGGCGTACCCATACGGCTGCGTACAAACGCAATGGGGGGAATAGGGAGATTTTTGGTCTGAATGCCCGACTGAGCGCCAGCCATCGGCTCGCATCGCCCAGAAAATCGGGCTATACTTGTAGGCTTACATCGATAAAACCATGCGTCTTTCGGGGTGCGGTTGACTGGGTTACACCAAGTTCAGACCGTTTCTCTGGTTGACGATTTAAAAGAGAACAGGACACTTTTATGGCACTGACGCCAGCACAATCCGCAGCTATCATCAAAGAGCACGGCCGTTCAGCGAACGATTCCGGCTCGACCGAAGTGCAAGTCGCACTGTTGACCGCCAACATTAACTTTTTGGCCGGCGACCACTTCAAAGTTCACACCAAAGATCACCACAGCCGTCGTGGTCTGCTCAAGATGGTTAACAACCGTCGCGCACTCCTCGCTTATCTGAAGAACACCGACCGCGCCCGCTACCAAGCGCTGATCGAAAAGCTCGGCCTGCGCAAGTAATTTGCCGCAGCCGTAGTTGCAAACAAGGCCGCCTCTCTCTCGAAGAGTCGCGGCCTTTTGTTTTTTTTCTGACTAGTTGTTTCCGCAGGAGGCGGAACCACTAGAACCGTTTCACAACGAACCAACGACCGCGCAAAAAGCGCATTAAAAAGAAAGGTACCAGCCGATGCTGACCGCAACCACCAAGTCCATTCAATATGGCGCACACACTTTAACGCTTGAGACCGGCGAAATTGGCCGTCAAGCCGACGCCTCGGTGCTCGTTCGCTACGGCGACACCGTTGTGCTCGTCACGGCCGTTGCCAAGACGACCGTCAAAGAAGGCCAGGACTTCTTTCCGCTGACTGTTGATTATCAAGAGAAGACTTACGCCGCCGGCAAAATCCCCGGTGGTTTCTTCAAGCGCGAAGGCCGCCCAAGCGAGAAAGAAACGCTCACGTCACGCCTGATCGACCGCCCGATCCGCCCGCTGTTCCCGGACGGGTTCTACAACGAAATTCAGGTCATCGCGACCGTCATGTCGCTCGATCCTGAGATCGATTCCGACATCCCGGCGATCATTGGTGCGTCCGCTGCGCTCTACCTGGCTGGCGTGCCATTCGCTGCGCCCATCGCCGCCGCGCGCATCGGTTACGCCAATGGTCAGTACATCCTGAACCCATCCACGACCGAGCGCAAAACCTCGGAGATGGATCTGATCGTCGCTGCGACCGAAACCGCCGTGATGATGGTGGAATCGGACGCGACCGAACTGCCCGAAGCCGTCATGCTGGAAGCCATTTGGTGGGGCCAGGCGCAACAGCAACCCGTGATCGACATGATCATGGCGCTGGGTGAAGTGGCTGGCAAACCGTCATGGGATTGGCAGCCTCCGGCGAAAGACGAAGCACTCGTCGCAAAGATTGTTGAAATCGCTGGCCCTGGCTACGACGAAGCCTACAAAATCAAATCGAAGAGCGCCCGTAGCGCCAAGCTTAAAGAGGTCGCCGCTGCTGCTGAAGCCGTGCTGATCCCGGCCGACGCCAACAGCGCCACCAAGAACCACATCCGTAACGAAATGTTCGCGTTAGAGGCGAAAACCGTTCGTGAGCAAATCCTGCGCGGCGAGCCCCGCATCGATGGTCGCGATACCCGCACCGTGCGTCCGATCTCCATCCGCACTGGCGTGCTGCCACGCGCTCATGGCTCGGCCCTGTTCACGCGCGGCGAAACGCAGGCGCTGGTCGTTGCCACGCTCGGCACCAAGCAGGACGAGCAAATGATCGACGCGCTCGCTGGTGAATACCGTGACCGCTTCATGATGCACTACAACATGCCTCCGTACGCCACCGGCGAAACCGGTCGCGTCGGCACACCCAAGCGTCGTGAAATCGGCCACGGTCGTCTCGCCAAGCGCGCACTCGTTGCTGTGCTGCCCGCAGAAAAGGACTTCTCGTACTCGATGCGCGTTGTCTCCGAAATTACCGAATCCAACGGTTCGTCGTCGATGGCGTCAGTTTGTGGCGGCGCACTCGCGATGATGGATGCAGGCGTGCCGTTGAAAGCACCCGTGGCGGGCATCGCCATGGGCCTGATCAAGGAAGGCACGCGCTTCGCCGTGCTGACCGACATCCTCGGTGATGAAGATCATCTGGGCGACATGGACTTCAAAGTGGCTGGCACGGATCGCGGCATCACGGCGCTGCAAATGGACATCAAAATCCAGGGCATCACCAAGGAAATCTTGGGCGTTGCCCTGGCACAAGCCTATGAAGCGAGGAAGCACATCCTTGGCATCATGCAACAAGCCGTGCCGCACGAGCGCACCGAGATGAGCGCCTATGCGCCGCGCATGATCACCTTCAAGATCAATCCGGAAAAAATCCGTGACGTGATCGGCAAAGGCGGCGCTGTAATTCGTGCGCTGTCAGAAGAAACGCATTGCCAGATCAATATCGAAGACGACGGCACCATCACCATCGCCTCGCCAAACGGTGAAGACCTCGCCGAATGCAAAAAACGCATCGACGGCATCACGGCTGAGGTCGAAGTCGGTCGCGTCTACGAGGGTCCGATCATCCGCATTATGGACTTCGGTGCCGTGATTCAGCTGCTCCCAGGCCGTGATGGTCTGCTGCACATTTCGCAAATCGCGAATGAGCGCGTGAACGCCGTGACCGACTACCTCAAAGAAGGTCAAACCGTCAAAGTCAAAGTGCTCGGCTTCGACGACAAAGGTCGCGTCAAGCTCTCCATGAAAGCGCTGCTCGCCGATCAGGCCGCAGTTGCCAACGAAGGTGCTGCTCCGGCAGCGGATGCGCCGCAAGCGTAGTCACTTCGCAGGTTGCGAGGTTTGAAATGAACGGGGCTTCGGCCCCGTTTTTTATTGTTCTTGTGGGAGCGATTCCATCGCGATTGCTTCGATGCAGTGCAAACCTTTCGCGGTGGAACCGCTCCCACAAAATCCCTCCGCTATGTTCGCGCGAATAGCCCACCATCACGTCGCGGCGACAGCGCGGTCACTCCACCGCCACCATCGCCTCAAGCTTCGCCAGCGCCTCATCAATCACGACTTGCGACACACCGTCGATACGTTTTGCGTTACGCGCAACAAAATCAAGGATTCGACATTGGCTAACCACGGCCACGCCTTGCGTGCTTGTGCCCGCTCCCATCAGCGACACGCTCCAGCCGCGCACCCGCTCGATATTGCCGCCTTGTGTAATCGGCGCAACCAGCGCGCGTCCCTGAGAATTGAAGGTGGCATTTGAAAGCACCAGCACTGGGCGAGTGCCTTGCATTTCCGTCCCTGCGGTCGGGTCAAGTGCAATGAGCAGTATGTCGCCCTGACGCGGAACCGCCGCTCGACGAACTGCCACGTCAGAGAGCCTCAGAACCAACGGTAGGCATTGCGTCCCAGTCCACCAGATCCGCAGGCATCGGCGCGCGCGGGTTGCACCGTGCGTTCAACTCAGCCGCAGTAAAACGAAGCTTTGCGCGCGTGGGTCTGAGCACCATTGCGCCATCAGCCATAGGCTCGACGTCAAACTTCGCCCCCGGTGCAAGGCCATACTCACGTACCATCATGGCAGGGAACGTTAGGCCTATAGAGTTTCCGAGTTTTCGAACGATAAGCATTTTTTTGCAGTCAAATCTAACAGAACGTAAAACATTGTATGACGTTTCGGAGCGAACCCAGTCCGCGTTTAGACGTGATTCAGATCGCGCTTGCACCGCTGCCCTCCGACTCGGTATGATGCTTGGCATCGCCGGGAACTCCTTGTGTTTTTAATCGGCCGCGAAAGGTTTATCTGCATGCATACCCCTAGCTTGAAAGCCTTGATCAGTTTGTCGGCTATTCTGGTTTCCTGATTAGTTACGTGCCTCAGACCGAAGCCCGGTAGCCCACGTTGTCATGTTGAGTGAATCGAAGCATCCGGTGGGGCGCGCAAAAGCTCGTAGCGCCCGTATTTGTATGCTTACTGATCCTTCGCGATGCTCAGGATG
>JANXUB010000231.1 GCA_025352105.1 Burkholderiales bacterium | reverse complement strand
GCCGCGACCCTTTGCGCGCTTGGGTCAGTAGGGTCGCGGCAGAGCCGCTCCTACAAAAGCTTTTGCAACTACGCACGGTCAACCCGAGATTTTTCCAACTCACGCAATTTAAACCGCTGAATCTTGCCCGTCGCGGTCTTCGGTAACTCGGCGACAAATTCCAACTGACGCGGATATTTGTACGGCGCGAGTTTGCTCTTCACAAACGTTTTCAGGGTCGCGATCAGCGCATCGTCGGCGAGCGTCGCGTCTTTCAGCACGACGAATGCTTTCGCGCGCGTGAGACCGTCACCGTCATCAACACCAATCACCGCCGATTCGAGCACCGCCGGGTGCTGCATCAAAGTCGATTCAACTTCGAACGGCGACACATATTGGCCGCTCACCTTGAGCATGTCGTCGCTGCGCCCCGCGTAGACGTAATAGCCGTCGGCGTCGCGGAAATATTTGTCGCCGCTTTTCGTCCATGCACCGCGAAATGTTTCGTTTGTCTTCTCCCGATTCGCCCAGTACATCAGTGCCGCCGACGGCCCACTGATGTACAGATCGCCGACTTCATCGCTGCCGGTCAATACGTCGCCTGTTTCGTCGTGCAGTTCCACGACGTAGCCCGGCACCGCCTTACCCGTGGTGCCGTAACGCACGTCGCCCGGACGATTGGAAAGAAACACATGCAGCATTTCGGTGGAGCCAATGCCATCGATAATTTCCGCGCCAAAACGCGCAGTAAATTTTTCGCCGATTTCGCGCGGCAAAGCCTCTCCTGCGGAGGAGCACATGCGGAGCGCGACCTGCTCGCGCGCGGGCAGGTTGGGTGAGGCAAGCATGCCCGCATAGCCCGTCGGTGCGCCGAAAAATACCGTGGGTTTCAGTGCTGTAAATCGCTTGAAACAGGCGTCCGGCGTGGGGCGTTCCGCCATCAAAATCGTCGTCGCACCGACCGATAGCGGGAACGAAAGTCCGTTGCCTAAGCCATATGCAAAGAATAATTTTGCGGCCGAGAAACAGATATCTTTTTCGGTGAGCCCGAGGACGGGTTGTGCGTAGAGTTCAGCGGTCCAGTACAGATTGCCGTGGCTGTGTACGGTGCCTTTCGGACGCCCTGTGGAGCCGGACGAGTAAAGCCAGAAACCGGGTTCATCGGCGGCCGTGTCGGCGGGGCTCGCGGCAGGTGTCGCACCCGAAATCCATACGTCGAAATCGACAGTGTTAGCTATGGCTTCTTTACCGCGCGACACGATGATCTGCTTCACTTCATGCGGGGCTTTGGCCATGGCTTCCTGCAGCGTCGGCAACAACGCGGCAGAGACGATAGCGACTTGTGCGCGACTGTGCGCGAGCATGTAGGCGTAGTCGTCGGCGGTGAGTAAAGTGTTGACGGCCACGGGCGTGATTCCGCCGTAGAGCGCGCCGAGAAAGGCAACTGGCCAGTCGGTGCAGTCCTGCATCAGCAGCAGCACGCGCTCTTCGCGGCGCACGCCCAGCGCGGTCAGCGCGGAGGCGCAGCGGCGCACACGATCCGCTAGCGCGCCGTAACTCAACGAACCGAGGTCGTCGATATAAGCGGGTTTTTCGCCGCGTCCGACGTTCATCGCAATCAGGTGTTGCGCGAAATTGAATCGCTCGGGTGGGGCGGTGGGCACACGGGTAGGGTTCATTGCGGTGTCCTTGCGTAACTCACGCGAAAGGAGGTTGAATTCAAGCGATGTTTACGTGAAAATGATGAATAACGCATTTTTAGAATACGCAATATAATGCATTTATGCTGAGCCGTATCAATTTGGGAACGCTAAACCATTCAATATTTCAGCCATACCGGCGGAGGCCGGTATCCACGCTCCCGCGCCTCCGCCGGGGCAGGCTCTTAGCAAAATCAACGACTTGCAGCGGGCGTGAGCCCCGTCCTTCGACGGGGTGGCGATTATTTCAGCGTTTCCCTGCGCGCACTATTTTTTGCGTCATCTTGCGCCGTTGCGCCGCGATCCATGCGCCGCGCTGAGCCAGAAATTGTCGCGACGGACGAACGCGATCCATTTCTCGTCGCTTTGGGCGAACGGGTGCGAACGCTGCGCGCTCGCAAAGGGCTCACGCGGCGCGATCTGGCGCTGGCTTCTGATGTGTCCGAGCGGCATCTGGCGAGTCTGGAAGGCGGGGTTGGTAACGCTTCGGTGCTAATTCTGCGGCAGGTCGCGAGCGCGCTCGACAGCCAGCTCGCGGAACTGCTCGGGGACGAAACCACCGCCTCGCCAGAATGGTTGTTGATTCGCGATTTGCTGCGTCATCGCACCGACGATGAGTTGCGCCGCGGGCGGGTGGCGCTGTCGGAAATTTATGGCGAAGCGGGCAGCCAGTCGGCACGCTCGCGACACATTGCCTTGGTGGGTTTGCGCGGTGCCGGCAAATCGTCGCTGGGCTTGCGCCTCGCCGAGACACTGGATGTCGCGTTCGTGGAGTTGAATCGCGAAATTGAGCGCGTGTCCGGCTGTGGGCTCGCGGAGATTCCCAATCTGCTTGGGCCCAATGCCTATCGCCGCTATGAGCGCCGCGCGCTGGAAGAGACTTTGCAGCTCTATCCCGATGCCGTGATCGCGACACCCGGCGGCATCGTTTCTGATGCGTCAACCTTTAATTTGCTGCTTTCGAATTGCTTCACGATATGGCTCAAGGCCTCGCCTGAGGAGCATATGAGTCGCGTGATAGCGCAAGGCGATTTACGCCCAATAGCGGCTACCGGTAGCGGCGAGGCGATGGATGATTTGAAGCGAATCCTCGCTGGGCGCGCGGCGTTTTATGGCAAGGCCGATATCGCGTTTGACACCTCGGGCAAGTCACCAGACGAATGTTTTGCGGCGCTACTCGCGACGATCCGTAGCGAAACGGCCAAAGTCAAAAATACGCAATAAAATGCATATTGAGCTTGACGCAATTCAAAAACTGCACAATAATGCGTTTCATTGAAGTTCACATTCAGCCGAGGACACCCTGATGACCGCAACCGCCACCCTAGACATTGACCGGCCCGACGCCGCCGTTGCCGCTGTTATCACGGCGCCGACGAAGATTGACTACCGCACCGAACCGTCGCGCTATCACCACTGGTCACTGGAGTTTGATGGCGAGGTCGCCACGCTTTCGATGAATGTCGATGAAAACGCGGGCCTCAAGCCGGGCTACAAGTTAAAGCTCAATAGCTATGACCTCGGCGTTGATATCGAGCTGCATGACGCGATTAATCGCATCCGTTTCGAGCATCCAGAAGTGCGCACGGTCGTGATGACCAGTTCGCGTGATCGCATTTTTTGCTCGGGTGCAAACATATTTATGCTCGGTGTTTCCAGCCACGGCTGGAAGGTAAATTTCTGCAAATTCACCAACGAGACAAGGAACGGTCTGGAGGATTCCAGCAAGTATTCCGGGCTCAAGTTTTTGGCTGCTGTGAACGGTGCCTGTGCGGGCGGCGGCTATGAGCTGGCGCTGGCGTGCGATGAGATTTTGTTGATCGATGATCGCTCGTCCTCGGTGTCGTTGCCCGAGGTGCCTTTGCTGGGCGTGTTGCCGGGCACCGGCGGCTTGACGCGGGTGACTGACAAGCGCCATGTTCGCCATGATCTGGCTGACATTTTTTGTACGACCACGGAGGGTGTGCGCGGACAAAAAGCGAAGGACTGGCGTCTGGTGGATGACATCGCGAAGCCTGCGGTGTTTGCGCAAAAAGTGCGCGAGCGTGCGGAAGCGCTGGCGGCTAAAAGTGATCGTCCTGCTAACGGCAGCGGCGTGATGTTGACTCGCGTCGAACGCAAGGACGAGGCGAACGCGCTGCGCTATGCCAACGTCACGGTTGAAATTGATCGCGCCAAACGAAATGCAACGTTCACGCTTAAAGCGCCCACCACGCAGCAGCCTGACACCATCGAAGGCATCGAAGCGGCTGGCGTCAACTGGTGGCCACTCGCGATGGCGCGTGAGCTCGATGACGCGATCCTTTCGATGCGCACCAACGAGCTTGATATCGGCATATGGATTCTGAAAACCGAAGGTGACGCCGCGGCCGTGCTCGCCAGTGACGCCACGCTCATGAAGCACAAGGATCACTGGCTCGTTCGCGAAACGATGGGCCTGATTCGCCGTACTTTCTCGCGTATCGATGTCTCGTCGCGCAGCCTCTTTGCGCTGATCGAATCGGGCTCGTGCTTTGTCGGTAGTTTTTTAGAGCTCGCGCTGGCTTGCGACCGCACTTACATGCTGGCGCTGCCGGACGACGCAGGCATTGCGCCGACGATCACGGTGTCGGATGTCAACTTTGGAATGTTCCCGATGGCAACCGGGCAATCGCGGCTGGCGCGCCGCTTTTACGAAGAAGTGCCCGCCGTTGAAGCGGTCCGTGCGAAGGCAGGCACCGCGCTTGATGCCGATGCTGCGCTCGCGCTGGGCCTCGTGACCTCGGCACCGGACGATATCGACTGGACGGATGAAGTCCGGATGGCGCTGGAAGAACGCGCCGCCATGTCGCCCGACGCGTTGACGGGCATGGAAGCCAATCTGCGTTTCAACGGCACCGAGAATATGGTGACCCGCGTGTTCGGGCGATTGACCGCGTGGCAAAACTGGATCTTCCAGCGGCCCAATGCGGTGGGCGAAAAGGGTGCGCTGAAGCTTTATGGCAAAGGCGAAAAAACACAGTTTGATTTCAATCGGGTGTAGGGCACTTTCTCAACCGCCGTCATACTCGCTGAAGACGAGTAGGGTGGGCAGCCCTCTGCCCACCGAACGGCTAAGTCCCGCGACCGGTCGTGGGCACGGGGTGCCCACCCTTGTATCTTTAAGTTTGTAGCAATCGCGCCTGCTACACGAGACGAGCATAGCGTGAGCCCACCCTTGAGGCATGACCTCGAAACGTAGATAACGCAGCTCCTCTCACCTCGCGCCGAAGTTG
>JANXUB010000222.1 GCA_025352105.1 Burkholderiales bacterium | reverse complement strand
TTTTTGCACGTTTGGTGTGAATACGATGTTTTTACCTTGAACTTCGGTCGGGAAACCTGCTGTAGCAGCATTTTTCATCGTGGCTGTGATTGCACCAGTGGTGTTGCTGATGACGATGTCTTCAATATATTTCGTCGCCTTCTCCACTTGGGGCTTCAAGTTGTAAGTGTTAGCAGCGGCGGTTAGGCCTGCAAGGCTGTCAGTTTGAAAAGCCTCACTAATCAGGGCTTTGGCAGACGTTGCGTTGATAACAGCCTCCGAAACTTTAGCGCGAACCGTGTAGTCCTGATATGCAGGCAATGCGATAGCAGCCAAAATACCGATAATCGCAACAACGATCATCAATTCGATTAGGGTGAAACCCTTTTGGAATGTACGTTTCATTTTCAATTTCCTTCCCCGGATTGGGAGTTAAGTAACTCAGCGAAAACCGCTGCATGGGTCACATAAGGCAGTGGGTGTGCCAGCGTGCGGCTGGGCGTCGAAACGCTTCGCTAAGCTATTGTTTTTACTCGCATTTATCAATAATCTGATAAGTCGAGTGGGCTCTGGAAAGCTGCCCATCAGAATTTTTCGCTCCGCGCAGCGCGAATTCGCTGACACTTTGTGTCACTTTGCTGCCGCACTATGACGGTTTTCATGACGATGTCGTATCAGACGGTTCTTGGGCCGCATCACGTCTGATTTGGTTTTCACGCGGGCCTCGGACTACGCCTTTGCATACTTAACTTTTAACGCGAACCGTTGTTTTGTATGGGCTAAGGGCAGTATTGAGCGACAGTCGACATTAGTACTTTATTGCTTTTAGCCCACGCACAGTCAGCGATTGGCTGAACAGCTGTACCTTGCCGGACTGGACACCAAAAGTGCGTCTATGGGCATCAACCATTCGTTTTGTGTTCTGGACCATCAGCATTGATCCTACGGTGTGCTGGATCATAGATCCGCAGTCAGCGCACTTGCAGATGGTCGCGAATCCATTGGGCGAAGGCTGCTTCGGTGATTTCACCTGATGCCAGTGCGAGCACTGTTGCGGTCGCTTCCGCTTGTGGCACAACAAGGCGCTGAGCATTCTTCAACAGAAACACGCCTACCGCGAGGAACGCGGCGCGCTGGTTACCGTCGATAAACGGACGATTTTTCGCCAGGCCAAAGGCGTACGCAGCGGCGAGTGCTGCACTATCCGGCTCACCATACGCAGCCAAGTTTTCCGGGCGAGACAGCGCAGATTCGAGCAGACCTTCGTCACGGATACCGCTGGCACCGCCGTGTTCAGCCAAACTCTCATCATGCAGCAGGAGCAACGCCCGCTTTGTGATCCAGCGCATGGGCGTGCCCCGCTATTTGGCGAGGGCGTGAAAGGTGTCGCGGTATTCCTTCATGAACTCGCGGCCAGCGTCGAGCTCCTCCTGCAAGGCGGGATCGTAAGGAGTGAGAAACGCACCATTGGCCGCCTCGGTGATGAAAAGGCTGTCGCCCTTTTCGACACGGAGCTGACTGAGCACTTCTTTCGGCAACACCACTCCCACGGAATTACCGATCTGGATGAGTTTCAGCGTTTGCATGGTGGGTTCCTCTCGTAGGTGAAGCTATTGAAAAATTATAACGTATGTAATTACGCTTTCGTCACTGAGTTTTTGACCTTTTCGGACGAAATACGCCCTCGTCGCCGTAGCAGGCGGGTGATTCGTTCTCGGCGAACCATCCCGGAAGGCCGAGCACGGGCATGGGGATTGAACGTTCTTGCTCGCCAAGACTCTCGCTGCTGACGATTCGCGCCGCTAGGTAGTCGTCGATCTCGGATAGCGACGAGGTGACCGGCAGGGGCAGCCAGAGCGCCTTCACAGTGAGGCCACGATGCACCTGAGGCAGCTGGTTGCCTAGCTGTTCCATCGCACCGTGCCCGAAGAGGATGGGGCGCGCATGCCGCACAAAGTCTGCACGATGTGCGACGAAGAGTTCGCGCCACTGGTGTTGCTCGTTCATGGCTCGCAGTTCGTCGTTTTCAGACAGCATAATGATGCCGGATTCATCGAACAGCGTGAGCACGTCGCGCCTTCGCGGTCTCGTTTTGCCGTTGGCGTTCACGCCCAGCGCGACGTGTGCTTCGCTGATGGTGCGCTTGGTTTTGGGGAAGGTAAGCCAGACCAGCGCGTTTAGCACGTCGTGCAGGCTGTTGGGGCGGACGATGAGCTCGTTTTGTTCGACGACGCGGCGCTCGAAGTCGATGGCGCTGATGGCGCGGGGCGGCGGGGCTACGAAGGTCGGTGTAACTCCGCAGTTCTGAGCACGTGAGGCTGCGGCTCGTTGATGAGCAGCGTTTGCCATCGACGAGGGGACCCTGTTTAGCTCAGCGTAGAAATCTCGTACGAAGGGTTTAGCGTCGTCCACCGCCCTCACCCCAACCCTCTCCCGCGCTGCGGGAGAGGGCGAAGACACAGCGCCCCAAATTTCCAGGTAAGGCGCAAACGCCGCGTGCTTGCGCAACGCCACCGGGATCAGGTCAATCAACGATGTCGACCGCCCATGCCGCCCAGAACAATCATCGCAACAATCAGCACCGCGAACACCGCCAGCGCGATCTTCACCCAGCTCTTCGGGTATTCGCCGTCGATCTTGCCGGTGACGGCGTTGATGAGCACCTGAAAATCTTTTGCGCCGTAGGTGTAGGTCAGGAGCCACACCGGCGCGAGGATGTGCTTGAAGGTTTGCCGTGAAAAATTGGCGTTGACTTGCAGGTTACGCTGGGTGTCGCCGGGGACTTCGTTGGCGCAGAGTTGCTGCGTTTCGCCGGTCATGCGTTCACGGCTTAGCTTGGCGGCTCCGATGAGGTCGATCTGGTAGCGCTCAACGGTCCAGCCGCTGACGTAGGCGGCGTCGTAGGGCTTGAGCGCCTTGCTCGCCGCGTCCGTGGTCGGGAAAGGTTCCACGGCACGCAAAAGCGTGGGATGCACGCCTTTTGAGCCGCAGACCAGCGTGTCGTCGAAGAAGTGGTTCAGACTGCCGGAGGCGTATTCCCATCGGGTTCGCTGCACTTGTCGCGACTTTTGTTCGCCGTTGTCGTAGTACGATTCGGTTTCGTAATAGTGGTATCCGGCTTCCGCCTGCCAGCGCGCGTCGACCAGCGCGTCAAACGTCCAGTACGGCAGGTAGACGCCCTTGACGGTGTCGGTCATCGCTTTTGATTTGAGCTTGTTCGGAGCCCACCAGAGCTTGCCGTACCAGCTTCGAATCGTCTCCCGAGCCTTCACTTCGCTCACCTGAAACGGCATCACGCCTTCGGGGCGAATCACATCGTTGGTTTCGTCGTAATCGACGATGGCCGACGCGCCGCAAAACTCGCAGGCTTTGGCCTGCTTGGCGGGGTCGAACACGCTGATCGCCTGGCAGGAATTGCACTTGATCATGCGCTTGGTGAGCGCCCAGCCGCGCGCTTCGCCCTGAATGTTTCTGAGTGCTGCGGCGAGGTCGTGTTCGACGACATCGGTCGACTGGATGCCAGGCATCGTCTCGGTCGCGGGCGGCATCGGGGCTTCGGTGCCGCAAAACCCGCAGACGAGCTTTTGTTTGCCGGGGTTCCACACGGCTTCGCCACCGCAGGCGACGCAGGTGTATTTGCTTCGCGCCTGCTTTTCTGGCGCCGGAGCGCTGGTGCGCGAGTCCGCTTTATCGGTGGTGTGGGTGGCGGTAGGAATATTACTCATGGGCACGAAGCTCAAAGGTGCGCCAAACGCGCCCGCTGCTCAGTTTTTAGCGGTCAGTCGGCGGCGCGACGTAGCGCACGTTGGCGAAGATTTCGGCAAAGGGAATGCTGAGTTCAAGCGATGCAAGTTCAAGTGTTTGCGGCACTGCTGCGTCCGCAATCACCCATTGACCATTGGACTGCTTTCGGTACACCGTCAGATCGTGATTGTCGGCAGAAATCAGCACATATTCCAGCAACGTGGGTGACAACCGGTAGCGCGCAAATTTTCCCATCGCGTCGTACTCGGAGGTTGAGGGTGAGGCGATTTCTATAACGACCTTGGGCGACTCGATAACGCCCGGCCCTTCACGCAAAAAATCAAGCGCATCACACGCGACCACGATGTCGGGGTAGAAATAGGCGTTGGCCGCTGCGACTCGCACTTTTATATCCATGCCAAAGGCGCGGCACGGCGAGCCTGCTAGCGCTCGCCGCAATGCGCCAATCAGGTTCAGCGTGGCTTCGTTGTGGTTCATTGACGTGCCTGTCATCGCAAACACCTCTCCGTCGACGAACTCGTGTCGCCCTTGGACAAACGCGTTCTCCCAATCGAGATAGTGCTCGACTGACATGCGCTCTAGTGGCTGCGGCAACCCCATGACTCACCCCTTCAAAAACGCATCCACCGCTTCGCGCGTCACTCGCCACTGGGTGCCGATTTTTCGGCCCTTAAGCGTGCCAGCATCGAGTTCGGTCAAAACGTCCGCTTCGGCCACGCCCAATGCCTGCGCCACTTGCGCCGGATTCATGAGCTCCATCGCGGGTGCTGCTGCTGGAGCCACCGCCGCTGCGACCGGTGCAGAAACCGTACCCGGCACCATGCCCTTCGGTGCATTTGGATTCACACCGACCGTACCCCCTGGCTGGTTGACCATTTGCTGGCCGACGCCCATCGCGACGGCGAATTCAGCGCCGAAGCCCATCGTGCCGGCTTTGCCTTCGGCCACGGCGTTGGCCATGTTGTACTTGATGTAGTCGCCCATATCGCCGATGGTGGTCATCGCGCCGCGCTTGTCGATGGCCTGCTCGACCTCCGGTGGCAGCGAGACGTTTTCAATGTTGAACGAGGTGACTTCAATGCCGTATTTCGCCGTCGTGATCGGGTTGATCGCGGGCAGGAGCGCTGCGCCGATTTCGCTGTAGCGGGCGGCGACGTCGAGCGCTGGAACCTTGGCGTTGGCAATGGCTTCAGTGAAGACCGTGACGATCTTCGAGCGCATCACGTCGGCGAATTCGTCGAGGCGGAAATGGTTGTCGGTTCCGGCGACTTCTTTCAGGAACAGGGGCGGATTGACGATCTTGAAATCGTACTGGCCGAACGCGCGCATGCGGACGACGCCAAAGTCAGCGTCGCGCATCATGATCGGGTTCGCGGTGCCCCATTTGTTGCCGCTGAAGGTGCGTGTGGTGACGTAGTAAACGTCAGCCTTGAACGGGCTCTCGAAGCCGTACTTCCACCCGAGAATGGTGGACAAAACGGGGATGTTTGCCGTGGTGAGGGTGTGTTTTCCGGGTGTCAGGGTATCGGCGTACTGACCCAGATAGACAAACTGCGCGACCTGCGATTCACGCACGATGATCTGCGCGTTGTTCTTGATTTCCTTGTCGTCATCGGGCCAACGATAAGACAGCGTGTCGCGTGAATCATCCTGCCATTCGATGATGTCGATCAGCTGCTTTTTGATGAAGTCCATGAGGGCCATTGTTGTCTCCCGGGTTTCTAAAAAAGGATGAGTGGCGTTTTACGAAAATTATTTTGCGGCGAGCTTGGTTTGTGCCGCGCTTAGACGTGCTTCCAGCTGCTCTTTGGGGATCGCACCAGCCACCATTCGGCCATCGGCCAAGAAGAATGAGGGCGTCGCGCGAACGCCGAGCTTTTGGCCCAAGGCCACGGTGGCATCAATCGGATTAGCGCAGTCGCCCTTCTGCTTCTCGTCAAACTTCTTGCGCAGCACTGCGTCGGCCCACGCGACGCTTCGATCTTTGGCGCACCAGATCGCCTTTTGTTTGTTGCGGGCGGCGGGGTGCAGTGAATCAATCGGGAACATGAAGTTGTAGACCGTCACGTTGTCGGTTTCGAGCAACGTCTGTTCAAGCCGCGTGCAGAACGGGCAGTCCACGTCAGTGAACACATACATCACGCGCTCGCCTTTGCCACGAACGACCTTGATCGCGTCAGCCAACGGCAATTGCTTAATGTCAATCGCGTTTAATTCCGCGCTGCGCTCTTCGGTCTTGTTGGTCATCGTGGCTGCTTCGATCAGGTTGCCGACGATGAAGTGCCCCAGCTTTTCGTCGAAATAGATGACGTCGTCGCCGACCATCGCCTCGAACATGCCGGGAAACACCGACGCCCGTACGCCCTTGACCGGCGCGCCTTTGAAGCGGGTTTCGAGGGTGGTTTGCACTTCGGCGAGTTTGGCCGCGCTGACGTTTTCACGTGCTGGTGCGGCGACAGGGGCGGCAACGGCTGTGGCCGCAGCCGAACCCGCGGGCGGTTGCTGCGCGTTGCAGGCACCTAACAGACCAGCAGCAATCAGCACAGCGACGATAGTTCGTTTCATGAGAATCCTTTGATACGGCAAGACAGATATTAGAGACAAAAGCGTTTATTGAAGCGCGTTGGTAGACAGCGTGCGACGAAATGCGGGTAGACGGCCTAAAAGACGCATTCCCGCGTCGCCAGCCGCCATCAAGAGGGGATGATCCGTCTGATTGTAGAGTCGGAAAAGACCGTCGGTCGCCAGTTGCATGGCGAGCGTCGGGCCATAGCGCTGACGCCGGTAGCGCGACAAGAGGAGCGCGTGACCGGAGTCGCCGTGCACATCCGGCGCATGCTGCCAGACTTCATACAGGCAACGCGCATCGGCGAGTCCGACGTTGACGCCCTGCCCCGCCAGCGGGTGCATGGCGTGCGCTGCGTCGCCCACCGCCAAAAACCGGTCAGCCACGGGATTGACCACCCGAAGCAGATTGAGCGGGAAGCTTCGGGTGGCGCCAACGAGCGCACTTACGCCAGCAGCGTCGCCGGTCGCAGCGTTAACTTCCGCGAGCAAGGCCGTGTCTGACAAAGCGCATAAAAATTCAGCTCGCGCCGCAGAAGCCGACCACACCATGGACACGGCTGGCGCTCCGTCCATGCTCGGCAGCGGCAACAGCGCGAGGATCGATCCGTCAGGTAAAAACCACTGCCGCGCGGCGTCGCGATGTGGTTTGGTACAGCGCAGATTGGCGACGACGCCGTGCTGCGGGTACGCGCGGCGCGACACCTCTAGCCCGACCGCCTCTCGCAAGCGCGAGTTGGCTCCGTCGGCCGCAAGCACCATTCGCGATTGCAGCAGCGTTCGGTCCGCGAGCTCAATGGTCCGCGCGCCGTCCGCCTCATGCAGTGCGATGCACTCGCCCGCGATGAGTGCGACCCCGGCCTTTTGTGCGGCCAGCGCAATCGCCAGCGTCAAGGCTTCGTGCTCGATCACACGGGCGAGCTCGCTTTGCCCCGCGTCATTGGCGGCGATGTCGAGGCTATCTCCGCCATCACGACCGAAAACCTGGATATCGGTGACCGCAGCGCTGCGCGGTTCGTCAATCTGGACGCCGTGTTCGTTGAGCCATGCCAAATTGCCCGACGCAACCGTGTAAACGCGCGCCGAAATCGGATCACCGGCGCCGACAACAGGCAACGGATCGCGTTCAACCACGGCGATTCTGGCGCGCTTGCCGAGCGAAACCCGCGCGGCCAGCGCACACGCCCAGCCCACGGGGCCGCCACCTGCGATGACGACGTCAAACAAGGTAGCGTTCACCAGCTCAGCTCTTCAATCGTGTGATTTTGATTGGTGTAGATGCAGATTTCGCCAGCCACTTTCAGCGATTCGGACACGATATCGCGGGCCGAGAGCTCGCTGTGTTGCACCAGCGCCCGAGCCGCAGCCTGCGCGAAGCCACCGCCAGAGCCGATGGAAATAATGCCGTGCTCCGGCTCCAGCACATCCCCGTTGCCGGTCAGGATCAGCGATGTCGTTTGATCGGCGACCGCGAGCATCGCCTCCAGCCGCCGCAGGATGCGATCCTGCCGCCAATCCTTCGCCAGCTCGACGGCAGCGCGGGTCAAATGGCCCTGATGCTTTTCGAGCTTGCCTTCAAAGCGCTCGAATAGCGTGAATGCGTCAGCCGTCGCCCCGGCAAAGCCAGCGAGAATCTTGTCGTGATACAGCCGCCGCACTTTGCGCGCGGTGGATTTGACGACCATGTTGCCGAGCGTGACCTGACCGTCGCCACCGAGCGCGACCGAGTTGCCACGACGAACCGACACGATGGTCGTGCCGTGAAAATCAAGTTTTGAATCCATAGAGTATTTCGTGCAGCGACCGGGGGCGGCGCTTGCAATTAAGCTTCGTTACGCTTTTGCGAACAGGCCTGCGGGTGTCCCCGTCATCTGCAACAGCGTTTGAATAATCGGCGTCGCCGACACGACGCGAACATCGATGGCCTGCGCCATCAGACGCGTGATGCCGTTGGCGATGGCACCGCCGCAAACAAAATCAACGCGCAACACGCCGCGCATATCGATGAGCACGGGATTCGTGGTGATCGCTTCCAGCGACAGCGTTTTCAGGCAGTTGTCAGCGGGGCCTTTGAGCTCACCGATCCACACAATGCGGTCATTGACCAACGCTTCGTCGGTCGTTGCAACGTCTGCGGCGCGTACGGTGAGCGCGCTTCGCTGCAACGGAGTCAGCGGCTCCATGGAGGGCGGTGAAATCTCAAACGTCACGGCGAAATCAACCGCGCGGTCCTCAAACATTTGCGGTTGCGCCGACCACTGCAACAGCTCAAGCACCAAGTACCACTGACCTTTTCGCGCGGCCTGACCGGCCTGCAGGCCCGCTGCCAGTCGACGCGTCGTGGCGTCAAGCCCGCGAATGGAGATGACCGCGCCTTTGCGCCGCAGCGACGCCAGCGAGCCCGCAAGCAGCATGCCGCAGACATCATTCGCACCGTCAAGATCAACGATATCGAGATCAAAACGCGGGGGCGCACCGTCCTTGCGCTTGGACGCCTCGATCAGCGCGGCAATCACAGGAGCCTGAGGATCGGTTAATTCACCGCGCAGCAGGGACTTTGGCTTGGCGCGGGTATTTGCCGAGTTTGCGTTGGCGCTACTCGCACCTGCCATCTCATCCCATGCCGGCGCTGAGCGCTCGAACTGAACCACAAAGCGCAGCGCCAACTCCTCAAACGCCGTGCGATCATTGCTACGCGCGTACAGGTCGAACAGACACATCCAGACCATCGGCTGCGATCGCTCGGTGGTGTCGAGTGCGTGCACCAGCGCCGCCTTGGCCGCAGTCTCGTTGCCATGCGCGAACATCAGTGAAGCATTTTCAAGCGACGGACTTAAACCGCCCTCTTCCTCGACCTCGATACGGCTGGCGTGCGGCGCCCAGTTAAGACTGGTTTCGGTGTCGCCCGGACGCGTCCCGCGCGCGTTGTCATCAACCAGTTCGAGCTTTGCTGCCGAACCTGATTTTGATGATTTTGGAAAAATCTTAAAGGCCATAACGGTGAACTTACACCCTTACTGCGTCGCTGGCAACCGTAGTATCCGCACTACTGCGCTGGAACCGCGTCAACGATGCGGTAGTACAAGCCCGCTGGATCATCCTTGAGCACCTGCAGCTTGCCCGACAGCGCGACCGCGTCAAACCCATAGCGAATATCGGATTTAGCGCGCACCTCGATCATCGCGTCGGGCCCGGCAGGCAGGCAAAACGCGCAATGCGGCGGCGCAGCCACGAGCAGAAAACGCCGCTGCTTGTCACCAATATCAAGCGGCATCATGAAGCCCTGCACCTTCACCATCTTGCCGTCGAGCGCGGTCACGGCGGATTCAAACTTCGGCACCATCTTGCGATCCTGCTTGATGAGCTCAACCTGCGCCAGCACACGCCACGAGGTGAAGCCTGGCTTTTCGGGGAGAAATTGCGAAGCCGGCATGAGCGCGCCTTCGCTCGGAACCGGGGTCACCGCCCCGCTGGAAGCCACGAAGAACGCCGGGATCAGCGTCATCAAAACTGAGCCAAGGAATTTACGGAGTTGCATGAAAGTTACCTCGACGAAAGTTGGGCTGCCACGTCGATGGACAGGCAGCGACGCAGCACTGGAATAGTAGCAAGAGCGGCCAGCAATGCGGCGATTCCAAGCCCCGCAAAACCATATAAAAAACCTTCACCGGCATCAATCACGACACCGGGCAGCGCAAACGTCTGGAACGACCAGGCCGCCAGCGCTACCAGCCCGCCCGCCACCACCGAGGCGACTGTAATCAAAACGAGTGACTCGCCCAACATCAGACCGGCCAGCGTGCCACGAGTTGCACCCATCGCGCGTAAGAGCGCCAGATCGGGTTCGCGCCGAGCCAGCGCCTGCAACAGCGCGCCCAGCAACGAGGCCATCGCGGCGATCACCAGAATGCCCGCGAACACTTTGACCACCAGCGCGACCCAGTTGAAGCTGGTCAGCAGGCGCGCCGACTCCAGCGCGGGCACAGCGGCCTGCAGGCCTGGTCGGGCGTTGATAAGGCGCGGCAGCGTGGCGACGCCGATGGGGCCTTTCGCCTGAATGAGCGCGAATGTTGCCTCGCGGTCACCATTGGCGCTGGCGCTGTGGCCCTCATGCACGAGCCAAACGCTCTCTACCGGCGTCACCACGGTCTCATCGATGACGCGACCGGTGGGATTCAGGATGCCGACGACGCGGTACGGGTAGGAATCGTGGGCGTCGCCGCTCTCGCTGCCGTGGCCCAGCCCGTGTGCGCCGACAAAACTGTCGCCCAGTTTGAGTTTGGTACGACGGGCTACGCCTGCGCCGAGCACGGCGTCCATCGGAGCAGTCGCAAACGTGCCCGACGCGAGGGTGCCACCGTAAAACGGGATGAATTCGTCAGTCGTACCGACAATGCGCGCGCCGCCAACGGAATCGCCGATGCCAATCGGAATGGCCTTCGCGACCTGTGGATTCGCACGCAACGCGTCGACTTCTTTGAGCGTTATGTTGCCGTTGGGAACGTCAAGGTAATACACCGCCGCCAGCACGTTTTGTAGCGCCGAGCCCTTGGCACCAACGACGATGTCAATGCCCTGGGCTTGCCGCCGCGCATGCTGCTCCAGCACCGATTGCAGCCACACGATGGCAATCGCGCTGGCCATCCCGAGCGCGCAGAGCATCACGGCGAGCGCGAACTGCCACGGGCGGTCGGCGAGAAAACGGCGGATGAGCAGCGCGGTCACTTCGATCTCGTTTCCGTTAGCTCAATTTCTGCGAGCGGCGCGCTGTTCCCCGAAACCGAAGCCCACAAGGCGTGGATGGCCGGATCATGGCTGGCGATGATCGCCGCACCGCCGCGCTCGACGTAGCGCGCCATTTGCTCGATGACAAGCCGCGACGACACCGCGTCGAGCGCAGCGGTCGGCTCGTCGGCCAGCAGTAATTTTGGTTGCGTGACCAGCGCACGGGCAAGGCTTGCGCGGGCGGCCTGCCCCACCGAGAGCGTTTGCGGGCGCAACTGCGCGAGGTCGGCGATGGCAAACGATTGCAGCAAGTCCGTGGCGCGCTGACGCGTCGTTTCGTCGGCGCGACCGGCCAACGAGGCGGGCAGCAGCACGTTTTCGAGCACGGTCAGGCTCGTCATCAAGAACTGCCGCTGCGGCATCCAGCCAACCGTGTAGGGACGTAGGCCGTCGCGTTCAGCACGTGTCAACGTTTGCAGGGATTGCTCGCCGAGCGTCACACTTCCGCTCGCGGGCTGAATCTGAAGCACGCCGCACAGCAAGTGCAGTAGCGTCGATTTACCAGCGCCGGAACCGCCGCGCAGCAAGAGCGCCTGGCCGCTGTCGAGCGAGAAACTCCCGAAGCGGATTTCCGGCGCGACCGCGGTCGCGCTGTAGCGGTGCGAAAGACCGGTGACGGTCAGCACGGAAGCGTGTCCTGACCGGCAAACGCAAAAGTACAGCTTTTCGCCAAAACAACCATTGCATTGGGTCTGAGCCGCATTTTGATAGTTTGTTGACTTTCAATGAAAATGCCTTTCAGCCCCAATGCAATGGTCGTTTCACTAAAAAGTTGCCAGCCTAAAGTCATCTCAAAATCCATGAAAAAAGGCCGGAACACCGGCCTTTATTTGTGTCGCTAAAACTCTGACTAGCTGGCAAAGTTTGCGTTCGCGAAGTCCCAGTTGAGAAGCTTGTCGATCAGCGTTTCGACGTACTTGGCCCTCAGATTCTGATAGTCGAGGTAGTAAGCATGTTCCCACACGTCGATCGTCAACAGCGGCTTCTGGCCCTTGGTGAACGGAACTTCAGCATTGCCGGTTTTGACGATTTTGAGCGTGCCCGCTTCAGAGACGAGCCAAGCCCAGCCGGAGCCGAATTGCGTCATCGCTGCAGCCGACAGGTCGGCCTTGAATTTGTCGTAACCACCGAGATCCTTGTCGATGGCCGCTGCCAGCGCGCCGGTCGGCTTGCCGCCGCCGTTGGGCTTCATGCTGCTCCAGTAGAACGTGTGGTTCCAGATTTGCGCGGCGTTATTGAACACGCCGGCCATGTCGGCTTTGCCAGCGGACGCGTTGATGATCTGCTCAAGCGTCATGCTCGCCAGGTCTTTGCCTTCAACCAGTTTGTTTAAGTTGTCGACGTAGGCCTTGTGATGCTTGCCGTAGTGAAACGACAGCGTGTTGGCGGAGATCAGCGGCTCCAGCGCGGTGTCGGCATAGGGTAGCGGCGGGAGGGAGAAGGGTGCACTCATTGTTGTAATCCTTGGTGTTTCGGACGGGAATCTGGACCGATGTTGCTCTGTCAGGTGAGGCAACGACTTTTTCGTTCGGGCTGAGCTTGTCGAAGCCTCGTGGCGGGTAGCCAAGCCTTCGACGGGCTCAGGGAGAACGGCTTAAAGTGCCCGCCTGAGTGTAAAAATCAATCGCCGTAGAGCTTCTGCATGCGCTCGCGGCGCTCTTGCGCTTCAATCGACAGGGTGGCCGTCGGACGGGCGATCAGGCGAGCCAAACCAATCGGCTCGCCGGTTTCTTCGCACCAGCCGAAGCTGCCGTCATCGATCATGCGAATGACCTTGTCGACCTTTTTCAGCAGTTTGCGCTCGCGGTCACGCGTGCGCAATTCGAGGGTGTATTCCTCTTCCTGCGTGGCGCGATCCGAGGGATCGGTGGCCACTTCGGTGTCACGCAGATGCTCGCCGGTGTCGGTCGCGTTGTGCAGGATTTGTCCGCGCAGTTCAACCAGTTTTTCATGGAAAAACGCGAGCTGCTCCTTGCTCATGTAATCCGCTTCCGACTGCTTCAAAATTTCCGCTTCGGTCAGACCGGCGTACTTTTTGTGGCTGTTCATGGTCAGCACCATCGCAGCCTTGGGCGCGGAGGGAAGCGGCCTTGCGGCGACCGCTGCGACGCTGGGTGCAGGGGCGGCCACAACGGGCGGCGCCGAGGGCAACGTGTTGGACTTTGACTTTGACTTCTCGGCGGGTGCCGCTTTCGCAGCGGGTGCCGCTTTCGCAGGGGGTGCCGCTTTCGCTTTGGAGGTTGTTGCCGTGCTTGCCATAGTAGGAGACTCTATCAATTCGTTACCAGTCGATTATGGTCCGTGGGCGTACCGACGGCTTATCGCCCCTATTCGGCACAAAATACAAGTGCAGACGGGGCGGGGCCGGATTATAGCTACTCTTTGATTACGAAACGGCGACCGATTTATTCTGTTCGGCACAACGAGCACAGTAGCCGTACGCAGCCAGTTCAATCCCCTGCAACTGAATCCCGTTGGGCACTGACAACGCGGGCACCGCCACCTCGTCCAGACACATCGTGGTGCCGCATTGCACGCACTGAAAATGGGCGTGAGCATGCGCATGACCGTGTTCCGGACGGCTGAACGCGAAACGCATGGCGCGATCAAAGCCAGACAACCCGCCGACACGGTGCGCCAACGATTGCTCGACCAGCCATTCCAGCACTCGGTACAGCGTCACCCGGTCAAGATCAGAGTCGGCCAGCTGCGCCTCGATTTCGCCATGCGACAGCGCGCGTTCGGCGGCAATCAGGCAGGCCAGAACGTTCCGCCGCGCGCCCGTGTTGCGACCGCCGCTTTCCTTGACCAGGCGACGCGCAAGAGCCAAAGCGCTAGCAGGCGTCGGCGCGAGCGCGACGGGCTCCGCATGCGTGTGCGCGTGTCCCGCGTGGTCGTGAGCAGATTGAGAAGCCATAATTCAATCCTAGCAGTTTGCCGAAAAGAGAGTCGCGCCGTGCAAGATAACACCACATTGACATTGGGGCGACCCGACGATTTTCACCTTCATCTGCGCGATGGCGCGGCGCTTTCTGCGGTGGTCGCATTCACGGCACGGCAGTTTGGCCGCGCGCTGGTCATGCCCAATTTGAAGCCGCCAGTGACGACGGTGGCGATTGCAGCGGGTTATCGCGAGCGAATTTTGCGGGCGGTTGGAGAGAACGCCAGCTTTGATCCGCTGATGACACTTTATCTCACCGACAACACCGCCACCGACGAGGTTGCGCGCGTTGCCGACAGTGATTTTGTGCATGCCTTCAAGTACTACCCAGCGGGCGCAACCACCAATTCCGATTCAGGCGTTTCGGCGCTGAAGAACGTTTATCCCGTGCTCGACGCGATGCAGCGGCACGGCGTGATCCTCTGCGTTCACGGTGAAGTGACCGACCCGACGACCGATGTGTTCGACCGGGAAGCGATCTTTGTAGAAGGCGCATTGCAGCAGATCGTGCGCGACTTTCCGGCGCTGAAAATTGTCGTCGAGCACATCACAACGCGGGAAGCAGCGGAATTTGTGGCCGCGATGAGCCCGAATATCGCGGCCACCATCACACCACAACATCTGCTCTACAACCGCACTTCCATCTTTACGGGAGGCATTCGCCCGCATCTGTATTGCCTGCCGATTTTGAAGCGCGAGACCCATCGCCTTGCGCTGATCGACGCCGCAACGTCCGGATCGCCTAAATTTTTCTTGGGCACCGACAGTGCGCCACACGCCAAAAACGCCAAAGAAGCCTGCTGTGGTGCGGCGGGATGTTTCACTTCGCATGCCGCGCTGGAGCTTTATGCCGAAGCGTTCAATGCCGATGATTCGCTCGACAAATTGGACGATTTCGCCAGCCGTTTTGGCGCGGCGTTTTACGGTCTGCCACGCAACGTAGGCACGGTGACGCTGCGACGCGAATCGTGGACGCCACCCGATGATTTTGCGTTTGGCAACGAGACGATTGTGCCGTTGACGGTGGGGCGAACGCTGCCGTGGAAGCTTTTGTAGGAGGGGCTTTGCCGCGACCCAACGTGACTAGGCGGCACCGCTTGTCGCGGTAAGCCGCTGCTACAAAGATGAACTCGCGGACAATGCTCTGACGCCCACAATCACGCCCAACACCAGAAGCGCAATCCCCGCGATCTCAAACCCACTCGGCGCGCGGGCGTACACGAGATACGCATACCCCAACGCCGCCAGCGTCTCGAACACAATCAGTTGCGCAGTCAGTGCGGTGGGTGTGTTCTTGCTCGCGACATTCCACAAGAGCGTTCCGAGCCATGACGCGCTAAAGCCGACCAGCAGCATCAACAGCCAGAACTTCGCCGGCGTTGGCCCCCAGAGCGCGTCGCCGAAGCGCGCATCCCCCGTCCATTGCAGATACGCAATCGACGCCAGTAACCCGACAACCGCCATCGGCAAGGTCGTAATTCCCTGCGCCGTTGCCCAGGTCATGGACGTGTGCGACGGATTCGCGCGTAGCCACCGTGCGTTGTGAATCGGATACCAGGTCCATGCAGCGTTAGCGACGATGGCAAGCGCCGCGCCAGAGACATAGGCAGCCAGCGCGCCATCCGCATTGAGACGCGAAAGCTGATCCGCGTTCACACACAACAACCCGAGCCCGATCAATGCGAGCGAAGGCAGCAACCGCGCCCATGAAAACTGCCGATCACCGAGGTTCGAACACACCGCAATCACCACTGGCAACGTGCCGATAATCAGCGTGGGTAGTGGTGCCCCTGCAAGCTGGATCGCAGCGGACAGCGCAAGGTAATAAATGATGTTGCCCACCATCGAAAGCCTCGCCGCCATTGACCAGTCTGCACGCGTCAAACGCCTCAGCGCGTCGTGTTGCCACCACGCAATCGGCAACGTCACCAGCCCAAATGCCAGGTAGCGGCCAAAGCTCAAAAGTGTCGGCGGGTACTCCGGCAGCAACAACGGCGCGACGAAGACGAGCCCCCACATCAAACCGGCAGCGAGTGCGGCGGCAATGCCGATGGTCAGTGGATGTCGTTTCATCGTCGACATTTTGCAGTAGGCGAGTCCTGTGCGTCGCTCAGGCTTCGGCTCGTAAAATCAGGCCAACACTAATAGAAATCACACACATGACCATCAAACTCGTAGGCATCGTCGGCGCAGGCACCATGGGCAACGGCATCGCGCAAGCGTGCGCACTGGCGGGCATTGACGCGCTGATACTAGACGTCAGTGCAGCGGCGCTTGAGAAAGGCGTCGCCACGATCAGCGGCAGCCTCGACCGTTTGCTCAAGAAAGAGAAGATCACTGCCGAGCAAAAGTCTGCCGCGATGGCGCACGTGAAGACAACGCAAACGCTCGCCGATCTCTCCGCCTGCGACTACGTGATCGAAGCGGCGACGGAAAACGAAGGCCTCAAGATCAAAATTTTGAAAGACCTTGATGCTGCGCTGAAACCAGAAACCATCATCGCGACCAACACGTCTTCAATCTCCATCACGCAACTCGCCGCCGCGACGAAACGCCCGGATCGCTTCATCGGCATGCATTTCTTCAATCCGGTACCGATGATGGCGCTGGTCGAATTGATTCGTGGTCTGGCCACGAGCGACGCGACATTGGCCACCGCAAAAGAGTTCGCGGTTGCGCTAGGAAAAACGCCGATTACCGTGAAAAATTCGCCCGGATTCGTTGTCAACCGCATCCTGTGCCCTATGATCAACGAAGCGATCTTTTGTCTGCAAGAAGGGCTCGCCACGGCCGAAGACATTGACGCCGGCATGAAGCTCGGCACCAACCAGCCGATCGGTCCGCTCGCGCTCGCCGACATGATCGGCCTCGACATCATGATCGCCGTGATGAATGTTTTCTACGAAGGCTTCAACGATCCGAAATATCGCCCTGCGCCGCTACTGAAAGAGATGGTTGCGGCGGGATATTTGGGCCGGAAGACGGGACGTGGTTTTTACACGTACGCGTAATTTTTGCGGTAGAACTTTTTACGGAAATCCCCGCTGCTAATGGGCTGAATCGCAAAAAGGCATTTGTCGCCTCCTGATTGGAAATGTGCCTCAGCAGAGCCATCTAAACGCCGTCATACTCGCTGAAGGCGGGTATCCAGAACGCGGCCACACCGAGATGTTGTTTGAAGCAGCTGCGGTGGTCAACCGTCTGGATTCCCGGCTGAGGCCGAGAATGACGCCGTGGGAGTCGACTTTAGCGACTAATTACCTGTAGCCTGTGATCAATAGAGCGTTCGTAGGAAAGCTGCTACGCATTTTCCCGATGCGAATACGTCGCATCAAGCCGTTCCTTCAGGTACGCCGCACCGGTCGTTACGGAATACTTTGCCGGTTTGTCCGCTCCCATGCAGCTCGGCAAACATTCAACGACCGCATCGGGATTGGGGTCGAGGAAAAACGCGACTGAATAGCGCTCGCGCCCGACCGGATTGACCACGCGATGCGGCGTTGAGACGTACACATCGTTCGTCCAGCGCATGAGGCAATCGCCGATATTGCAGATCAGCGCGCCGGGAATTCCGGGCGGCGACATCCACTGACCATCGCGCGTGCGCACTTCGAGTCCGCCCGCGTCGTCGGTGGCGAGCAGCGTGATATTGCCGTAATCGGTGTGTTCGCCTGCGCCAATCTGCCCCGGCTCGAAACGATCCGGGCGCGGCGGATAGTGCAGCAAACGCAGCGTCGCCAGCGGTTGATCAAGCTTGTCGTCGAAGAAGTTTTCGGCGACACCGAGGTCGTGCGCCAGCGCCCGATGCAGCTGCGTCCCAAGCTGATGGCACGCGTCGAAATAGGCAAGCATCGTCGAGCGGAAATCGGGAAATGATCCAGCGGAGGGCCACACGTTGACGCCACGAAACGGCTTGCCAGCGAGCACCTCGCGATGATCCGCCGCCAAGTCCCAACCGATGTTGAACGCCTCTTTCACGTCACCCGGGCTCAAAGCGTCGAGCCGCTCTTCGCCGAGCGCGACATAGCCGCGATTGTTGCCCGTGTGCTTGATCGACAGCGTTGATTTATCTGCCGAATCTTGTGAGAAAAAGCGGGCTGACTGCTCGAATACGTGCGCGATCAGCGCTGCATCAATGCCGTGATTCGTCACGCAGAAAAATCCCCTATCTCGCGCCGCACGTCCAAGCGCCACACCTAGCTGGGCGTAGTCGCCCCCGAACGAAGCGAGATCAAAAACCGTGATCGCGTCGCGCGTTACGGCGTCCATTGCATCGCTTCGTTTTTCTCCATCCACTCCTCTTCGAGCGCTGCAATTTTTGCGGCAATCTCACCGCGCTGGCGCGTTTTGTCGCCGAGGATCGTGGCGGAATCGGCGCTATACGCGGCCTCCGACGCGAGCCACGCATCCAGCGTGTCGCGCGTACCGCTCAACCTAGCGATTTCTTTTTCAATCGCGTCGACCCGCTTTTGCATGGGTTTTCTCGCGGCGGCGAGGCGTTGCCGCTCCTCCGCTTCAGCGCGCTTGTCAACCTTGCGTGACGGCGCTTCAACAGCAGTCTTTGCACCGACGGGTTTACTGCGCTGCTCGCGCAACCACACACGGTAGTCGTCGAGATCGCCGTCAAACGTGCGCACCGTTTTGTCCGCGACCAGCCACAATTCATCGCAACACGCGCGCAGAATATGCCGGTCGTGCGCGACCACGACGAGCGCGCCTTCGTAGTCCTGCAGCGCAAGCGTCAACGCTTGCCGCATCTCGATGTCCAGATGGTTTGTCGGCTCATCGAGCAGCAATAAATTGGGCCGTTCGTACACCAGCATCGCCAGCACAAGCCGCGCTTTTTCGCCGCCAGAAAACAACCCAACCTTTTGGCTTACGAGATCACCGCGAAAGTCAAATCCGCCGAGAAAATTGCGCAGCTCCTGCTCGCGCGCACGCGGGTAACCGCGCTTCTCCATCAGTTGCTGATCAAGCTGGTCGAGATGCCACAAACACGATTCATCGGTGCGCAGTTGCTCCAGCTGATGCTGCGCGAAATACGCAATCTTTAAGTGCTGGCCTTCAATACGCTCGCCCAGCTGCTCTTTCAACGCACCGGCAATCGCCTTCACCAGCGTGGATTTACCCGCGCCGTTTTTTCCAAGCAGACCAATGCGCGAATTCGGCAACAGCGAAAAGTTCACGTTGTCGAGAATCGTCGTCGCGTTCTCGCCTTCGCCATAGCCCAATTTTGTATCGGCAAACTTGAGCAGTTGACGCGGCTCGCCCTCAGGTTTTTTGAAGGCGAACGTGAACGGCGAATCCACATGCGCGGCCGAGATGCGCTCCAATTTTTCCAGCGCCTTCACGCGGCTCTGCGCCTGCGCGGCTTTGGTCGCTTTCGCCTTGAACCGCGTGATGAACGATTCGAGGTGTTTGATCGTGCGCTGCTGCTTCTCAAACGCGCCCTGCTGCACCGAGAGCTCGACCGTGCGCTGATCCTCGAACGAGGCGTAGTTGCCGGTGTAGAGCTTCAGTTTCGCGGGTCCGGGCGCGGTCGTGTCGAAGAACAAAATTTGATCCGACACACTGTCGATAAAGTCACGATCATGGGTGATCACCAGCACTGTGCCCGCATAGCGCGCCAGCCAATCCTCCAGCCACATCACCGCCTCAAGATCAAGATGGTTGGTCGGCTCGTCCAGCAGCAGCAAATCGCTGCGACACATCAGCGCCTGAGCCAAGTTCAGGCGCATGCGCCAGCCGCCGGAGAACGTCGCCACCGCGCGGCCCTGCATCTCCTGCTCAAAGCCAAGTCCGGCGAGCAACTCCGCAGCGCGAGCCGCTGCTGCGTAACCGCCGATGTGCTCCAGATGCGCGTAATGATGTGAGAGGATTTCGCCGTGCTTGACGACGTCCTCATTCGGATTGTCGGTTTCCGCAGCAAGCGCGGCCTCCGTCTCCCGCAGCTCGACGTCACCATCCAGCGCGTATTCGAGCGCCGTGCGATCCGACGGCGGCGTCTCCTGCGCCACATGCGCGATGATCCAGCCGTTGGGCATGGCGATATCGCCCCTCTCTGCATGCAGCAGGCCGCGCAGCGCGGCGAAGAGAGTCGATTTGCCCGCACCGTTAGCACCAACAATGCCGACCTTGCGGCCGGGGTTGATCGTGATGTTGGCGCGGTCAATAAGCGGCAGCGAGCCGCGAGCGAGAGTGAGGTCAATTAAACGAAGCATGGCGCTATTTTGCCGTGGCGCAGCAAAAGGGCGTGCAGGGCGCGGATTTTGTCCCCTCTCGTCCCGTAGGGTGCCTTCTTAATGCACCCTACGGGACGAGAGGGGACTGATTTGCGCTTCGCGTGGGACGACGCGCTGGAATCCCACCACGCGAAAATGACGGCACAGGTGGGTGGGCTACTTCGCTTTCGACAGCAATTTCAACGCCGCTCTGATCGCATCATTCAGCGGCAAATCTGCCGCCAGATCCTTGCAGGCTGCGGCGGCTTCTTTTTCGTTGTAGCCGAGCGCGAGCAGGGCGTTGACTACGTCATCGGCCGGGTTGGCGATGCTGGAGGCTGCGCCGGGTGTGCCGCTCGCGGCGACGGCTTTGCCTTTGAGTTCCAGCAGCAGTCGCTCGGCCGTTTTGGTGCCGATGCCGGGCACGCGCGTGAGGCGTTTCACGTCCTGCATCACGATGGCTTGATTGAGTTCCAGAACCGACAAACCGGAGAGCACGGCGAGTGCAACTTTGGGGCCGATGCCGGTGACTTTGATGAGTTGACGGAAGGCGGCGCGCTCGTCGTTCGTTGCGAAGCCGTACAGCAGATGCGCATCCTCCCGCACGACGTAATGCGTCATGAGCTGCACGCGCTCACCGGTGGCAGGCAGGGCGTAGAACGTGCTCATCGGCACATCAACCTCGTAGCCGACGCCGTTCACGTCGACGACGATTTGTGGGGGCTGTTTGGCGGCGAGCGTTCCGCTTAGGCGTCCGATCATGGGGAGGGTTCTTTGCTAAAAATATTCAGGTAGCTTTTGGTTGAAATGACCGCTTCTCTGGGGCTAAGGCCAATAAACCTTATAAGTCGACTTATGATCCAAATTGACTGCAACCCCAGTGTATTGGTCATTTAACACAAAAGCTGATCACATCATTCGTCCGCCGCGTTGCCGTACTTTACGCGTTGCGAGCAGCTCCGCGCCCAGCGCGCCAAAACCCTGGCGCGCGTGGGCGTGGGTGATGGCGGTGGCGAGCGCGTCGGCGGCGTCGGCTTGCGGCGTGGTGTCGAGTTTTAACAGGCGCTTGACCATTTCCTGCACTTGCTCTTTTGCGGCTTTGCCGTGGCCGACCACGGCCTGCTTGACTTGCAGCGCGGTGTACTCGTGGACGGGCGTGTTCAGGAGCACCGCAGCGGTGATCGCCGCGCCGCGCGCCTGACCGAGCAAGAGCGTTGATTGCGGGTTGACGTTGACGAAGACTTTTTCGACGACGACATCATCAGGTTTGTGCTGTTTGATGATGCTTTGTACGTCCTCAGCGATGGTTTTCAGGCGCTCGGGCAGCGTGCCTTTGTCGTCGGTCTTGATGCAGCCGCTGGCGACGTAGGCGAGCTTGTTGCCGGACTGCTCGATGAGCCCGAAGCCGGTGCTGCGCAGGCCGGGGTCGATGCCGAGGATGTAGCGGATTGGCTCCCTCTCGCGCGGTGCACCTGCGTCTACTGGCGCAAGCGTGCTCCGGGGTTGGGGTGAGGGCGGTTGATTGATAGGTATGTCCATCATCGCAGCGAGAGCGACGGCCCTCACCCTAGCCCTCTCCCGCACTGCGGGAGAGGGGACTTTGTCAGGCCATCTTCACCGCGGTGCCACTCACGGCGACCATCATCATGCCGTTCGTTTCACCAAGCACTTCGTAATCGAAATCAATGCCGATCACGCCGGTTGCGCTGCGTTCTTTGGCGATTTCGATCATGTCGGCGAGGGCAGCATCGCGAGCGCCGGAGAGTGCGCGTTCGTAGCCGCCCGCTCGACCGCCGACGATGTCGCGCACCGAGGAGAACATGTCGCGGAAAATATTGGCACCGATGATGGCCTCACCGTTGACGACGCCTAAATATTGACTCAGTTCGATGCCCGGTGGCGTGGTGGTTGAGAGAAAAAATCCGTCGTTACTTTTGGAAAACCAGCCCATTATTTACCCTGATTATTTGGTGTGATTGTGTTGTTGAAAGGGGCTGCGAAAGCCACCGTACCCCTCTCCCTAACCCTCTCCCACAAGGGGAGAGGGGACTGGATCATTCCTCAATTACCGCCGACGTGTAAACATCCTGAACATCATCCACCGCATCAAATGCGTCGAGCAATTTCTGCATCCGCACCGCGTCGTCGCCTGAAAAAACCACCGGATTCTGCGGCTTCATGCTGACTTCTCCGGCGTCGGATTTGAAACCTGCTTTTGCCAGCGCTTCTTTCACGTTGACAAAATCGTAGGGGCCGGTGATGACCTCGACAGAGCCATCTTCGTTGTTGACGATATCGTCTGCGCCCGCTTCCAGCGCGGCTTCCATGAGTTTGTCCTCGTCAACACCGGGCGCGAACAGGAGCGATCCGCAGTGCTTGAACAGGAAGGCAACTGAGCCATCGGTGCCCAGATTGCCGCCGTTTTTGCTGAACGCATGACGCACTTCTGCGACCGTGCGCTGCGTGTTGTCGGTCAGGCAATCGACGATGATGGCGGCACCGTTGATGCCGTACCCTTCATAGCGAATTTCTTTGTAGTCAACGCCCTCAAGCTCACCGGCACCGCGCTTGACGGCACGCTCGACGGTCTCTTTGGTGAGGTTGTTGTCGTAGGCTTTGTCGACCGCCAATCGCAGGCGCGGGTTGCCCTCGAAACTGCTGCCACCCATCTTGGCGGCGACGGTGATTTCCTTGATCAGGCGCGTGGCGATCTTGCCCTTTTTTGCATCCTGTCGCCCCTTGCGGTGCTGGATGTTTGCCCACTGACTATGACCGGCCATAATTTTTTGGTGCGTGGTTCACGCACATCTGTGAATTGACGAATACATTGATTTTACGAAGGCTTGCCGGTGGGTTGACCGGAACCACCGCTGCCGATCCGATTGATCAACTGATAGACGGTTTTCAGGCGCAATCCAGCATCATTGATTTCGAGCAGACTCTGCTTGATCGAAGGCGGAAGTTGCAGGATTTCCACGAGGCGCGAACCGACCCAGGTTGAGTCTTCGAGGTCGAACGGTTCCGCGAATTTGTCCTCGCCTGCGCGACTAATGATTTGCGACAAAAGCTCCCGTAGTTCAGCGTACGTGGAGGGCAATTTCACCTTCGGCTCGGGTCGAATCCAGCGCACAACGGCGCGGTGCAAACCTGTTTTTCCAATCGCCGAATTGACAATTTCAAAGCGGTCTTCGCCGACCACGTCGAGCTGAAAAATTCCGGCCTGCGGCATATCGAACGAGGCGACGCGCACGGCCGTACCGACTTTAGAAAACGTTTGCTCTACGCCAACTTCACTGCCGCCGGTGAGCGTGACAATGCCAAACAATTGGCCATCGGCGATGCGCGATTTGGCAAGTTCAAGATAGCGCTGTTCAAACACTTTGAGGCCGAGTCTGCCGCCGGGAAACAGCGTGGTTCCGAGCGGAAATAACTGAAGCGTATCGGGTAAGGTGCTGGCCGATTTACGGCCGAGAAATGACAACATAAAGTGCGATTAAATAGTTACTCTGGCAGCGGATGCTCACGATCATGTCGCAGCACCCGCGCAACATCGGCAAGCGCATCCTTCAACGCATTTGCAACGTAAACGGACCGATGTTTGCCGCCTGTGCAGCCGATGGCGATGTGAATGCGCGCGCGATTGTCGGTAGCGAAACCGGGCATCGATGCGCGAACATAACTGGAAATTGCATTCACCAGAACTTGTGTTTCCAGTTGTGCGCGCAGGTACTCGATCACCGGTCCGTCGCGGCCCGTTAGCGCGGATAGACCGGGCTCGTAAAACGGGTTCGGCAGAATGCGCGCGTCGAACACGAGATCAGCGTCCGGCGGAATGCCCTGCCGGTACGCGAACGACGAAATTTCGACGAGTGGCAGCTCGGAGTTACCCGCCATCGCCGCGGCGAACAGCCGAACACGCTGCCGCAACAAATGCGTACTGGTGGCACTGGTGTCGATCTCGAAGGCGGGCGTCGCCACCCGTAGCAATCGCCCACGTTCTTCGGCAATGGCGTCGTGCAACGTGCCAGTGTCGCTCGTGAACGGATGTCGGCGGCGGGTTTCGGCGAAGCGACGCAAGAGCGTTGATTCGCTCGCATCAATGCGGATCACGCGAAGTGGAATCGTAGGGTGCGCCTGTGCGATTGCGTCAACACCCGCATTGAACGCGGCGACGAAATCGGGTGAGTGCGCGTTGATGCTGATGCCAAGGGACTGCGAATGCGTCGCGAGCATCGCCTCGACCGTGTCAAACAGCAATGCGGCAGGAAGGTTGTTGACGATGGCAAACCCGACGTCTTCGAGCGCGCCGAGCGCAACGTTTTTTCCGGCGCCAGAGACGCCGAGAACTAGGATGATTTGCAAAGGCACTGCGACTACCGGAGGGCTAACCCTCCTCCATCAACTTCGCTTGCCGTTCGATAAATTCACGCGTCGAATCAATGCCACGCAGATTGAGCACGAAGTTGCGCACGGCAGTTTCCACCAGCACGGCAAGGTTTCGGCCCGCCGCGACCGGGATGACCATCTTGCGAATTTTTACGCCGAGAATTTCCTGATATGTGGCGTTCACGCTCATGCGATCGAGTCGCTTGAACTGCTCATCGGTGTGATCTTCGAGATGCACAATCAGCTTGAGCGATTTGCGCGGACGCACTGCGGTTTCACCAAACGTGGTGCGCACATTCAAAATGCCGATACCTCGCACTTCGAGAAAATCCTTGAGTACTTCAGGGCAGCGCCCTTCGATCAGATCGGGCGAGACTTTGTAGACCTCAACGATGTCATCGGCAATCAGGCCGTGACCACGACTGATGAGCTCGAGCGCGAGCTCGCTCTTGCCGATGGCGGACGCGCCGGTGATGAGCACGCCCATTTCGAGCACATCCAGAAACACGCCGTGCAGCGTCGCATTCGCAGCCAGCATACGGGCGAGATACTGCCGCAATACATCAACCACATGCGGGCTCGGAAACGGGCTCTGCATCAGCGGAACATGCGCTTTGTCACATTGCTCGGTCATGTAGTCCGGCGGCGCACCGACGCCACAGACAAAAATTGCCCCGAGCTCATCGACCAGAAGGCGCGCAAACATGGCGGCTTGCTCGGTGAGCGGCAGCGTCGATAAATACGCAATCTCCGCCGGGCCGATCAACTGCACCCGAAACGGATGAATGAAATTCATGTGGCCAACGAGGCCAACATGCGCCTGTGCATTGGTGTCGCGCGAGAGCGTGCGCTCACCGCCATCGCGACCGCCGACCCATTGAATTTCCAGTCGCTCCTGATTTTCAGCAAACAGGCGCGAAATTTCTACGGTACGCATGAGGATAGGGCTACGGGTGCGGTGCGCTAAACAGAACGTGAATGACCGCCGGATCGGTAGCGGCAGCCAATTCATCACGAAACGCGCGATTCGAAAATCGTTGCGCCAACTCCGACAAAATCTGCAAATGCTCGTCGGTCGCCGCTTCAGGTACCAGCAAGACAAAAATGTCACGAACCGGTTGGCCGTCGGGTGCTTCAAAAATGATGGGCTTCTTCGGGCGTGCAAAAAATCCGATGGAGCGATCCAGGCCGCGAATGCGACCGTGCGGGATGGCGATGCCCTGTCCTAATCCGGTGGAACCCAAGCGCTCACGAGCGAGCAAACTGTCAACGGTCGTGGTGGGACTTAAGTCGTAGCGCAACTCGGATTCGAGCGCGATCAATTCGAACAAACGCCGCTTGTTGTTGACATCGAGGTCAAGCAGCACATTGTCGGCGGGTAGAAGATTGGCGAGGCGGCTCACAGGCGGCGAGAATCCGTTGCGTTAGATTTGTTCCGAATCCAGCCCATACAGATTACGAGCGTGGTCGCCAATTCTAGTGCAGTGCGTCAAAGCTCAAATCGGCCTGACGCACTTCGTGGACTTCTGCGCCTAAAGCGCCTCGCGCACCTCAAGCTCGCTTACGTCAGCGCGCTTGCGCTCGAAGCCAGCGTCGCGGTGAACCTGCAATTTTTCTTTGTGGCGCACGACCTGCCGGTCCAGACGATCCGCCAGTTCATCGATTGCGGCATAGAGGTTTTCGCCTTCACAAGCAGCGTGAATTTCTTTGCCGCTGACATGTATGTTCGCTTCGACTTTTTGCCTGAGTTTTTCCACTGACATCACGACGTTGACGTCTATCACATGGTCAAAGTGACGCTTGATACGATCAATCTTGGAAATGACGTAGGCGCGCAGTGCTTCGGTGACAGCTACATGATGGCCGGTGATGTGCAAATTCATGAATGTACCTCTCGGAAATAACAGATCGAACGAATGATGAAAGCGGCCACCGCGTCTCCGCTGATATTCAGCAGATCAACTGCGCCGTCTTAAGTTGACCGGGGCTATGTTCTGCAGTTCCCGGTATTTAGCCACCGTCCTTCGCGCAACGATGATGCCCTGGTCGCCCAAAAGCTCCGCGATGCGACTGTCGGTCAGCGGCTCGTTGGTGTCCTCCTCAGAAATTAACGTTTTGATCATGGCGCGAATTGCCGTCGATGACGCAGCGCCGCCCGCATCGGTCGCCACATGGCTGCCGAAGAAGTATTTGAGTTCGAACGAGCCGCGCATGCAGCTCAGGTATTTTTGGGTGGTGACGCGGGACACGGTTGATTCGTGCAGGCCCAACGCATCAGCCACTTCACGAAGCACGAGCGGCCGCATTGCGACTTCACCGTGATCAAAAAAGGCTTGCTGTCTTTCCACTATTTCAGAGGATACCCGAAGAATCGTATCGAAGCGTTGAGCCACATTCTTAACCAACCAACGGGCTTCCTGCAACTGTGTCGATAGCGGAGTGGAGCGCCCTTCTTTCTGGCGTTGCAACATATCCGCGTACACACTGTTGACCGAGAGGCGCGGCACCGCCACCGAGTTGAGTTCTGCGACCCAGCGTCGTTTGCTGCGGCGCACGATCACATCGGGAACCATGAGGCTCGCCGAGATGTCGGCAAAGGGCGCGCCGGGGCGCGGCGTCAACGTGCGGATTACCGCGTGCGCATCTTTGAGATCAATGTCGTCGATATCGAGCAGTTTTTTAATGCGCGCATAGTCGCGCTTGCCCAAATGCTCCAGCGCTTCGCTGACGATACGGCGAGCGAGTTTGGTGTCGCCATTATTCGGGCGATTTTTTAGTTGCAACAGCAGGCATTCGCGCAAGTCTGCTGCGCCAACGCCTGCCGGATCGAGACTTTGCAATATGCCAAGCGCGGTATCCCAGGTTTCATCGGCAATACCGTCGTCGTTGCCGCCTTTTTCTAGCAAATCGTCAATGTCAGACTTCGTGACCGACAGAAAACCGTGCTCATCAAGGCTGTCGATCAGCGCATGTACGAGCTGAAGAATGCCCGCAGATTCTTTCACCATCACTAGCTGCGCGCGCAGATGTTCACGCAGGCTGGGTGGGCTCGCGCGCTGTGACTCGAATGACTCATCATCGTCATCGAAACTGCCTGCACCGGAGCTACCCCATTCAGCAAAATCAAGTGAAGGTGCATCGAAATCGCCTTCGCTACCGCTGCTATCGGGGGCACTTTCGACGGCTGATGTCTGCGTGAAATCAGCGCTGTCACTTTGCCCATTCAGGGCAGATGCATCAAAGGCGTCACCGCCCAACTCACGAGTGTCCAGTTGCTCTGGCGTCGAATAGGCCGCCATCGAGTCGCTGCCGTCGAGCAATTGTTCCCGATCAACAGACGAGGCGTACACATCCACCGCGTCTGGCACCTCAATCGGTTCGTCGGCGCTGCGGTCATCGGGCGCATCTGATTCAGCCAATTCCAACAGCGGATTCTCCGCGAGAGCAGCCTCGATTTCCTGCTGCAATTCGAGCGTCGACAACTGCAACAACCGGATCGATTGTTGCAATTGCGGCGTCAGCGTCAGGTGCTGCGCGAGCTTGAGTTGGAGGCCTGCTTTCACGTCAATCCGATTTCACGCTACAGCCGGAAATGTTCGCCGAGATACACTTTTCTGACCGACTCGTTATCAATGATTTCGTCTGGATGGCCATCGGCCAATACACGGCCTTCACTGATGATGTAAGCACGGTCGCAAATGCCAAGCGTCTCGCGAACATTGTGATCGGTGATCAGCACACCGATACCGCGCTCACGCAAAAAACGCACGATCCGCTGAATCTCGATCACAGCAATGGGATCAACACCGGCAAACGGTTCGTCGAGCAAAATAAATCGCGGACGAGAGGCCAGCGCACGCGCGATTTCCAGCCGCCGCCGCTCGCCGCCCGAGAGCGCGACAGAGGGCATATCGCGCAGGTGCGCAATCGCGAGATCATCAAGCAGCGCCTGCAATTCGCGCTCAATCACGCTCTCGTCTTTTTCGCGCAATTCAAAAATCGCGCGGATGTTTTCACCCGCAGTGAGTTTCCTGAAAATCGAGGCTTCCTGCGGCAAATACGACAAGCCCTTGCGGGCACGCTCATGAATCGGCAGATGTGTCAATTCGCTATCGTCAAGCTTGATCACGCCGCCGTCGGCAGCGACAAGCCCGACGATCATGTAGAAACAGGTGGTTTTGCCTGCGCCGTTCGGCCCGAGCAAACCCACCACCTGACCGCTGTCAACGGTCAGGGACACATCGTGCACAACCGTGCGCGATTTGTAGCGCTTTTTAAGCGCAACGGCTGAAAGCTGGCTCATTGCGCTTGGGAGGAGTTGCGGACTTGACGACTGGTTTTTTTACGACGGGTTTGGCGGTGCTATCCGGGGATTTTTCGGCGGGGGCGGACTCGTCTTTTTCGCGCGGTTGCAGGACAAAGCTCACGCCCTTGCCTTCGCTGGTTCTCGCTTTTGATTCACGCGCTTCGTATTTGCTCGTCTGCGTGTTGTAGATGATGTAGTTGGCGACGGTCTGGTCTTCGCCAATGAACAAGACAGCATTGCCGAACAGCTCAACAATCCCCTTGCCACTGTCATAATCCGCGCGATCAGACACGCCTTGCGCCCAGTCGCCGTTGTCGGTTCGTTGACGGAAGCACACCGGCTTACCGTTCAAAACAGCGTTGTAATTATCGTCGGGCGTGGTCTGCGCGGTGCCGCGATCAGCGGTAAGCTTAAGCGTGCCCTGCGTGATGACGACCGCCTTTTCGAGCTTGTAAAAACCCTTGGCATGGTCGGCGTCACCGTCAACGGCGTTGATCAGTATTTTCTCTTTACGATCCGCTTTTTCAGCTACAGCGTACATCGGAATCAGCAAGCAAAAAGCGGGCATCACCGCTGCCGCCAGGAGCGCTCTAGGTTTCATGGTTTTTCCTTTGTTTCGGTGGCTTTGCCCGCATCTTTTGGACGCAACTCAATTTCAATTCCGCGGGTCGTTTGCCCCTGCTTTTTCTCATTGTCGACGCGCAATCCCTGCGTCGTCATGACGCGATCACCGCTGACGGTGCGGGTGGTCGACTCGGTCTGCGCAAGCTGCGTTTTTGGGAAAACGGTGAGCTGCTCGCTCTCGTAAGTCACCGCCTCGCGTCCTTCGCTCGGCCCCTGACGCGCCACGACTTTTCCGGAAAAATCAACCTGCTCAATGCCACCCTTTTCACTTGCGCTTTTGAGAACGGCGCGCGCAGACACGACGTCCATTTTGGGTTTGCCTGCGGGCTGGCTTTCGTAGCGCGGCTGGTCGACAATCGTGGTTTGATTATTGGGGAAATGGGTCGCTCGTTGTCCGATCATCGTGCTTTCGACATGCCCATCTACAGCGGTTCGCTCAATCTTGAAATTCTGCAAAAAATGATCGGGCGCGGGCTGCGTTGATTTCTGTTGCGCTCGCGCGCTTTCGGTGACGCGCGCATCCAGCCAGAACGTGAGCAAGGCAAATATCGAAATCGCGATCACGGGAAACAGCGCCGCAAGCCGATCCTGTCGACGGCGCCAGATAAAGGTGCTCATGGCAATGATTCCGGTGGCAAGGCCAGATACGGTTTCAGCAATTCATCCAGCCGCCCCTGGATGCGCAAAACGGCTTCCACCAATTCACGCACGGCACCGTTGCCGCCCTCAAGCGTGGACAGCCAATGGGCGCGCTGGCGCACTGCCGCCGCCGCGCTGGGCACTGTCGCTGCGAGCCCGGCGACGAGCATCGCTGGCAAGTCAAGCCAGTCGTCGCCGATGTAGGCGACCTGCGCCGTCGGCAGGTTCCAGTCAGTGCACATTTTGTTAAACGCAGTACCTTTATTGCGCTCGCCGCTGACGAGTTCGACGCCCAACTCAGTCGCACGACGCTCGACCGCGAGGCCGCCGCGCGCCGTGAGAAACGCCACTTTCCAGCCGGCTTGTTTGGCCAGCGTAATGCCGAACCCATCGAGCACCGAGAACGATTTAAATTCTTCGCCGCCGAGGTAATTTAACTTGCCATCGGTCAGCACGCCGTCGACGTCGCACACGAGCGCGCGCACCGCAAGCATGCGATCAGCAACAGTGAGTGGTCGCACTGGTTTTGCCATGATCAGACCACCTTCGCACGCAGCAAATCGTGCATGTGTAACGCCCCGACCAGCTTGCCCGCTTTCACGACAAGAAGCTGGGTTTTGCGTTTCAATTCGAGCAGTCCGACGGCTTCCACGGCGAGCTCGTCCGGGTTAATCGTGACTGGATTAACCGTCATGAATTCGGACACCTTTGCTGCGTTGAAATCGCTCACTTTGGGCAAACAGCGCCGCAAGTCGCCGTCGGTGAACATGCCCGCCAGCGTGCCGTCGGCGTTGACAACCGCCGTCATGCCCATGCCCTTACCAGTAATTTCGAACAGCGCCTGAGACAGCGTGGCCCCAAGGGGAACCGTGGGAATCGCCTCACCGGTGCGCATGACGTCCCTGACGTGGGTGAGCAACCTTCGCCCGAGCGATCCGCCCGGATGCGAGCGCGCGAAGTCTTCCGCTGTAAAGCCACGCGCCTCAAGCAACGCCATCGCCAGCGCGTCACCAAGGGCCATCGCGGCGGCCGTACTCGCGGTGGGAGCGAGGCCAAGTGGACAGGCCTCCTCGACAACACCGGCGTTCAACGTGACATCGGCTTCTGTCGCGAGCGTGGACTGCTCGTTGCCAGTGATGGCGATGATCTTTGCGCCAACGCGTTTGATTGGCGTGAGAAGCGCGTTGACTTCCGCTACCTCGCCCGAGTTCGACAGCGCGATCACCACGTCGTCTGCGGCGATCATGCCCATGTCGCCGTGGCTCGCCTCGGCGGGGTGCACAAAGAATGCGGGCGTACCCGTCGACGCGAGCGTAGCCGCCAGCTTGCGCCCGACATGACCCGATTTGCCGATGCCGGTAACGACGACACGTCCTGTTGCAGAGAGCACAATTTGCACAGCCGCCACCATCGGCTGACCCGCCGCGCCGCTCAGGCGCGCAGCAACCGCCGAAATGGCCTCCGCTTCAGTCGTGAGAACCGAGAGCGCGCGTCGCAAAATGGCGACAGGGTCTACTGCAATATTCATGCAAGGCAGTATATCTGCCTCGAATCAATGATGCTTGCAAATGGTGCAGCGCAACAATGAAGGCTGCGGCTATGGACTAAAAATCGGCGCGGCGGAGTGTGTTCGGTGTGTGCGCCATCCGGCAACACGGCGTCGAAAATGTCGTGCATCCGGACGGGCAGCTCACTCCGACGAGCCGCCGCCGCCCGAATCCCCGCCGCCACCGGAATCGCTCGATGATCCGCTGTCGCTTGAGCCACCCGAGCTGCCGGAGCTGCTGGAGCTGAAGCCGCTGTCGCTGGAGCTGCTCCAGCCATCGCCGCTGTTGCGCCCACCCCGTCGCACGGGGTTTGGAAACAGCGAGTTGATCATCAGAGAGCACAGCGCACAGCCGCAAGCCACCCAGAAGAATCCCGCGATGACGCGCAGACCCACCTCGCCGGGCGCGAACGCACACGCCACGATGGCGAGCGTTGAAGCGAGCGGAATCGTCCAGCCGAGGCCGCTCGTTGTGGCCGAGTTAAACGGAAACGATTTGTTGCCGTGCAATTTGGCGGGCTTCGCACGTTTGGCGTGCTGGATCTGCGCCCTTGGATTGGTTTTGCCTGTGGTGCCCGACACCGAATTACCAACGGAAACGACGACCGAAACTGCAACGAGAATCCACGCGATCCCAAGCCATGAGCGCCACTCGCCCACGCCCGCGTAAAAATAAATCGTCGCCATCGCCACACACGCGGCGACCGCGATCACCAGCTTGAACCAGAGCGGCAGGCGGCGCGTCAACAAGAAGCCCGCGATGACGACCGTCACGATCTGAAGCGCGATGCCGAGCAGCAGCCAGCCCTCTTCCGGGGTATCGATATTTTTTCCCACTGGCTTGGCCTTTTTCGCCGAGGTCGATGGGCTCTGCTCGGCGCTGCCAGTTTTCGCAACGCCCGTCGGATTCAAGACGCTGCGCACAGCTTGCAGCGCTACGTTCGCGGCCTCCGCAGGCCCTGATTTTTCAAGCGCGGGACGAACTTGCTCCGCAAGGATGCGCTTGACCGTGACGTCGGGCAGCTTGCCCTCAAGTCCGTAACCGACCTGCATACGCATCTTGCGCGACGAATTGTTGAGCGTGAAGAGCATCAGCAGGCCATCGTCAACACCCTTACGGCCGGGCTTCCAGGTCGTGAACACGCGCTGTGCGTACTCCTCTATCGTTTCTGGATCGGTGTGATCAACGATCAGCGTGAAAAGTTGTGCGCCGGTTTCGCTCTCCAATTGTTGCGCGGCGTCGACGATGTGCTTGCGCTCGGCTTTGGTGAGTCGCCCGGTCATGTCGGCGATGAATCCTTGCGATGCAGGCACGGGCACCATGCCGGCGCTGTCGCTCGTTTGCGCAAACAGCGCGGACGCGAAAGCGAGCGTCAATAAACAAAAGATGTGGCTGAAAAGTGTTCGTTTCATCGGTTCCCCCCCCAATCCGCCAACCACAGTCAGCGGGCGTTATTGCAGACGTATTAGCCGCATCGCAAACGCCATCGTCCACCTTGCGCAGCGTTCCGGAATTTGTGAAATTGCCGTTGGCCGTCTAACAGCTATTCGCCGTAACCGTTTTTTAATATAGGCCAACGGCTATTTTTTCCGATACTCGACTTATGGCTAAAACCGGCTGTAGCCCAATGATAATAGTCATTACATCGCAAAGTTGCTAGCCGAAATCTTCGATTCCGCGGTAGCCCATCGCTCAACTGAGCATTCGGCTACAGCAACATTATTGAGCGCGGCGACGAGTTGATTGACTTGGACGCAAAAGGACTCGCGCGCGCTGGTGCAGTAGCGCATTCGCGCTATCACTCCGACGAGCCACCACCGCCCGAATCGCCACCGCCGCCAGAGTCGCTGCCACCTCCGCAATCGCTGCTGCTGGAATCACTGCCCGAATTCCCCGGTGCACTATCCGAAGTGCTTGTCCAATCATCAGAACTGGCATTGCGACCACCGCGACCGCCGAGTGGAGCAAGGACAGCGGGGCTGAACGCGCTTGCCATCCATTGGCAAAGACCGATCACCGTAAGGCCTCCGACCAGCGCGGCAACCCACAGCATCAAAGTGACCGCCGTGCGGCTCACATAGCTGATAACCAGCGCAATCTGAAGCGCGAGTGCAAACAAGCTCGCTATAAGCGTGGGCACCCTTGGACGCCAGGGCAAAGCCGCAGCCGCAATCTCACGATCGCCCCGTTTCAAGTGGGGAACTTCAGTCTGCACTGAGGCAGGCGGCCGATTGCCGGCAAATGCAATGAGCAGCCACATTAGCACTAGCGCCCAGGCTGCGGCGAGCATCGCGATGGGATGCGCGCCGGCCTCCCAGTAGTAGATCGCACCAGCGGACACACAAACGACCGCGCATCCAATCGCAGCAGTCACGCGCTCGCGCCGCCCTTTGAAGAAGCCAATCGCGAACAGCAGCAGCACGAAATTCAGTATCGTTCCAACCAATAATTTCCACCACGGATCGTCGCCATCAAGCCCGCGCGAGGACTTCGCGTTCTGCGCTGTCGACCCGGTCGACGTGATGGCCACACGAACAGCTTCCGCACCCGCAAGCGCCGCCTTCGCAGGTCCGCCCTGCTCCAGTGCAGGACGAATTTGTTCTGCCAAAATGCGCTTTAGGGTCACGTCGGGCAGCGGGCCTTCCAGGCCGTATCCCGTTTGCATGCGAATCTTGCGTGATGAATTGTTCGGCGCGAAAAGCATCAGTAGCCCGTCGTCAACGCCCTTTTGACCTGGCTTCCACGACGTGAAGACACGCTGAGCGTAGTCCTCGATGGTCTCTGGGTCGGTGTGATCCACAATCAGCGTGAACAACTGCGCGCCGGTTTCGGTCTGAAGTCGCCGCGCCGCAGCAACCAGTTGCTCGCGCTCGGAGGCGGTGAGTCGCCCCGTGGTGTCGACGACGAATCCCTGCGGTGCCGGAACCGGCACCTGCGCCGCTCCATCGGTCGATTGCTGCGCGGCCGAGGAGAAAGCGAGCGTTAGCAACAGGCAAGAAAGAGCGGCGTGAAAGTTACGTTTCATGCGATTTCCCCAGGATTCACGCTCGATTGGCTGGGCGCGTTGTAGCTTCCGTAAATTAAGCAACTTTGCCAAGTGACTAGCAGACGTTTGTTGCAGTACCGCGAATGCCACGGTTGGTCGAGAGCCGTAGTTCCGAGCACACTCAAAGTTCACCCAAATACTAACAACTATTTCAGAAAACTGCCGTTTTATATGGGCTACAAGCCGGTATATGTGCAAATCGACTTCTTGCTTAAATCGTATTCAGCCCTTTTGCAGACTGGCTTTTAAGAAATAGTTGTTAAGAAATAAATGGCATTATTCCGCACGCTGTAGCGCTCAATACAAGCCACGACCACGCGCCATGAGCCGCGTCAGGCCGAGCAAGGCGTCGGTGAACGGCGTGGCAATGCCGACCTTTTGTCCGATCTCGCGAACGGACGCTACGAGCGCATCAAGCTCCAGGCCCTTGTTCGCTTCAACGTCCTGCAGCATGGAGGTTTTCATCGCGCCGAGCTTGCGTGTGACTTCGTGACGCGCCTCCGGCGTTTGCCCAATCGGGATGCCGATTTTGTTGCCGATGGCCTGCGCTTCGCGCATCACAGCGGAACAGAATTCGCGCGTGAGTTCGTCGTCGAGAATCTTGTCGGTCGTTGCGCCGGTAAGCGCGGACACCGGGTTCATCGTCATGTTGCCCCAGAGCTTGAACCAAACGTCGCGCTGAATATCGGTGCTCGATTCGGGCTCGAAGCCTGCGGCGACCAGCGTTTCGTGCAGCGCTTTGAGGCGCGCGGACATTCCACCACCCGGCTCGCCGATGATCAGTCGTTGGCCCATCTTGTGACGAATGACTCCGGGGGCGTCGACACTGCACGCGGCATGAACCACACAACCGATGACACAGGCAGGCGGAATGGCAACGGTGATGTCGCAGGTTGGGTCAATCGAGCGGAGTAGCGCACCGGCTAAAGGACGATCTAACCGATTAAAAAACCACCACGGAACGCCATTCATCGCAGTCAGCACGACGGTGTTCGCGCCAATCAAGGATGCAACCGAGAGCGCTGCGTCGCGCAGACCCGGCGCTTTCACCGCGATGATCAGCAGGTCGGGCGCGTCGAGTTCAGCGGCAGCGGCAAAGGCCTTCACCGGCACGCTAGTCGTTACGCCGCCTTCAATGAGTTGCAATCCATTTTTCTGAATCGCCGCCAGCGTCGCGCCGCGCGCCAGTGCGCTCACCTCATGGCCCGCTAGCGCGAGGCGCGCCCCCATCCAGCCGCCAATGGCACCTGCGCCAACGATACAAACCTTCATCGCCAATCTTTCACCGGCTCACACAAACCGGAATTCAATTTTGCCCAGAACGCTGCCGTAATCAACGCTAAATTTGTCGCCCAACGCTGCTGCCACGGGGCGCGTAAACGAACCTGCCAGCAACAGCTCCCCCGCAACCAAAGACTCACTGTGCGGCGCGAGTTTGTTGGCGAGCCACGCGATACCAGCCGCAGGATGCCCAAGGACACCCGCCGCGAGCCCCGTCTCCTCGACGACACCATTTTTCTCCATGATCGCGCCAGTCCAGCGCAGATCAATCGCATCAGCAGCCACGCGCGTTGCGCCCAACACGACACCTGCATTCGCCGCGTTGTCAGAGATCGTGTCGAACACTTTGCGCGGCGCTTTGGTCACACGATCCAGCCGATCAATCCGCGCGTCGATCAGCTCGATGGCGGGCACCACGTAATCGGTCGCAGCGAGCACATCGGCGATGGTCACATTCGGCCCGGTTAGCCCTGTCTTCAGGACGAAGGCCAGCTCCACTTCGACCATCGGCAAGATGTAGCGCGACATCGGAATATCGTCGCCAGCCGCAAACATCATATCGTCCAGCAGCGCGCCAAAATCCGGTTCGCTGATCTGCGAGGCAAGCTGCATGGCGCGAGACGTCAGGCCGATTTTGTGGCCGACAATTTTGCGGCCTTCGGCGCATTTGATCGCTACCCATGTCTTCTGGATCGCGTAGCCATCGGCCACTGTCATCTCGGGGAAGCGTTTGGAAAATTGCTCCACCTGAACGCGAGTTTTTTCGGCGATATTGAGCTCGTTAGCGAGCATCGTAATCGTATCAACGGAGAGCGCCATTACTTGTGCTCCGACGATGCAGCGTCGCGGTAGTTCTTCTTGAAATGCTCTGGCACGCGCTCGTCAAACCCAAGCGCCACGCGCCGAACCTCTGCGCTGTCCGTCGGTTGATGTCCCACAGGCTCAATCAGCGCCGAAGCGCGTGGCACCGGTCCAGCAACCACGCGACTCGACAAACGCCCCAGCCCCGTAATCTCAACCTCCACCAGATCACCGACATCCACTGACCGTGAATGACAAGGCGTGCCCGTGAGAATCACGTCACCCGGCATGAGCGTGATGTGTCTCGCAATGTCCGCCACCATGTAATGCGGCCACCAGATCATCTCGTCACCGATCTTTGCTTCCTGTACGAGCAATCCGTTGCGATAGGTGCGTAACGTCTGTTCCAGAATATTGACGCCACTGACGATCCCCGGCCCGATGGGCAGCATGCCGTCCGCGCCTTTCACGCGCAGCATCGAACCCTGATCAGTGTCGCGAAAATTTTGCAGGCCCATGTCAAGCGCGGGTGCGAAGCCAAGCATGTAATCCCACGCTTCATCCGGTGTGACATTGCGACAAATTTTGCCGATGATGACGGCGTACTCGCCTTCGTAATTGAGGTACTGGCAGTCCGCAGGTTTCACCATTTCGCCGCCGTGATAATTGATTGCGGTGGGTGGTTTGGTGAAATACGTCGGCGTGAGGGTCGGCACCGGGTTGTTCCGCGTTTCGACACCGCGTGAGCTGTACGACAGATGCACGCAGATGATTTTCGTTGGTTCGCACGGTGCCAGATGTTGAACGGTGTGAAGCGCGAAGCAACGTCCATCATCGAGAAGAATGTTCGACGCGCTCTCGTCAACCGTGCCCCAATATGCGCTGCCGCCCACCAGCACGCGGCGACGCTCAACACGCGGGCCAGAGAGAATTTTCGGTAACGGGTTGGGTGTTGCGACGCTCATAATTTGTCCTGTTGCGGCTCGACGTCGAACCACATGTGAATATTGCCGGTGCCGCGCGCATTCTCGTAATCGGAGAGCGTCGTGCCTGCTGCCTTGCAATCGCGCGCGCCCAATGCGCCGATCATTTGCAGGTAATGTCCGCCGAATCCCTCCCACGGAATTTTGCGGAATTTGCTGTCCCATTGATCAAGAATAGACGCGTGATTTCCCGCCTCCATGAGCGCGATGGCCTCTTTGTCCAGTGCAATGTTTTCTGGGCGCGAGACATTGCTCTCGTGATAAATACGTGGATGCTTTTGCACCCAGTCGATCTGGTTGAACTTGTGACTCAACGCGCCGGATGCGAGCAACACCACACGCTCGCTGTTGGGTGCAACGCTACGGGCAATCGCCTCGGCAATCACGCTGCCGGATTCGACAAAATGATGTGGCTGACAGTTCTGGCAATTGCTCACTGACACGACGCGTTCACCTCGGGCCAATTTGTTGGCCACGTTGATCGTTGCGTAATGCTTCGGCAGATCGTGGTCGTACACCGCTTTCGACATCACGCCGCGTTCGACGGCCACCGTTTCGATCAGGCCCGCCAGTTCAGGATTGCCCTGATAGTTGTAAGCCTGCCCGTAGAGGTACCAGGGCATTTCATCCGAGATGTAGCTGCCGCGATGCACTCGCCCGCCGTCGATCAGGTGATAGCCAGTGGTGAACCAGTGCGTGTCGAAAATGATGAGCGTGTCGGGCTTGACCGCATCTATTTTTTTGCGCAGGCGGTCATAACCGGGAATCAAATCCGAGTCTGCTCCGTCGCCCATCTTAATGCGAAATTCATCGCTCTGAAAAAGGCCCGGATGATGCGACACCAAAGCCGCGCCAACAATTTTTCCCATGAAACTACCTTCGACTATCGATGAGAAAAGCTTGGAACAAACGGCCTCGATGGCACCACGACATCTTTGATGTCGCAGAAAAACTCAAAGCTCCAGTCGCCGCCCTCGCGTCCGTTTCCAGAGCGTTTGCAACCGCCGAACGGTGCCGCGAGATCGCGAATGCCGAAGCTGTTGACCCAGATGAAGCCGGTGCGCACCTGCTCGGCAACAGCCTTCGCATGAGGCTCCGCGCCGTAGCAAACACCGCCGAGCCCGTAGTCCGTCCCGTTCGCCATGGCGATCAGTTCGGCGTCCGTTGAAAAAGTCTGCAACGTCAACACCGGGCCGAAGACCTCTGCTTGCACAATCTCGGAATCCTGCGCAACGTTAGTCAGCATGGTCGGCTGAAAATACGGCGCGCCAAACGGATGCGGCTCGCCGCCCCACAGCACCGTTGCGCCCGCTGCTTTCGCGCGCGCTACGAAGGCTTTGACGCGCTCATACTGACGTGGATGAATGACCGGGCCAACCTCTGTCGCAGCGTCGCGCGGATCGCCGACCGTGAGCTTGTCGACCACGCCACGCATGCTCGCCACGAACGCATCGCGAACGCGCTCATGTACGAGAAAGCGCGTCCCAGCGAGACACACTTGCGTCGCGTTGCGATACATCAGCGCGCCACAGGCCGCGGCCGCGTCAACGTCGGCATCTTCGAGCACAATGAACGGTGATTTACCGCCAAGTTCAAGGCTGCATGGCACGAGATTCTGCGCGGCGGCCCCCGCGATCAATTTCGCGGTGGGCACCGAGCCGGTGAACGAAATTCTCGCGAGGCGCGGATCGGAGACCAGCGCCGCACCCGTCACCGAGCCACTACCCTGAACGATGTTCACGACACCCGGCGGCAAGCCCGCCGCATGCGCGCAATCCGCGAGCAACGAGCACGTTAACGGTGCCCATTCCGGCGGCTTGATCACTACGGTGTTGCCGGACGCCAGTGCGGGGCCGAGCTTCCATGTCGTCAACATCAAGGGCGCATTCCACGGCGTGATGATGGCGCACACGCCCGCCGGGTCATGCTTCACATAGTGCGTCGCCTGATCAGTGACGATCATATGATCTTGCAGCGTCAACGCATGATCGGCAAAGTACGTCAGGTTCAGCATTGCGCGCGGAGCGACACCGTGTTGCATGCGCGACAGCAGCACGCCTGCGTCGTTTGATTCAACTTCGCAGAAGGCGTCTTTGCGTTTGCCAATCTCCGCCGCGAACGCATGCAGATAGTCGCGTCGCACTGCTGCTGTCAGCTGCGACCACGCAGCAAATGCGGCGCTCGCAGCGGTCACCGCGCTTGCGACTTGCTCAGGTGTCGCTTGTGCAATTTGGCCCAGCACACGCTGATCAATCGGCGAGAAAAGCTCGAACGTTTCCGCCGAGCCTACGCGCTCACCGTTGATGTAGTGCAGCGGCGAAACAGCATGCCCCGCAACATTCAGTGCGGCTTGGTTCAAAGCGGTAGCCCCTTACCCGGATTCATGAGACCTTGCGGGTCAAGCGCCTGCTTGATCGCGCGCATCATGTTCAGTTCTACGGAAGACTTGTAGCGCGCCGCCTCGCCGCGACGCAGTACACCGAGGCCATGCTCGGCCGAGACCGAGCCGCCATGCGCATGCACCGCGTCGTGCGTGATGCGATTGATTGCGCCTTCGATACTGACAAAATCTTCGCCTGTCGTACCCTTCGGCGGCGACACGTTGTAGTGCAGATTTCCGTCACCCAAATGCCCAAACACAATCATCCGCACGCCGGGAAAGTGCTTGGCAATCTCTGCGTTAGTGCTGGTCACGAAATCGGCCGTACGCGAGATTGGCACGGCGATATCGTGTTTGATGTTTTTGCCCGCGCGCTGCTGAGCCTCGGTCATGTGATCACGCAGACTCCAGAACTCGGTCGATTGCGTGAGGTTCGAGGCGATGGCGGCATCGGTCACGAGGCCTGATTCGAAGGCTGATTCGAGCAACGTTTCCAGCGCGGCGCGGCCATTCGCTTCACTCTCGCCATCAGAGAGTTCGATCAGCACGGCATGGGTGTCACGCGTTGAAAGCGGCCAGCGCAAATGCGGCAATTGCTCACCCAAGAGCTCGATGCAGGGCGGCGTAAGCGCCTCGAAGGCCGTGAGCCGCGCGCCCAGTTTGTTTTGCGCCAGTTCCAACAGGCGCAGCCCGCCGTGCAAGTCTTTGACCGCTGCCCAGGCGGTGATTTTGGCGGCGGGTAACGGAAATACTTTAAGCGTTGCCGCAGTGATCACACCGAGCGTGCCCTCTGCGCCGATGAACAGATCGCGCAAGTCGTATCCCGTGTTGTCCTTGCGCAAACCGCGCAAACCATTCCAGATTTCGCCCTGCGCCGTCACAACTTCAACGCCCAGACAGAGCTCGCGCGCATTGCCGTAGCGCAACACCCCGACGCCACCCGCATTGCTCGACAGATTGCCACCAATCATGCACGAGCCTTCCGCGCCGAGCGAGAGCGGAAACAACTTGCCGTTTTCACGCGCTAGCTCCTGCACCGTTTGCAAAATGCAGCCCGCTTCCACCGTGATCGTGTTGTTCGGCAGATCAAGCTCGCGCACCCGGTTCATCCGCGCCAGCGAGAGCACCAGCGCGGTTCCGGACTCATCCGGCACCGATGCGCCCGACATGCCCGTGTTGCCGCCCTGCGGCACGACGGGCACCTTGTTCGCGACGCACCAACGCACGACTGCCGCCACGTCCTCCGTTGTGTCCGGCTGCGCCACTGCAATCGCCTTACCGAACCAGCGCTTGCGCCAGTCGGTGGTGAACGGCTGCATGTCGGCGGCGTCGGTGATCAGCTTTCCGCTGAACGCGGCACGAAGATCCTGCATCTGTGTTCCCCGATCAGGCGTCAGCCGAGAAGCCAATCGCCTTGACCAACGGAGCCCAGCGGTCCGTATCTGCCTTGAGCATCGCCGCGAGCTCAGCGGGCGACGATGATTGCGCCTCCAGACCGAACGTGGCCAGGCCATCGGTGAATTCTTTTGACGCGATGGCTTCGCGACAGGCGGCATTCATTTTTTGCACCACGTCGGCGGGCGTTTTTGCGACCGTGTAGAGGCCGAACCATTCGCTGAACGCAAAGTCCTTCAAACCCTGCTCGGTGTAGGTTGCGATCGTCGGCGCGAACTTGTTACGTTTCGCGCCGGAGGTGGCCAGAAGACGCGCTTTGCCGCCCGAAACGTGTTGCAGGATATCGCCGACCGGAGCGGACACAGCGGTCAGGTTACCACCCATCATTTCGAGGAGCGCGGGCTGCGAGCCGCGATACGGCGCATGCTTAAAGTCAACGCCAGTCGCACGCCCAAGCAGCGCGCCGATGAAATGCGGCACGGATCCCGCGGCAGGCGAGCCGAAATTCGCCATGTTCGGATTGGCCTTGCACCACGTCACAAATTCGTTCACGTTGGTCACACTGGCAGGTACGGCGGGGCCGACGGCGAGACCGAAATCGAACACGGCCGTGAGTGAAACCGGCATCACATCATTGATAGGATCGTATGACAATTTTTTGTAAATATGCGGATAAATGCCAAGCATCGACATCGGCGTCTGCATGAGCGTTGTACCGTCAGGCGTCAAGGTTTTCATTGACTGAATCACGATCTGACCGCCCGCGCCGGTGCGGTTCTCAACCAGCGTGTTCTTCGCGTACGTCCCGCGCAGCTTCTCGGCCAGACGACGGCAGGTGGTGTCCGACGTGCCACCCGGTGGGAAGCCGGTCACCACTTTCAGCGTATCAATGGCTTGCGCCTCTGCACGCACCACAAATCCCATGGATGACAGCGCAGCCAGAGCCACACTACTTTGCACAAATTCACGACGATTGATGGACATGGGGTCTCCTTAAAGTGGCTTTTCTTTGGGTAGTGTCGGTACGGCTACGATCCGCATTAAGTTAATATGTTAACTACATTCAAGATTCACTGCAAGCGGTGCAATCAAATTCAAATCAGGTGAACGCAAATGATCGGCGACACGGCTCAGAACGTCAATGGCATTAACCCGGCGGGGGATGCAGTAAGCACCCATCGCCGACATCTGGCGCTAGAGCTCCTCGCCACGCGCGAACGTTTCATGCAGCACTTCCGGCCGGTGCTGACGAAACATGACGTGACCGAGCAGCAGTGGCGCGTGATTCGTGCGCTAGCCGCGAACGGCGAAATGGAGCCCGGCGAAATCACCAAGCGATGCGTCATCCTCAAGCCCAGTCTCACCGGCATCCTGAGTCGCATGGAGGAGTTCGGCTGGATCAAGCGGCAGGCTCACGCCGACGATCTGCGCCGCAGCGTCGTGCGCTTGACGGCCAGCGGAAATGCCCTTCACCGCAAGATTGGTCGCGAAGTTGAAGCCACGCACGGGGCTATCGTTGACTCACTGGGGGCAGATGAATTCGAAGCGCTTCATGCGGCGCTGGATCGGTTTAATGCGGGGTTGGATCAGTTGACGTGTTAGTCGCGCAGCGCGCTCGAGTCGAAGCTACTGAGCGGCACGCGACACCAACGGAAACGCATCTGGACTCCGAATCGAGGCCACCGAAAGGTTCACATCCAACTCCGGCCAGTAAAGATGATCCGGGCTCGGCCACTCTACGTTTGACAGCTGCTCAATCGTTGCACGCCGGAACCACGGAAACTGTTCAAACGGTAGAAGCACTTCCTCGTCGGCGAGCAGGAGCCAAAGTCCGTGCTGCGAAACGTGAGTAACTTCAGGAGCCAAAGTGATGGTGCTTGGCATTTGTGATTTCCTCGAAATGTGATTCGACGATGGTTTGTGCGGCGCGCAGTTGACGGGCGTCTAGACCCGTTGAAGTCGCGAAGTGAACGTGTGGTGTCAGCCAGAATTTTGCCTCGCCGTCGGGATGTGCAACATGCACATGAATGCGCGTCTCTTCTCTTGAGAAAAAGAAAAAGCGAAACTGCCCATCGCGGAATACGGTTGGTGCCATGACGGTACTTTACACCGGGCGCTAGCGTGTACGATGACAACGCCCCGCTAGTAACATCAATGCTTACCGCAATCCGCTCTAATTGCCACCATGTCCATCTTCCCCGATCCCCGCGAAACACGTTTTTCCTCCGAGCGCGAAGCCGACCTTTTTTCGCGCCTGAGCAGGCAGATCGCTCACGCCAAAACCACAACGACCGCATTCGCAAAATCGCTAGCGAATGTTGATCCCGTGACCGTAACTTCTCGCGCTGCCCTCGCGAAACTGCCAGTCATCCGCAAGAGCGAATTGCTTGAGCAGCAGCAGGCGTCGCGTGCTGCGAAGGGTGATCCGTTTGGAGGCTATTCGGCGTTGGGGATTGCGGGTTGGAATGCGAATGCCAGCAAGGCGGCACGCGTGTTCGCCTCGCCCGGCCCGATTTATGAACCGGAGGGTCATGGCTCGACCGCGTACGCACGTACGGCGCGCGCGCTTTATGCGGCGGGCTTTCGCGCGGGTGACCTGGTGCACAACACGTTCAGTTATCACATGACGCCGGGCGGCTGGATCATGGATGCGGGCGCGGTGGCGTTGGGCTGCACGGTGTTTCCGGCGGGTGTGGGTAACACCGAGCAGCAGATTGCGGCGATGCTGGATTTGCAGCCAACGGCGTATACCGGCACGCCGTCGTTTTTGCGCATTTTGCTGGAAAAAGCGGATGAGCTGGGCACGCCGATCACGTCGCTAAAACACGCGTCGGTGTCGGGTGAATATTTTCCGCCGCAGTTGCGCGAAATGCTGAAAATACGCGGTATCGTCGGCACGCAAACTTACGCGACGGCGGACTTGGGTCTTGTCGCGTACGAGGCGCCAGACCCCAACGGCAATGTTCAGGGCATGGTGATTGACGAAGACATCATCGTCGAGATCGTGCGCCCCGGCACGGGCGATCCGGTGCCCGAAGGCGAAGTCGGCGAGATCGTGGTGACAACGTTTAATCCCGACTATCCTTTGATCCGTTTTGGTACGGGTGATTTGTCTGCCGTGCTGCACGGTGTCTGTCCCACGGGGCGCACCAATATGCGCATCAAGGGCTGGATGGGCCGCGCCGATCAGACGGCGAAAGTGAAGGGCATGTTTGTGCATCCGTCGCAAGTGGATGCGGTGGCGAAACGCTTTCCCGAGCTTGGCCGTGTGCGCCTCGTCATCACCAATCCTGATCAGAAGGACGCGATGGCGCTTCATGCGGAATGCGCATCGTCAAACGAGGAGCTCAGGGCCAAAATCGCGTCGGCATTACGTGACGTGACGAAGCTGGGTGGCGAAGTGGTTTTCGCTGTGGCAGGCGCGCTCGCGAACGACGGCAAAGTGATTGATGACGCACGAAAGTATGACGTTTAGTAGTCAATCAGCTTTTCTGTGTAATGCCCATTGCATTTGGGCTGGGTAAGATTTTATTTAAAAGTCGACTTAAGGTATTTATCGTGCCTTTGCCCAATTTAAATGCGGTATTCAGCAAAAAGCTATTCACTCCAGGAATTCTTGAATGACCACCGAAACGACAGCCCAACTGTGGCCCGCTGAAGTCACGCTCGAACGCGACGGCATTCGCGTCGAACCCCTCGCGCTCGCTCATGAAGACGGTCTACGCAAAGCCGCCGCCGACGGCGAGCTGTGGAACATCCGCGTGACAACAGTGCCTGAGCCCGCGCAAACGCGCGGCTACATCGAAGCGGCGCTCAAGCAGCGCGCAGAGGGCAACCGCCTCGCCTTCGCGGTGGTTGACGCGGCGACCGGCGAGGTGATCGGCAGCACCAGTTATCACGATATCGTGCCCGCCATCCAGCGTGTGGAGATTGGCTACACCTGGTACGCCAAATCGCGGCAGCGCTCGAACGTGAACACGTTGTGCAAATTGATGCTGATGCAGCACGCGTTCGAGACGCTGGGATGTGCGGTTGTCGGCTGGCGTGCGAGTCACATGAATTTTGCGTCGCAGCGGGCGATTGAGCGACTGGGCGCAAAACGCGACGGCGCGATCCGTCATCACGCGCCGCTGCGCGACGGCAGCCCGCGCGACACGGTGATGTATTCGATGCTCGCCGCTGAGTGGCCCGCAGCAAAAGCCAAACTTGAAGCGCGCCTGACGAAAGGCGCGGCGACCGAAACCACGCTCACGCGCGACGCAAAGATCACGCTCGCCGAGATCACCAAGGACAACGTCAACCCCATTGTGCGCATGAATCCCGGCGCGGTCGGTGAGCGCATGGTCGCGACCAACGGCATTTCGATCGCGCAAGGGACGTACAGCAAGAATGCATGGTTTCGTGCCGTCATGGCGAACGATACGCCCGTGGGTTTCGTCATGCTGTTTGACCCCACCCTCGCCCTCGAAGCCGCGAAGACGCAGGATGAGGCGCTCGACTCGCTCTACATCTGGCGCTTGATGATCGAGTTCAAACATCAGGGGAAAGGCTACGGCGAACAGGTGATGAAACTCATCATCGAGCGCGCCAAATCCATGTCTACAATTCGCACCGTCAGTCTGAGCTATGTGCAACGTGACGGCAATGCGAAGCCATTTTACGAACGCATGGGGTTTCGTGAAACGGGGAAGGTGACGGATGGAGAAGTGGAGGTGGCACTGCCGATTAGTAGAGCGTAGTGTGGGCAGTCTCTGCCCACACTACCGTTGCAGTACGTTGATGACAAGGCATCTGAGCGCCCTCAAAAAACGTCGCGCATTGCTGGATCAGAACTCGTACCCGCGCGCCAGCCAGTAGTGCCAGTCTTCGACGGCCTGCAGGGTGCTAGCGGATACCTCGCTACCCGCGCATTGCAGTTGATTCAACGGCACAGCCAGTTCGGCGCCGTCGTAGCGAATGATCACGCGCATACGGGTGTCGCAGTCATCATCGTCGGCCATGCCGATGACCTCGACGGCCTGCCCGACGCGCAGTGGTGACGTGGCGTCGCGAGAGACGCACTGCGCAGGAAACGGAAACGTGAGCGCATCGCCTAGATAGCAGTACCAGCCCATCCTGCGTTCGGTCTCGTTGTAGGCGTCGACCACGATCTCGAAGAGGATGCGGTCTTCCCTTTGATCGTCTTCGCGTGGGGCTGGTTTGATTCGCTTGCCCATCAGAGCTTGCTACAGTGGGCGCACGTTCGCTGGAAAATAGTCCGACACCACCTGATAGTATGCGCGCGACCCATACTGCTGGTGGCGGCGAACCGAGGCGCGAATCTTGTCGAGCCGCGCGACAAACCCGCGCAAGTTCAGGCCGTTGTCTTTGTCGATGCGCTCAAGCCCCAGCGCGACCATCGCAGCAACCACCGGGACGACCGACGGCGCGCTGGAGACGCGTTCGTTCTGCGCGAAACCGAACTGCCGCTTGATGGCGATCTTGGCGTTGTCGAGTGCAAACTCGCACAGCGCATCGGTGAGCGCGGGGTCGGCGCGATAGCACTGCATGAGGTAGAACTCAATGTTCTGGCAAACATCGAGATGTGGGTCGTCGTTGAAGTCTTTCACTGGTGTGGAATACGTTGGAGGGTCAAGATTTGCCGCCGCCGCTGGAGCGGGGCGTGATGTCAATCGCAGCAGAGGTGAGCAGCAGCGGTGACACGTTCCACTGCAGGCCGTCGTCGGTGATAACGGTGACCGTCTTTCGATTGTATTTTGAGACGATACCGAACAGTGCGAGCGAACCGTCGGGCTGAAATGTGACGCGCTCCCCGACGCGAAATTCAAGCATCCTGACGTGAGCGCGCAGCTGCGCAATCAGTCGCAGGCGCGCGACAATGCGGCGATTGAGATCGGCGAGTTCAGCCTCGGTAAGGCGGTCAATATCGATTGGCATACGGTAGGGCAGCGTTTGCCTCGATTATGCAGCGAGTGCGGGTGACAGGGCCGAAGCGCAGCGCCGTCGTAGGGTGGGAACCTCGCGCCCACCATCATCGCGCGCAACCGGAACTGGGTTGTTTTGCCAACGTGTTGGAGGGCACGGGGTGCCCGTCCTGCGGCCGTTCTGCGACAATCGCTCCGTGCTGCTCGACTTTTTCTACCATCTGCGCCACCGTGGCCTGAAGCCGTCTACGCGTGAATTCCTGACGTTGCTCGAAGCGTTGAAGGAGGACGTGATTTCGCCGTCCATTGATGACTTCTACTTTCTGTCGAAAGCGACGCTGGTCAAGGACGAAGGCAAGTTTGACCGCTTCGATTTTGCGTTCGCCGAATACTTCAAGGGCGTGGCCGAGTTGGTCGATTTGAAGACTGCGATTCCTGAAGAGTGGCTCAAGAAAATTCTTGAGAAAACGCTGACGCCGGAAGAGCGAGAAAAACTTAAGGCGATGGACTGGAACGAGCTGATGGAAACGCTCAAGAAGCGGCTCGAAGAGCAGAAAGAGCGGCATCAGGGCGGCAACAAATGGATCGGCACCGGCGGCACGTCGCCGTTCGGCGCGTATGGCGAAAACCCGGCAGGCATCCGCATCGGGCAGGACAAAAGTCGCAATCGCAGCGCTGTCAAAGTGTGGGACGAGCGGCAGTTCCGCGACTACGACGACAACGTTGATTTCAACACGCGGAACATCAAGGTCGCGCTGCGCCGACTGCGCCGCTTCGCACGCGAGGGCGCGGTGGACGAACTGGATTTGCCACACACGTTGGAAGAAACCGGCAAGAACGCGGGCATGCTTTCAATCCAGATGAGGCCGGAGCGGCGCAACGCAGTGAAGGTGCTGCTGCTGCTCGATATTGGCGGCTCGATGGATGATCACGTTGAGCAGGTGGAGGCGCTTTTCTCTGCGGCCAAAACGGAGTTCAAGCGGCTGGAGCATTTTTACTTTCACAACTGCCTGTACGACTTCGTGTGGAAGACCAATCGCCGCCGCACCACCGAGCGCACGCTGACGATGGACCTGCTACACAAATATGGGCCCGACTATCGCGTGATTTTCGTCGGCGACGCGGCGATGAGCCCGTACGAAATCGAGATGGAAGGCGGCAGCGTCGAATACACCAACAGCGAAACAGGCAAGGTCTGGCTGCAACGCATGACCAATCACTTCAAGCGCGTAGCCTGGCTAAACCCAATGCCACCGCGCTCGTGGGAGTACACGTATTCGACCGACATCATCAAGAAGATCATGAACGAGCGCATGTACCCGACGACGGTGCAGGGGTTGACGGATGCTATGAAGGCGTTGACGAAGTGACGTCGCCTTCAATTGCGCAAGGAAAGAGCGCTGAAGACCGTCTCGAAGCCTGGTACGACGGCTCGGCAATTTGCGTAATCGCAGTTGGAGCGTTTGGGGATCCACTTGACCTTGGCGATGATGAAGTGGAAGCGCTTATAGAGAAACTTAAATCTTGTCTCGGCGAATCGCGAGGCCAGCAGCTGCGCACAAAACCGTAGCCTCGATGAAGCGCAGCGGAATCGAGGGAGCACCGCAACGCCACCATCCGCGATTCCACTGCGTTTCATCGCGGCTACGAACCGATCCAAGTGTGATTTCTCAACGCACTCTACGGACGAGGGGCGAGCGGACTCCGTCGCTACATCGCGAAATCGTAGTCAATAATCAGCGGCGCGTGATCGGAAAACCGCTCTTCGAGATAAATTGATGCAGCTTTTGCGGTCGCTGCGATTCCCGGCGTGGCGATCTGGTAATCGAGCCGCCAACCCACGTTTTTGTTCCAGCTGTCGCCGCGATTGCTCCACCAGGTGTATTGCTCGGGGCGCGGGTCGAGCTGCCGGAAGACGTCGACGAAGCCGATGTCATCGAAAACATGCGTTAGCCAGTCGCGCTCATGCGGCAGAAAGCCGGAATTTTTCTTGTTGCTTTTGTAATTTTTGAGGTCGATTTCTTGGTGTGCGATGTTGAAGTCGCCGCAGATGACGATCTCTTTTCCGCGCTTGCGCAGGGCTTGCAGATGCTTAGGAAACTCCACCAGAAAGCGGTCTTTGCTGGCCTGCCGTTCAGGGCCCGCCGCGCCGGAGGGCAGGTAGAGCGACACCACGGCAACGTGGCCAAAATCGGCTTCGAGATAGCGACCTTCGCGGTCAAACTCGCCGACGCCAAATTCCTTGACGACATTCACCGGCTTTTGCTTTGACCAAAGGGCGGTGCCAGCGTAGCCCTTTTTTTCAGCCGGATGAAAGTGGCCGTGGCTCTTTTTGGGTCGCAGCATTTCCTCGGGAACGTCTTCAACGTTCGCCTTCATTTCCTGGAGGCAGAACACGTCCCAGCCGCGCAGGCGACCCATCCAGTCGGCGAGGCCTTTGTTATGAGCGGAGCGAATGCCGTTGGCGTTTAGCGTGACGATGCGCATGGGTATCTTTCAGTCCAGATCAAAATCGCGAGAGAATCGCGGCTAATTCATTTTTCCACGGACGGCGCAACGGTTGCGCATGTCCCGATTCAAAACATCATCGCCATGTCATCACCCGATACCTTCCGTCAGGAATTCCTGCGCTTCGCCCTCGAATGCGATGTGCTGCGTTTTGGCGAATTCAAGACCAAATCGGGCCGCTTGTCGCCCTACTTCTTCAACAGCGGTTTGTTCAACACGGGCGAGTCTTTGCTGCGGCTTGGGCGCTATTACGCGGACGCCGCGATTGCCTCGGATGTGGCCTTCGACATGACGTTCGGCCCAGCTTACAAGGGCATTCCGCTGGTGTCAGCGCTTGCTATCGGACTTGCCGAAAAAGGTCACAATCTGCCGTATTCGTTCAACCGCAAGGAAGCGAAGGATCACGGCGAGGGCGGACTGATTGTAGGTGCGCCGCTCAAGGGTCGTGTGCTGATTGTGGATGACGTCATCACGGCAGGCACGAGCGTGCGGGAGTCGGTCGCGATTATTCGCGCGGCAGGGGCGACGCCAGCGGGGGTGCTCATCATGATTGACCGCATGGAGCGCGGGACTGGCACGCTCTCTGCTGTACAGGAGGTGGAAGCGCAGTTTGGAATCCCCGTGATTGCCATTGCCGCGCTGCCGGATGTGCTTTCGCTGGTTAGTGCCACCGCTGCACTGGCTGAGCACAAACACAAGATAGAGGTGTATCGGGAAACGTATGGGGTGGTCGATTAGTCGCTTGCGAAATATGCAAAGTATGAGTAGGCGACGGCATAAGTCGCTGGCTGTGACCTGCGCGCTCGTTGTTGCAACGGGCATGACAGGTCACAGTCAGGCGCAGCTCTACAAGTGGGTCGACGAAAACGGCAAGGTGCAGTACAGCGACACCGTTCCGCCTGGAGCCGTTGATCGTGCGCGCAAAGAGCTGCGCACCGACGGCACCATCAAACAGGAAACGCAGCGCGCTGCGACGGCAGAGGAACGTCGGCTTGCCGCGATGAAAGCCGTTGAAGACGCCAAGCTGAAAGTGATTCAGGACGAACGTGACCGCAAGGACAAGGCGCTCTTGTCGACCTACACCGATCTGGCGGATTTTGACCGGGTGCAAGATCGAGCGCTGGCGATCATGGACAGCGAATACAAAACTCTGGTTGACCGCGAAACGCTGCTGAAAAAAATCGCTGCGCTGCCACCTGGCGCTGCGCCGTATGTTGTGCCCGCCCCGCCTGCGCCTCCGGCCCCACCTGCGCCGCCTGCGGTGGCCGGCAAACCGCCACCTGCCAAGCCAGCGGCGCCCAAGCCAACGGTGATTACACAGATTGAGGCCCGCGCCGAACTCCCGCGGCTCGTTGACAGCATGATGCGCAAAAAACGTGATCGCGAAGACATTGCCGCCCTTTACGCGAAAGAGCGCATCCGGCTTGCCGCGCTAATCGCTGCGAACGACGCGACGATTAACGGCGCATCGCAAAAAGCTGCCGCAGGTGCAGCTCCGGTGGCACCGGCTCGCAAATAGCCGACACGGCGCTTCAACAGCTTCTTCGTTGATCCGTTATTTCATGCGGGCTACGCGCCTATTTTTTAGAAAATCGACTTTTCGCAATTTTGGACGCTATCCCCAATGCCTTGGCCCTAAACCGGTGAAGCTGATGTCTCGCCTCCATCGCCGCTATCCTCCGCAGTCATGAAGATTGCGTTTCACCTCGACCCTCTCGCCAAGTTAAAGGCGTACAAAGACACCTCCGTGGCCATGATGCGCGCGGCGCAGGCCCGCGGCCACAGCCTGTTCGCCATTGAGCCCGGCAATGTGTTCAGCCGCAATGGCGTGGTGCAGGCCAAACCTTTGCAGTTGACCGTGAACAACGACGATAGCCAGTGGTACGAAGCTCAGGCCATACCCGTCACGCCGCTGTCGGAATTTGACGCCGTGATTGAGCGCAAGGATCCGCCGTTTGACATGGAATACGTCTATCACACGTATCTGTTCGAGCGCGCCTGCGATCAGGGCGCGCGCGTGTTCAATCGCCCCGGCGCGATTCGTGACAACAACGAAAAGATGGCGATCCTCAAGCACCCCGACATGATCGCGCCGACCGTCGTCACGCGCTCGGCCGAGGTGCTCAAACAGTTCGTCGCAGAACACAAAGACGCCATTTTCAAACCACTGGACGGCATGGGCGGCAGCGGCATTTTTCGCGTGCGCGAGAACGACGCAAACGTGAACGTGATCATCGAAACGCTCACCCTGCTTGGCACCCAAAGCTGCATGGCGCAGCGCTACCTGCCGGAAATTGTCGACGGCGACAAACGGATTCTTCTGATTGCAGGCGAAGTGGTCCCCTACGCCCTTGCCCGCATCCCAATGATCGGCGAAACGCGCGGCAATATGGCCGCTGGCGGTCGCCCGGAAGCACGCCCACTTAGCGAGTCTGACCGCCGCATCGCCGAAACCATGGCCAAGCGGCTGTGGGCGGAAGGCTTATTCCTCGTGGGTCTCGACGTGATTGGCGACAAAGTGACCGAGATCAACGTCACCAGCCCAACCGGCTTTGTCGAGATCAAGGCGCAGACCGGATTTGACGTCGCTGATTTGTTTGTTCGCACACTAGAGTCAACCGTCAACGCCTGAGTGAGTTGTTTTGCCGCAGTGCAGCAATTTCCCTGCTACCATCGCGCCTCGGGACGTCACAAAAGTGCCACAAACGCCACATTAGAGGGCGCAATGGACTAATTTGCAGCCGAATCATCCATCGGCTGCGGGGTGCGAGGGCTATATGATCGGCATTCTCATTATTGCGCACGGAAATTTCGGTGATTCACTGATTCAGTGCATGACCCATGTGCTCGGCAAAAAGCCTCCGGGCATTGCCTCCATTCAGGTTGCAGGCACAGATTCTCCGCGCGAGCTCATGCCTTCGGCGCAGCGTATGGTCAACGCACTTGACGACGGCAACGGCGTGCTCATCATCACCGACATCTTCGGCTCGAGCCCCGCGAATCTCGCCTGCAAACTGCTCGTGCCCGGTCACGTTGAAGCGGTCGCCGGTGCCAATGTGCCGATGTTGGTACGCGCCATCACCTATCGCGAGCGCAGCATGGACGTGCTGCTCAAACGCGTCGTCTCCGGTGGCTGTGAAGGCGTGTTTCATATCGAAGCCGACCCGATTCTCGGCCCGCAGGTCGCGCACTCTGCCGCCAATGAAGGCGCGCCAGTTTTGAACCGCCACTGATTGCCCTGATATAACCACGAGATGCAAAAGCGCGACATCGAAATCGTTAACAAGCTAGGTCTGCACGCCAGAGCCTCAGCCAAACTTACTCAAACTGCCACCCGCTTCAAATGCGAAGTTAACCTTGAGCGAAACGGTCGCCGGGTGAACGCGAAAAGCATCATGGGCGTGATGATGCTCGCTGCCGGCAAAGGCGTCACGATTCAGATGGAAACCGAAGGCGACGATGAGGCGGACGCGATGGCTGCGCTGGTCGCGCTGATCGAGGACAAATTCGGCGAAGGGGAATAGCCCAGCCAGCGCGAGCGGACGGGCTGACGGACGGACGGACGGACGGACGGAGCGAACTAGGCCGTCACTGCCCTCGGTGAAATTTTCGCGACGGCGTCACCAATGGCGCCAATGTGTCCAGGCGTGGTGCCGCAACAACCGCCAACGATGTTGACCAGTCCGCTCTGAGCGAACTCTTTCAAAAAGCCCGAAGTCATTTCCGGCGTTTCATCGTAGCCCGTTTCGGACAGTGGATTCGGTAATCCAGCATTCGGATAGACGCTGATGAACGTCTCCGGCGCAATTTTCGCCAGCTCTTCGATATGAGGCCGCATGGCGACCGCGCCCAGTGCGCAATTGATGCCGATTGAAAGCGGCTTCGCGTGCTTCACGCTGGTCCAGAATGCGGCAACTGTTTGCCCGGACAAGGTGCGCCCCGATGCATCGGTAATGGTGCCGGAGATCATGAGCGGCGGCGGGTCGCGATCGTTTTCGAATACGGTTTGATAGGCGAACAGCGCGGCTTTCGCGTTCAGCGTGTCAAAAATTGTTTCAACGAGTACGAGATCGATGCCGCCCTCCATCAGCCCTTCAAGCTGCTCGACATAGGCCGTCACCAATTCATCGAATGTGACGTTGCGCTTTGAGGCATCGTTGACGTCAGGCGAGATGCTGGCGGTGCGGTTCGTAGGGCCAAGCGCGCCTGCAACAAAACGCGGCTTATCCGGTGTCTTTTTGGTCCATTCGGCGCAACATTCCCGGGCGAGCTTCGCGGCTTCGCGATTTAAGACTTTAACGATGTGCTCCAGCTTGTAGTCCGCCATCGCAATCGAAGTGCCATTAAATGTGTTGGTCTCGATGATGTCAGCACCGGCTTCGAGATAGCCATTGTGAATCTCGCGAATCACTTCGGGTTTGGTCAGCGCGAGCAAATCGTTATTGCCCTTCACATCGCAGCTGTGATCGCGGCACAAGTGCCCGCGATAGTCAGTTTCGCCCAGTTTGTATTGCTGCACCATCGTACCCATACCGCCGTCGAGTACGAGGATGCGTTGGCGGAGCAGATCACTGATGCGTTGATGGCGGGTCATGGGGCAGACTGTCTACAAAAATTACACGCCTATTTTCTCACGACGCGCGATCGTACCGGCTTTCGCAACTGGGCGTAACCGCTTGCGCGGCGGTGCGACGCGCAATCCCGCGAGCAACACGTCGACCAATGGTGCTGCGTGTTTTGCGAGGTCGTACGCCTCGGGCGCGAGCAACCACTCATGCATGAGCCCGATCAGATACGAATGCAGGGCCTGCATGGCGAGGTGAGTATCGGTGTCGACCGGGAGTTGACCGCGTTTGACCGCTTGCTTGAACAGGCCTTCGATTTGTGACTGGCACTCGTTCCGACTCTCGTACTCGCGTTCGAACACTTCGGCCAGCTCACCCGTTTTTTCGCACTTGTGAAACAGAATGTCGAAAACGGTGTGCTGACGCTTTGACTCTGCGATCTGGGTCAGGGCATGCACGGTCAAACGACGCACCGACCCCAGCGGGTCGTCTCCAGCCACGGCCATCACCTCGTTGACCATTGCCTCCATCGGCAACGTCGCGCGCTCACACATCGCGCGCACCAGCTCGCCCTTGTCCTTGAAATGCCAATAGATCGCGCCGCGCGTCATCCCCGCTTCAACAGCGATGTCGTTCAACGTGGACGCGGCGACGCCCTTTTTCGTGAACACCGATTCCGCCGCGTCAAGCAACAGCGCGTGGGTGTGTTCGGTGTCCTCTTTGGTCTTTCTCACCATGGTGGCTCGCCTCCTCAATTCTTTACTTTTTTAGTACGCACCGACAGATAGCTGCTTTTGAAAAACGCTTTCACCGCTTGCATACATACGTTCATGTATGTATATAATACCTCAACGGCTTCGATGTCGCATCCTCTTCCAGCAACACCCTCCTCCGACCATGCTCATATCGCCTGTCTCCCTTCGCACCATTTCAACCAACAGCGCGCGAACGGCACTGACCGTTTTACCGCTCGTCCTGCTTGCGGCCTGCGGCAAGGGCGCAGACACCAAAGGGGGCGCCGGTGGCCCACCGGCGATGCCACCGCCTCAAGTCAGCGTCGTCACCGTGCAGGCTAAAGATGCGCCGCTCACCTACGAATACACAGGACAAACGGCGGGCTCGCGTGAGACCGAAGTGCGAGCGCGGGTGTCGGGGATTTTGCAAAAACGGCTTTACGTAGAAGGCTCAACGGTCAAGGCTGGCGCGGCGCTGTTCCAGATTGATCCAGCCAATTTGCAAACGCAAGTGGCGTCCACCGAAGCAAACGTTGCCGTCGCCGATGCGAAGGTTAACCAGGTGAAACGCGATCTCGCGCGATTGCAGCCACTGATTGCCGAAAAAGCGATCAGCCAGAAGGAATTCGACGACGCCCGCTCCGCGGTTGAGTCGGCTGAGGCCACAGCCAAACTGGTTCGCGCTCAAGCGGCTGAGGCAAAGCTGAATGTCGGCTACACCCGGGTCGTCGCCCCGATATCTGGCGTGACCGGAACCGCCGCAAAAGCCGACGGCAGCCTAGTGAATTCCACCGACATGTTGACCACAATTGTGCAAGTCAATCCGATGTACGCGAACTTCAGCGTCTCCGAAGGCGACCTGTTGAAACTGAACAAACAGATCGCAAGCGGCGAGGTCGCGGTGCCGGACAAACGCAATGGCAGCAACGACTTCAAGGTCACGATCAAACTCGCTGACGGTAGCACCTACCCACTCACAGGCAAGATGACCTTTGCCAGCGAAAAATTGAACGCGACAACGGGCAGTTTCGATGCTCGCGCCGAAATTCCGAACCCGACGGGCAGCTTGCGTCCGGGGCAGTTCATTCGCGTCGTATTGGCTGGTGCAAACCGCTCGCAAAGCATCACGGTGCCTCAGCGCGCAATTATCGACAGCCCGATGGGAAAAATGGTGTTCAAGGTCATGCCCGATGACACGCTTGCGCCGCAGCCTGTTGAACTCGACGGCTGGTCAAATGGCGATTGGATCGTGACCAAGGGCCTTAAAGCGGGCGACCGCGTGATGGCCGATGGCGTGATCAAGGCGCATGTGCCTGGGATGAAAGTGACTCCGGTGCCGTTTATTGCGGGTGCAGCCGGCATGGCGGGTGCACCGCCCGCGGGTGCGCCGACAGCGGCCCCTGCGAAAAGTGGCGTTAGCGCTCCACCAGCAACCCCAGCGGATGGCAAATCAGCACCAGCGGCAACGCCCGCAAAGCAATAACGTTCCCTCCAAGTAACACCGAATCGATTCCAGAGGAACGCTGATGTTCTCCAAGTTTTTTATTGATCGTCCGATCTTCGCGACGGTTATCTCCCTGATTATTGTGCTCGCAGGGCTTGCCGCGCTGCGCGTTTTGCCGATTTCGCGTTATCCCGAAATTGCCCCACCTGTGGTGACCGTTCGCGCCATTTATCCCGGCGCATCTGCCGAGGTGATTGAAAGCACCGTCGCTGCGCCAATTGAAGAGCAGATCAACGGCGTCGAAAAAATGCTGTACCTGAACTCCGTCTCTTCTGGCGACGGCGTGGTGACGATCAACATCACCTTTGAAGTGGGCACCAATCTCGACATCGCCGCAGTCAACGTGAGCAATCGCGTCAATCAGGCGCTGAACAAACTGCCGCAAGAAGTGCAGCGACAAGGCGTCACGGTGGCAAAAAGCTCCGCCAACTTTCTCGTCGTCGCTTCGTTCTACGCGCTCGATGATCGCTACGACACGCTGTTCATTTCGAACTACCTGAGCCAGAACGTCGTTGACGCGATCAAGCGGACGCCGGGCACGACCAACGTGCAGATTTTTGGGCAAAAGGACTACGCAATGCGCGTGTGGCTCCGGCCTGACCGCATGGCGCAACTCGGCATCACAATTGGTGACATCAGCAGCGCAATCACCGAGCAAAATGCGCAGTACGCCGCTGGCAAAATCGGCTCACCGCCCAACAATACCGAAGAGCTGACACTCACCGTCACTGCGCGTGGACGCCTGCTTGAGCCGCAGCAGTTTGAGAACATCATTTTGCGTACCGGCGACAAGGGTGCGACAGTTCGCCTGAAAGACGTAGCGCGCGTCGAGCTGGGCTCGAAAGACTACAGTTTTTACGGTCGCACCAATGGTCATCCGTCAGTGCCCATTGGTGTGTTCTTGCAAACGGGAGCCAACGCGCTCGACACCCGGAAGGCCGTCGAAAAAACACTGATGGAGGCCAAGGCCAAGTTTCCGGAAGGTCTCACGTATTCGACGCCGTACGACACGACGCCATTCGTCACAGAATCAATCTACGAGGTTCTAAAGACGCTCGTAGAGGCGATGATTCTGGTCTTCCTTGTCGTCTATCTTTTCCTGCAAAGCTGGCGCGCGACAATCATCCCGACACTGGCGGTTCCGGTGTCGCTGATTGGCACGATGGCGGGCTTGCAACTGCTGGGCTACAGCATCAATACGCTGACCCTTTTCGGCATGGTGTTGGCAATCGGTATCGTCGTTGACGATGCCATCGTGGTGCTTGAAAACGTTGAACGGCTCATGCACGAAGAGGGCCTAAGCCCGCGTGACGCAGCGGTAAAAGCGATGCAGGAAGTCACCGGGCCGGTGATCGCGATTGTCCTCGTGCTCTGCGCTGCGTTTGTGCCGATTGCCTTCCTCGGTGGACTCGCGGGTGAACTGTACCGGCAGTTCGCGGTGACGATCTCTATCGCGGTCGTGCTTTCAGGATTTGTCGCGCTAACGCTCACGCCTGCCCTGTGTGCGGCGCTGCTGAAGCCGGGCGCAGAGCGTCGAAACGGCTTCTTCACCTGGTTCAACAACACGTTCACTAAAGTCACCCGCAGCTACACGCGGGGCGTCGCGTTCTTCCTGAAGCGCGGCGCGGTTGGCCTGCTGCTTTTTATCGGCATGCTCGGGCTCATTGGTGTGCTCTACAAAGTCGTACCGAGCGGGCTGGTGCCCGATGAAGATCAGGGCTATTTCATTGGCGCGGCGATCCTGCCGGAAGGCGCGTCGCTCGCACGCACCGATGCGGTCGTGAAGCAGATTGAGGGCACGTTTAATGGCAACAAGGATGTGGACACCGTGTTCAGTCTGGTTGGTCTGAATTTCCTCGGCGGCGGCGGTTTGAAATCATCAGCGGCTACGATGTTCTTCCCGCTCAAGCCGTGGGAGGAGCGCACCAAATCCGCGCAGCAATTGGTCGGCGAAAGCTACTTCAAAACAGGTGGTATCAAAGAAGGGCTGCCGCTCTTCTTCGCACCGCCCGCGATTCAGGGGCTGGGGCAAACCGGCGGCTTTGAGTTCTATCTGCAAAACAAGGGTGAAGGTGGCGTTCGCCGTCTCGCCGAGCTGCTGCCCAAGTTCATTGAAGCGGCAAACAAGCAGCCTGAGCTGCAAGGCGTGAAAACCTTGTGGCAGGCCAATTCGCCGCAAATTTTTGTCAACGTTGACAACGAAAAAGCGCGTGCGCTGAATGTGTCGCTGGCCGAGGTTTACAACACGCTGGCCGCCACGCTGGGCAGCTACTACGTGAACGATTTCAACAAGGCCGGTCGCATCTATCAGGTGCTGTTGCAGGCGGAAGGCAGCTATCGGGCCAAACCCGATGACATCGGCGCGCTGTTCGTTCGCTCGCGGACGAACCAGATGGTGCCGATTCGGTCGCTGGCTGAAGTTCAGTTTGCGTCGGGGCCGGATTCTGTAGAGCGCTTTAACGCTTCGCCCGCAATCAAAATTCTCGGTGAAGCAAAACCGGGATTCAGCTCGGGACAGGCGATTGCCGCGATGGAGCGCACAGTTGCAGAAGTGTTGCCTTCGGACGTGGGCTATGACTGGGCGGGTGAAGCCTTCCAGCAGAAACGCAGCAGCAGCGCAGCGGGCATCGCGCTGGCCGCGGGCATCCTGATGATCTTTTTGATCCTTGCGGCGCAATATGAGAAGTGGTCCTTGCCGCTCTCCGTGCTGCTCGCGTTGTCGTTCGGTATCTTCGGCGCGTTCGCTGCGGTGTGGGTACGACGCTCGCTCGGGGGCGCATTTGCCAACGACGTTTACTTCCAGATCGGACTGGTGACATTGCTCGGGCTCTCGGCGAAGAACGCGATTTTGATCGTGGAATTTGCCGTCCAAAAAGTGCACGAAGGCATGTCACCGGTTGCGGCAGCGTTAGAGGCCGCGCGCTTGCGCTTCCGTCCGATTTTGATGACTTCCCTCGCGTTCATCCTGGGTGTTGTGCCGCTTGCGTTTTCTTCTGGTGCAGGCGCATCCGCGCGGCAATCCATTGGTACCGGTGTGTTGGGCGGCATGATCGCGGCAACGATATTGGCGGTGTTTTTGGTGCCACTATTTTTCAAGCTGGTGAACGACTGGCATTTGCGCAGCAAACCGGCAGACTTTGACTACGTCGGCAAGGTAGCGCCGCATCCCGTCGGTCACATTGCACCGTCAACGGCGGACAAATAATGATGAAGAAAGTTATTAAATTCTCGCCGCTGGTTCTGGCTTTGGCGTTGGCGTTGGCCGGATGTGGCACATTGGGGCAGAACTATCAACGTCCTGCCAGTGAATTGCCCGCTGCCTCAATCAAGCCGCAAAGCGCACACACTGTGGCAAGCGTTGATTGGCTAGTGTGGTGGAAATCGTTTCAGGATCCAGCGCTCAATGCTTTGCTGGATGAAGCGGCGACGAACAGTGCCGATCTGGCGTTAGCCGCTGCTCGCATCGAGGAATCGCGCGCGTCGCTTGCGTTGACCCACGCCAGCCGTTTTCCGACGGTGGATGCGAACGTGAACGCCAGTCGCTCGCAGGTCAGTGAAAACGCGGGCAAGGTTCAACCGGGCGCGAGTCCACGCAACAACACGTTCACTCCAGCATTGACCGCTGCTTTTGAGATCGATTTCTGGGGAAAATTCCAGCGCGCGGATGAAGCCGCTCGTGCACGTCTGCTGGGCCTTGAGGCGAGTCGCGGCACGGTGTTGGCCACACTTTATGCCAACGTCGCACAAAGCTACTTTGCGCTGAGATCGTTTGATGCGCAGGTCACGCTGGCTGAGCAGACTTTTGCGACGCGAAGAGAAAATTTGCGACTGCAAACCAAGCGTTTTGAAGGCGGTGTGGTCGGTGAGCTGGATGTTCAACAGGCGACAGCAGAAGCCGCCGCGATTGAAGCCACGTTGATTCAGGCGCAGCAAAATCGGCGCGCGACCGAGGCCGTGCTGGCCACGCTGACGGGCCGCAGCCCTGCCGCCATCGTGCAGCCTAACATCGCGCGCGGTACCGCAATAGACGTGTTGTTCAGCCGCGCTACCGTGCCTGCGGAATTGCCATCCGATTTGCTCAACCGCCGGCCCGACGTGATCGCTGCCGAACAGCAGCTGATTGCGGCAAACGCAGACATCGGTCAGGCCAAAGCGGCCTATTACCCGACGATCAGGTTGACTGCCAGTCTCGGTTACGAATCGCGCCAGTTGAGCGAGCTTTTCAATCCCAGCTCGTTGTTCTGGAATCTCGCCTCCGGCCTCACGCAGCCGTTGTTCCGCGCCGGGTCGATTGATGCAGTGGTAGCCGGGGCCAACGCGCGCAAGGCGCAGGCGACAGCGCTTTACGCACAGGCAGTGCAAGGCGCGTTCAAGGATGTTCACGACGCGTTGAACAACATCGCTGCGAACGAGGCGCTGGTCACCATCGCCGACAAGCGGATCGCCGCACTGCGCGAAGTGTTGCGTCTCGCGAATTTGCGCTACACCAACGGCTACTCAAGCTATCTCGAAGTGCTCAACGCGCAGCGCGATCTGTCGCAGGCAGAGTCCAGCGTGATCGATGCAAAGCGCGCGCAGCTCTCGGGCGTCGTCGCTTTGTACAAGGCGGTTGGCGGGGGCTGGGCAGCGCCTTAGCTTGAATTGGAGTCGTTCTCTGCGACCTACAATGGGGCTCTTTCGTTAGACGCAAGAGTCCCCCTTTGCTTGAAGTCCGCTCTCTCCGGTTCGACTACCCGAATCATCCCGCGCTCGTTGATGTTTCGTTCACGCTAGCGGCGGGCAGCGTCACCGCGCTGGTCGGCCCGAATGGTGCGGGCAAAAGCACCTTGATGCGCTGCATCGCCGGGCTCGCTGAACCGCTGTCCGGCGCGGTTTTTTTGAACGGCGTCGCCATCACCGATAACCCCCGGCTCGCACACCGCGATATTGGTTATCTTGAAGACGAATTCGGCCTTTATGATGAGTTAACCGCGACCCAGTGCCTGCGCTACGCGGCGGCGGCGCGCGGCGTGGCAGATGCCGATCTTGTTGTCCGTACCAATGCCGTGGCAGCGCAGCTCGACATCACGCATTGCCTGCCCAAGCGCGTGCGCGAACTCTCACGCGGCCAGCGTCAACGCGTGGCGATTGGTCAGGCAATCATCAGCGCGCCGAAGCTTCTGGTGCTCGACGAGCCCGCCTCCGGTCTTGACCCCGAGGCGCGCGCGAGTCTGGCCGGTTTGTTCAAGCGTTTGCAGGCCGATGGCATCACGCTCCTCGTTTCATCGCACATCCTGACGGAGCTTGAGGCGTATTCGACGCACATGCTGGTGCTGCGCGCGGGGCGGATGATTGAATATCGTGCGCTGTCTACCGTCGCTGCGAGCGCGGCGCCGCTTCGGGCTGAGCGCCGCGAGCGAAGCATTGACGTGATACTGCAAGCTCCGTGGCCTGATTGGTCAGCGCTGATTTTGACTGGCGCACAGCTTCGAGCGATTACGCCTGAGAGTTCAGTTTTGACTGACGCCACGCATGTGCAAATCGAAGCTGAACTTGATGACGCCGGGCAGACCGCGTTACTGCAACAACTGGTCAAAGGTGGCGCGCAAGTGTTGAGCTTTGGCGAAACCCGACAGACCTTGGCGGCGAGCTACGAGCAGTCGATTGCTGACGCGCCGACGGCTCCAACGGCCGAGATCAGGAGCCCGCAATGAACATGCAATCCAATCCCGAATTTCGCCGCCAGCTCTGGTTGCAGCTAAGTGCGACGCGACTGATACTTGCGCCGGTGGTGATCGCTATTGTTGTCGCGCTGCTTGCGTCGACCGAACCGACGTCAACTGCGATCCACGGAACGGCTTGGGTCGCGCTGTCGCTCACCGTGCTGTTCTGGGGAACGAGCGTCGTGGGCACCAGTATTCGTGACGAAATCACCGGTCGCACCTGGAACCAGCAACGAATGTCGCGGCTGACGCCGTGGCAGTTGACAGCTGGCAAGCTGTTCGGCGCAACGAGCTATGTCTGGTACGTGGCGCTGCTGTGCGCGTTGGTTGCGATATTCAGCGGACGCGCGGCGTCCAGCGCCTTCGGCCCACACAACACGGCGATTGAGTATGTGTTCCTTCTGGCGTTAGGCCTCTTCGCACATTCGGTCGCCCTGATGGCCCCGCTCGCGTTTCAAAGCGGCAGTGGCGAGGCGCGTGTTAGCGTGCCGTCGATTGCTGTGTTTGCGCTGGTTTTTGTCGCATTTCAGGCGGCACCGTTGGGGGTGAGCCGGAGCGGTAGTGATGTCATCAACACGGAATGGTTTGGCATGAGCACCACGCCCCAACTGCTTGCGATGTGGACAGCGCTAAGCCTCGCCGCCTGGGGTCTGTTGGGCGCATGGCGGGCGATGCGACAGGCGCTTCAAGTGCGGCAAATCCCTTGGGCTTTGCCCGCATTTTTGGCATTCATGGGCGTGTGGGTAGCGGGCAGTGTCGGCCCGACTGACACATCAATGTTGAGCCGGCCGTTGATCGGTGCAACACTCGCGCTCGCTCTTGCTGCGTGGGTGCTGATGCTCTGGGAGCCGCAATCGCTTTTCGCGTGGCAGCGCATTCGCACGCATTGGGCAGCGGGCGAGCGCACGCGCGCAATCGCGGGGGTGAGCGCGGCGACCAGCGTGGTGGTGTGCGCGGTGATCGGCGCGTTGATCGTCGCAGCGGTGAACGCGATGTCTGGCGGCGCAGAAGTCGCGGGCGCTGGCTCGACGGGCTTCTTCATGCAAACTGCAATGTCCAGCAAAGTGAGCCTCGCAAGCCATGCCGGGGCCTTTCTCTGGCTGGCGCTGGTGTTGCTGCGCGATTTCGCGTTTACGTTGATGGCGGACACGTTCACCACCTCGCCAAAGCGACGCTCAGCAGTGATCCTGCTCTACCTTTTGTTCATGTACGTCGCAATTCCCGCCGCGCTGCAAGCGCTGTCGAGCGAGGGCAGCGAGTGGTGGCTGCCAACGGCTCACGCCGCTGTTCCGATTGTGATGGCGCTCACCACCCTGCTCGCCATGTTCGGCGCTTTAATGTCGCAGATGCCCCCCTCCATCGTCTCGACAAAATCATGAAACACCTTACGCCGAAAGAAGCGCACGAGTTCATTCACGCGAACACCGACGCGGTGTTCGTTGATGTGCGTTCGGAGATTGAATATTTCTACGTCGGTCATCCGGTCGGCGCTGAGCACATCGCGTGGCAGGAGCCGCCAGACTGGGATGTGCAACCGGAATTCGCACAGCATGTGAAGGCGCTGGTCGCCGGGGTCAGGACGCGCCCCGTCGTGCTGATCTGCCGCAGCGGAAAACGCTCGGTTGACGCGGGCAAAGTGCTCGAAAACGCCGGATTTTCTGATGTGTACAACGTGCTGCACGGCTTCGAAGGCGATCTCGACGAGAACTTCCATCGCGGACACAAGAGCGGCTGGCGATTTGACGGGTTGCCCTGGGCGCAGATGTAGGACCCAGCACAATCCTAGACGTGCAACAGTTGCTTCAATTTTTTCACGCAACCGCCGTTTCATATGGACTACAGCTTCAATTTATATAAAGTCGATAAGTAGAATTTTTCGAGCCTAGCCCAAACGCAACGATCTTTTCAAGATAAAGCTGCTAGCTCGGTGTTCGGCTGTCCCGGCTCAGCGATAATTGAGGCCTAAGCTGCGTCAATGCGGCGTTTTTCATTACCTCGGTATCCCGAATGGCCACTCCTTCCGCAGCTGATCTCCACACCACCGCCAACGCCATCCGAATCCTCGCGGTCGACGCCGTAGCGCAAGCCAAATCCGGGCATCAGGGCATGCCGATGGGCATGGCCGAAATTGCCGTCGCGTTGTGGTCGAAACACTTAAAGCACAACCCAGCGAATCCGCATTGGCCGAACCGTGACCGCTTCGTGGTGTCAAACGGCCACGGCTCGATGTTGCCGTATGCGCTCTTGCATCTGTCGGGCTACGATCTGCCGATGTCAGAGATCAAAAATTTCCGTCAATTGCACAGCAAGACGCCAGGGCATCCTGAGGTCGGCGTGACGCCCGGCATCGAGACGACCACTGGGCCGCTCGGTCAAGGCATCGGCAACGCGGTCGGCATGGCGCTCGCCGAGAAATTGCTGGCTGCAACCTACAACCGTCCCGGTCACGTCATCATCAATCATCACACCTACGTTCTCCTAGGCGACGGCTGCATGATGGAAGGTGTGTCGCACGAGGTCTGCTCTCTCGCAGGCGTGCTGGGGCTCAACAAACTGATCGCGTTTTACGACGACAACGGCATCTCTATCGACGGTCACGTTGAAGGCTGGTTCCGCGACGACACCGCCGCCCGCTTCTGCGCGTACGGCTGGAACGTGATCGGCCCGATTGACGGGCAAAGCATTGACGCAGTTGACGCCGCAATCGTCGCTGCGAAAACGGAAACGTCGCGCCCAACAATGATCATCTGCAAGACCGACATCGGTCACGGCTCGCCGAACAAACACGGCACGGCCGATGCACATGGCACAGCCGTCATGGGCGACGAAATCGCGGCGACGCGCGCGAACATCGGCTGGACCTTGCCGCCGTTTGAGTTGCCCGCCGAGGCCTATGCAGTGCTTGATGCGAAAGCAGCGGGCGCGGCGCTAGAGACCAAGTGGGACGCCGTGTTCGCCAGCGCTGATCCAGAGCTTAAGCGCCGCTTTGCTGGTGATTTACCGGCGAACTATGCAGAGATTTTGAAACGTGCCATTGATTCTGCAATCTCGGTGGACAAAGAAGTTGCTACCCGTAAAGCGGCGCAAAACGCGCTCGAATTTTTCGGGCCTGCATTGCCAGAAATGATTGGCGGCTCTGCCGATTTGACTGGTTCAAATCTAACCAATCACAAGAAAAGCACGGCGTTGACGGCGATGTCAATGTGGAGCTATCAAGGAGCCGTTCGCGATCGGGCCAGAAACGCAGTGTCGAGTCCTCAGCGCAAGGTTGAGGAGGTTCGCGCCGTGTCGGATTTGCTTGCCGTCATATCGCCGGAAACGACGGTTGATGACGCAATGAACTTCGCGAGCGCAAGAACCGAGCAAGTTTTATTGGCTGGTCCCGGTCAGCACATCGGCTACGGCGTTCGCGAATTCGGCATGTGCGCGATAGCAAACGGGATGGCGTTGCACGGTGGCATCATCCCCTACGTAGGCACCTTCCTCGTGTTCAGCGACTATGCGCGCAACGCCGTTCGCATGGCCGCGCTCATGAAAATTCGCGTGCTCTACATCTTCACGCACGACTCCATCGGTGTCGGCGAAGACGGCCCGACGCATCAGCCCGTTGAGCACGTCGCCTCGTTGCGCTTGATCCCCGGTTTGCATGTGTGGCGTCCGGCGGATTCGCTGGAATCGGCGGTCGCGTACGCCAGCGGTATTGAGCGCAAAGACGGCCCGACGATGCTCTGCCTGTCGCGACAAAACACGGCCGTCATCAAGCGCGATGCGTCACACGAGGCGCTCATTCGGCGTGGTGGTTACATCGTGTCAGAAGTATTGGCGCCTGCGCTGGTGATCATCGCGACCGGCTCGGAGGTTGGACTCGCACTCGCCGCGCAGAAAGCGCTGGCAGAACAGGACGTCCAAGTACGCGTAGTCTCCATGCCGTGCACGCAATTGTTCGATCAGCAAAGCGTGGATTACAAACTGGCTGTGCTGCCGCCGGATGTGCCGAAGCTTGCGATTGAAGCGGGCGTGACCGATGGCTGGTGGAAGTACGTCGGCCTGCACGGGGCTGTGGTCGGCATCGACAGCTTCGGTGAGTCAGCGCCCGCGCCAGTGCTGATGAAGCATTTTGGATTGACGTTGGAGAACGTGGTGGCCCGCGCCAAAACGTTGATCTAGCAGAGTGTCCCTTCTCCCCTCGCGGGAGAAGGTTAGGATGAGGGGGTTGGTTGCACACTAATCCACGTTGATCGACATGCAACGAGCCCCCTCACCCTAGCCCTTACTAGGGCCAAGCGTAGCCCGCTCTCCCGCCGGGGGAGACGGAGACAAAAAATACACAGGGAAGGCAACATGGCAATCAAAGTAGGCATCAACGGTTACGGTCGCATCGGTCGCAATGTGCTTCGCGCGCTCTATGAATCCGGTCGCACCGATATCGAAATCGTCGCGATCAATGATCTGGGCGATAGCGAAACCAACGCGCATCTGACCCGCTACGACACGGCGCACGGACCGTTCGCCAAGACGGTGGCCGTTGAAGGCGACAACCTTGTCATCGAAGGCGATCACATCAAGGTGTTCGCGATCCGAAATCCTGCCGAAATTCCATGGGGCGAACGCGGCGTCGATGTAGTGCTCGAATGCACCGGCCTGTTCACCAGCAAGGCCCGCGCAGGCGCGCACTTGAGCGGTGGCGCGAAGAAGGTCGTGATCTCGGCTCCGGGCGAAAAGGACGTGGACGCCACCGTCGTTTACGGTGTGAACCACAGTGTGCTCAAGGCGAGCGACACCGTCATCTCGAACGCAAGTTGCACGACCAACTGTCTGGCTCCGCTTGCCATGGTTTTGCACAAGGAAATTGGCATCGTCAACGGCCTGATGAACACAATCCACAGCTACACCAACGATCAGGTGTTGACCGACGTGTTCCACAAGGACCTGCGTCGCGCTCGCGCCGCAGCCCACAACATGATTCCGACGAAAACGGGCGCTGCCGCTGCGGTTGGCCTCGTTTTGCCAGAATTGAACGGCAAGTTGGACGGCTTCTCGGTCCGCGTGCCGACAATCAATGTGTCGCTCGTTGATTTGTCTTTTGTCGCCAACCGTGACACGACAGTCGACGAAATCAACGCCATCATGAAAGCCGCCGCCAACGGCCCGCTCAAAAACGTGCTCGCCTACAGCGACGGACCGCTCGTCTCCAGCGACTTCAATCACAACCCGCACAGCTCCGTGTTCGACGCAACCTGCACCAAGGTCTCGGGCCGTCTGGTCAAGGTGTGCTCGTGGTACGACAACGAGTGGGGCTTCAGCAATCGTATGCTGGATACGACGGTTGCGCTCATGGGTGCGAAGTAATTTAACTTCTGAAATCGCTCGTCGCGCTTTGCCATGAACTTCAAAAAACTCACCGACCTCAATCTCAAAAATCAGCGCGTTTTCATCCGCGCCGACCTCAATGTGCCGCAGGACGATGCGGGCAACATCACGGATGACACGCGGATTCGTGCTTCGGTGCCAGGGATTGCGTTTGCTGCCAAAGCGGGTGCGGCGGTGATGGTGACCTCGCATTTGGGACGACCGACCGAGGGCGAAGTGAAGCCCGAGGATTCGCTCGCGCCGATTGCGAAGCGGCTCTCGGAATTGATCGGCCAGCCGGTGCGTCTGATCGCCAACTGGGTCGACGGTGGCTTTACTGTCGCGTCCGGCGAGGTAGTGCTGCTGGAAAACTGTCGCTGCAACAAGGGCGAGAAGAAGAACGACGAAGCGCTGGCCAAAAAAATGGCGGCGCTGTGCGACGTTTACGCTAACGACGCGTTCGGCACCGCGCATCGGGCCGAGGCGACCACCGAAGGTATCGCCCGCTTCGCCAAAACGGCCTGCGCGGGCCCGTTGATGGCAGGAGAGCTCTCTGCCCTCGGCGCGGCGTTACTCGCGCCCAAACGGCCATTGGTGGCGATTGTGGCCGGTTCCAAGGTGTCGACCAAGCTGACGATCCTCGCGTCACTGGCGGATAAGGTGGATCAGCTCATTGTGGGCGGCGGTATCGCCAACACATTTCTCTTGGCGCAGGGCCACAAAATCGGCAAATCGCTAGCGGAGGCTGACCTGATTCACGAGGCCAAAGCGATCATCGACAAGATGGCCGCGCGCGGTGCTTCGGTGCCGCTTCCGACTGATGTCGTTTGCTCGAAAGAGTTTTCGGTAACGGCAACGGCGACGACCAAGTCGCTCGCCGAAGTCACCGCCGACGACATGATTCTCGACATCGGCCCCACGAGCGCCGCCGCACTGGCTCACACGCTCGAAACCGCTGGCACGATCGTCTGGAACGGCCCGGTCGGGGTGTTCGAGTTCGATCAGTTCGCAGGCGGCACCAAGGCCATCGCGGCAGCAATCGCCGCATCGCCCGCTTTCTCCATCGCGGGCGGCGGCGACACCATTGCCGCGATCAACAAATTCGGGATCACCGACAAAGTGAGCTACATCTCCACGGCGGGCGGGGCATTTCTGGAGTTTCTGGAAGGCAAAACGTTGCCAGCGGTGGCGGCACTTGAGGCGCGATTCAGCGAATAAGCTTTTCGCTGAAATAACGCTCTTATTTGGGATAGCGCCGTATTATCGCAAAAGTCGACTTGTATATTTTTGAGCCTGTAGCCCCTTTCCGGAAGGGCTTTCACCAGAAAGCTGCTTCTCCAAATTCGGTTTAGTCGCATTTCGACCCCGCCCTTCCCGCGCTGCAACACGAGGCGTTTGGCACAATGCCCGATTACGCTTTTGAAACTGCTGCTTCATGTTCCCCTACGACCGCTTCGTCAAGTTTGAAGAACTCACCTCCCTGCTGCGCCACGCGGCCGATAGCCACCCGAATCTAGCCCGCATGGCCTGCATCGGAGCGAGCCACGAGGGCCGCTCGATATGGTGCATCACCATCACCAATTACGCGACCGGCGAGCCGCTCACCAAGCCCGCGTTCTATGTCGACGCGAACATTCACGCGACCGAGCTTTCCGGCTCTGTTGCCGCGTTTAAGCTGATCGACACGCTGCTGTCCAATTACGGCAAACGCGACGACATTACGCGCCTCCTTGACACCCGCGCGATCTACGTGATTCCGCGCGTGAACCCGGACGGCGCGGAATGGGCGATGGCCGACAAGCCTAAGTACATCCGCTCATCCACGCGGCCCTACCCATACAACGAGGACGCGATTGAGGGGCTGGAGGCCGAGGACATCGACGGCGATGGCCGAATCCTCATGATGCGTATTCCGGACGTAAACGGGCCGTGGAAAAAGCATGCCACCGAAACCCGGCTGATGGTGCGCCGCGATCCGGTGGAAACGGGTGGCGAATATTTCCGCATCGTGTCCGAAGGCCGCGTCAAGAATTACGATGGCTTCAACCTGCCCGTGGCCCGACCGAAGACCGGACTCGATCTCAACCGCAATTTCCCCGAGGAATGGCGCGGCGAGGGCGAGCAGCTCGGCGCGGGCGACTTCCCGACCAGCGAGCCGGAAGTGCGCGCCTGCGTTGAGTTCATCAACAAACATCGCAATATTTGCGGCGGCGTGTTTTTCCACACCTGGAGCGGCGTGCTGCTGCGGCCCTTCGGCACCAAGGCCGATGATGAAATGCCGCCTGAGGATTTGTGGGTATTCAAGACGCAGGGCGACAAGGGCACCGAACTCACCGGCTACCCCGCGATCAGCGTGTTTCACGAGTTCAAATATCACCCGAAAGAAGTCATCACCGGCACCCAGGACTGGCTCTACACCGTGCTCGGCTCATATGCCTGGGTGGTGGAGATCTGGTGCCCGATGCGCGAGGCCGGGATCACGGGCTACAAGTACATCGACTGGTTCCGCGATCATCCGGTTGAGGACGACATGAAGCTCCTCAAATGGACGGACGAAACGCACCAGGGCAAAGGCTATGTCGACTGGTATTCGTACGACCATCCGGAGCTCGGCAAGGTCGAGCTCGGCGGCTGGAACCGCATTTACACGTTCAGCAATCCGCCCTCGCACCTCATGGAAAAAGAGGTCAACAAGTTCCCGGAATGGATTATTTTCCAGGCGCTGATGTCGCCAAAGCTGGAGCACCATTCGACCAAAGTCACCTCCCTCGGGAACGATTTGTGGCGCGTTGATTTCGGCGTCCACAACACGGGTTATCTGCCGAGCGATGTCAGCAAACTCACGCGGAAAACCAAACTCGTGCGCGGCGTGATGGGAGACATCACTTTGCCCGAAGGCGCGACGCTCGTCGAAGGTAAATCACGCATCGAAGGCACGCAGCTCGAGGGTAGAAATAACAATGCCACACTGGTAAGTTTTTTCCCCGGCGCAAACGCCACACAGGATCGACAGCGATTTACGTGGATTGTGCGTGCGAAAGCGGGCAGTAACATAGGGTTGTCAGCCAAGCATGATCGGGCGGGCCATGTGACCCAGTACATTACGCTGGGGTAACAATCGAAATCGCATCAGTTAGAGAGGCGCTGAATAAATCGTCACCCCGGTGAAGACCGGGGCGTGGATACCGGCCTGCGCCGGTAAAGCTAGAAATTGCATCGGTTCAGCGTTCCCCTGAGGGTTTGGGCGTCCTTTTTCGAGCCGCCATCGACTCCCTCAATTTATTTCTTGAATCGCACCGCTACGCCCGACGCGTTCACTGTCGTGTTGCGCGCGCCGTAACCGGCTCCGATCGCGCCCCAAAGTCCACCCTGCGTCACCGTGTCCGCCCTGAAATTAATCACGGCGTCGGCGCTGTCGCCAAATTTGTTTTTTGCTTCCTGCTTGATTTCTTCGCGGGCATCGCCGTTGGCGCTGCCTGATGCGTAAACGCTTCGGCCCGAAAGGCTGATGCTGACTTCGCCAAGAATGTCGTACGGGCGCGAGCTGTCGCCATCAAAAATCAAAAGCAATTTGTTGCTGTTTGAGGCAACCGGGGCTGAGCCCCCAGTCGGGTTGTTTTTGTTGTTCGCGCTGGCGGGTGCACCGCTGCCCGACGCCGAACCCGGCATCAACACTTTGGCCACCACGCCGCGATCACCGCCAACATTCGCCACGCGATCATTCGACCAGCTCACAGAAAACTCTTCAAACGAGCTTAGCCAATAGCGCCACGTGGGCATATCCAGCTGCGGCGTTTCGCTGGTGATGGGATAGCCCAACGCCATCAGCACTTGCTCTTTGGTCATGCCGGTCATGATCCGGCCCGACGAAATGGCGTCTTGAACGGCTCGCGGGAAAGTTGCCAGCCGTATCTTCGGATCCTGCCGGACGATGATCCGCTTTGCAAACTGCTCAAGACTCAGGTCGCGGCTGTAGTCGTTGCCGATGCTCATCCGAGCGCCATTCATGGTCGTGTTGACGCGGTTACGACCATAGCTCTCCATGACGACGGTTGCACCGAGGCCCATCATGGGATTGGGGCCGTAGTTCGAGTCCGACATCCAGCCGCTGCCATCGTGCCGATAATTGCAGCACAAATAACCGCTATAGAGCTCTTGCGCCATCGTGGGCGCACTGGCGATGCTGGCGAGACAGGCGGCGGCCAATGCAGTCAATCCTGCGATGTTGCGAATCTTTTGAGTTGTCTTTTTCATGTTTTAAAGCTCCAAAAATAATTTCAATCGGCCCGAGTTCGGTGATTTTCAACCGCTGCGGGTTGGTCTCCACGGGCAACTAACCACCGCAAGACCGCACTTTGAATTCCACGCGCCGATCAATGGCATCCGTCGCGTCGTTCGCGCCCGTGCCAACAATCGTTTCCTGAAATCCCCGCCCGGCGGCTTTGAATCGGGTGCGCGCATCGCGGCTGGTTTGTCCGATCAAAGCGACGATGCTCTCGGCGCGTTGCAGCGATAGACGGTCGTTGTATTCGGTAGAGCCGGATTTGCTGGCGTGACCCGTGATGTCAACACAACGATTTTTGGTTCCGACCACCTGTCCCACCGATTTAAGCCACAGGCGATACTGCGTTGAAAGATCGGCGCTGTCGACAAAGGCTGTGCCACCGACTTTAAACAACAGTTTTACCGACAGCGATCCGGCGTCGATTCCCGCTGCAACCAGATCCGAAAACGCCTGTTCGGCTTCGGCCTTCCGCGCCATCTTCCAGTACGTTTGGTAGAGCCCGGTGAGCGCGCCCGGATGGTTTGCCGCCATTCCACGAAGCTTCAGGAAGCCTTGCTCGGCATCGGGAAATTTGCCTGCCTCGTACGCCGCGATCGCGTTTGCCAATTCGGACTGAATTTGCAGCGCGTTGTAGAGCGGCTGCTTCTGCCCTTCCATCGCGCCCAATCGGTCGCGGTGCCGGTCATCGGCGAAGTACATCGGCGCGTCTTTGAAGAACTGGGTTGGTTCGGCGTTGAACTGCGATGCGTCCAGATAAGTGTTGATCCGGGTTAGCACCTTGCCCGAAGATGATTCCGTCATGGCAACTTGCAGACGAATCCACTTGCCCGGTTGCAGCGCTTCAGTGCTGCTGGGCACCGCATAATTGGCGAGCAATACCCACTGTGCGCTGTTAGCACTGTTGACGTCGAGCGGCACAAATTTGAGCGGGGGCATCGCCTGCGAAAGCGCAACGGCGAGGTCGCGCTGGAGCGCTCGGCCCGACGTTGAGACCTCGGCCGATTGCACACTAAAAAACTCGTCGACGGGCACCGTTGAATGCAGCGGTCGGTCGGTGCGCGAGAGCTGTTGCGCGACCGCTCTAGCAAGAAAATTGACCGCAGCGGGGGCGTCCGAGTGGTACATCGTCGGAACCGGCGGCAGCGGCGGTGGATCGGGTCGAACCACTTCTTTCTGACATGCGGCCACAAGTACGGACAAGAAGAGTAGCGCCGCAATGCGGGCGATGTGGCGTTTGGACAAGAGGCCTCCTTTGATTTTGTGACCTGCTATTTGCAGGCAGCCAGCTTTTGCCGTTCAACCTCTGTCAGCTCCGCTGCACCCAAGGACAGTTTAGCGAATATTCGTTCGCAACCCGGACGAACTGAGGGGGCATCCTCTGCCGCAGGAGGTTTCGCCCTGGTCGCTTGGCTGGGCGTGATCGCTGGCGGCTTTTGCTTCGGTGGCGCAACTACGGGCGCGCTTTTCGTTGGTTTTGAGGCGGCGGGCGGTGCACTGGTAGTTTTTGCGCTTTCACCTGCTTTTTCTAACGTGGGTGCGGTTGGTGTCGCAGCGGGGAGTGTGTCCATCGCTTTCGTATCAACTGATTGCTGAGGCGGCGATGGCACCGGAGGTGCGGGAGTCGCGCCTGAACTCGTGGGTGGTACAGATTGCGCCGGTGGAAGTTGCGTTGGCCCAGTACGCCAAAATCGTTCGACTGCAACATACGTCCCGCCCAGCAAAAGCAGCAAAGCGAGCAGCGCGACGCCGCCCCGCCACCCGCTGCGTGCGCGCGATAACTCTGGCAGCGTGGGCTGTTGCGGTGACGACGGCGCTGGTGCTGGCAATACCGCTAAAGCAACGGGCCGAACAGGCGCAGCCGGAATGACAGTCGCCTGCTCAACGGCAAGTCGGGAAAAGTTAGTGTTAACGGACACTACCGTTCGGTCATCATCGGCGGGCACTTGAGGCGCATGCTTCTTAGCTGCCGCCCCCGTGACGACCGTACGCAAATCAACGACCGTCCGGGCTTCGGCGACGTTGGGCTGGTTTGCGACACGAGTCGACAGCGAATGTTGCCCCCGTTGCGGGTCGTCCCAATGCAGCGCTTTAATGAGCTCAGTAACGCTTTGAAGTCTGTTTTCGGGCAGTACTGCCAGAGCACCTTTTATGGCGGCCGCGAATTCCTCGGTGTATCGGCCCGCGACGCTTTTGTCGAACCCGGGCAGTGTGTCAGCCATCATTCGCGTAACGGCTTGCGGCGGGGGGTTACCAATCGCCAGAAAATACAGCACAGCGCCCAGGCCGTAGACGTCGGTCCACGGACCTTGCTCCATCGTGCCGTCGCCTGCGTATTGCTCAATCGGCGCATAACCGGGCTTGAGCACGGTCGTCAGCGACTGCGCAGCGCCAGCGACCACCATTCGCGCTGCGCCGAAGTCGAGCAGAACGGGCGCGCCCGATGGAAGGATAAGAATGTTGTCTGGCGAAACGTCGCGGTGCAACACGCTATGTGAATGCAGCTCGCGCACCGCGTCAAACACAGGTAGCAGAATCCGCTTGATCCACGCCTCATCAATCGTTACGGACGACCCGGTATTCCGGCGCAGATCGCGTAGCGATTCGCCGGGGTAGTACCGCATCGCCATATACGCGGTGCCGTTTTGCTCCCACACCCGATAGACCTCAAGCATGGCGGGGTGCGAGAAACGGGCCTGCAAGCGCGCTTCCCGCATGAAGCTTTGCAGCCCGGCTGCATAGGCATCGCGATTGCCTTCCGACCGGACAAGAACCGTCTGGTCATTCGCGCGTGCGGCGATGGTGACTGGCAAGTACTCCTTGATCGCAACCGTGCGGTCAAGCGTCTCCTCGTAGGCGAGATAAACCGTGCCAAAGCCCCCTTCGCCGATCACGTCCGTGATGGTGAACTCGCCAAGCGCAGTCCCCACACGCAGTGCGTCGGGGTATCTATCGGAAGTCGACGAACTCACGCTACTGGACTACTCAAAATAAGGCTTTTTTGTGGGCTGATTTCGGGCGAAGCAAGCGCTTGGTCTAGTCGGGCATGACGTAGAAAACGTGGCATCGAACCATTCCCACGACTCTGCGCTACAAGAATCATTCGATTCGACGCGAACAATTCACACAGAAGGCGCGGCTCGAGCTTGCTTGCACGCGTGCGTGAGTGTAGTCAATCTATAACGGACAGTGCCATAGAATCATGCTCGCGGATAACGCCTTGCAGCAGGCCACGATGAGCCATCAACAAGACACACCCAACGGAGACACACCATGTCAGGCGGCGGATTTCATGTACACGGACCCCACGATCACGAACTCGAACACGCAGGGCAGCACGGAGACACGCACGCCGGTGCCATCGCTGTCGTAACGGCGATCATTGCCACCATCGGCGCAATTTTTGCGTACATGGGCGGAGCAACACAGGCGAATGCGGGCCTCTACAAAAACAACGCGGCAATCAAGAAGACCGAAGCGTCGAATCAGTGGAACTACTACCAGGCCAAGAGCAGCAAACAGAACCTGAGCGAACTGGCCATTGAGCTCGCCCCCGAAACGAAAAAGCAGTTCTACACAGAAGAAATCGTTCGCTACAAAAAGGAAAAAGCCGACATCAAGAAGGACGCCGAGAAGCTTGAAGCCGCGTCAACCGAGTGGGATAAAAAAAGCGATGATGAGATGCATCAGCATCATCGCTGGGCGCAGGCAACGACCGTTCTGCAAATTGCCATTGCGCTCGCTGCGATTGCATTGCTGACGAAGAAGCGCTGGGTGGAGTATGGGATGTTTAGTGTGACGGCTCTGGGAATCATTGTGGGCGCGCTGGCGGCGCTGCACGTTTAGTTTCGTCACGCACCGTCGGTTGCTAGTCCTCGACAAGCGCGTAGACGGTGAAGATCGCGGTCGCGGGCGCCTACTTCCGCCTAGTGCAGCCGCACTTTAGCGAAAGCGGGAAAGCGTTATTTCACGAGGAGATCGCAACACGACCTCCTCTAGGGAAACGCTGAATAATGCTGTTTCCTAGCCATACCGGCGAAGGCCGGTATCCACGCCCCCGGCCTGCGCCGCGGTAGGCTCTCCACAAAATCAACGACTTGTGACGGGCGTAGGCCCAGGCCTTCGCCGGGGCGGCGATTAATTCAGTGTCGCCCTAGCGAGTGCCTGTACTCGCAGATCTCAACTCAATCCGCAAGCCGTGCCAATACTCAGTGCTCCCAGTGGCCGCAGCATTTTGAGGTGCACGCGCGATCAGCCCTACCTCTTGCTATCAATCGGAGCTGAGATAGGAATTCCGAGCTGCTTGTAGACTTCGCGGCGCTTCTCTTCAAGGGCGGGGTCGTCCTTAATAAGGAAATCATTGAAGGCTTTCTCGTCCACAGTAATTTCGTCGCGCGTTAGATTTTCGACAAAGGCCGAGCGGGCGCGCTTCACCGCATCCTCCATGAGTAGCTCAAATATCTTTCCTTTGACCTCTTCAAACGGGCGCTGGCGTTTTGGATGCTTTTTGTCGAGCCTGACAATGTGCAAGCCGATTCGCGACGGCGTAGGCGGTGATACCTGACCCTCAGTCAGTTTTTTGAAAATCAGAATGCCCATCAATGGGTCCGAGCGCGCTGATGAAATATTAGTAAGCTTGCCTTTGGTCTCCTTGGCCGCCTTGTCATCGGTATAGCGCGACAGCACCTCGTCGAACGATGCTCCGTCAGCGAGCTGCTTCTGTGCTTCCTCGATGCGCGCGATGGTCTCTGGATAAGTACGAAGTCCAAAGTCAAAAAAGATTTGTGTGATGTCGGCAGATTCTTCTTCCATGAATCTAGCGGAGTCGGCGATCCAAATTTCTTTCGCGCGAGCGACGGTGGTCGCATCTGCCGCATTAAACGCAGCCCGCGTGCGACGTTCGATTAGATTGAGATCGGCAAGTAAGGGAGCTCGCTCAAGCTGTAGCCCGTAATAGCGCTGCTCCTCATTGTCTTTCTTGGCCTGCAACTCCGGATGCTTGCGGTATGCGCGCGGCGTAAATACTTCAACAATCGTGCTCTGCAACTCCTTCGGACTTTCTCGAAGTGCTTCCACCCTTTTTGGGGTGTTCATGAAGTGATACGCGTAAAAGTCCTCTGTGGAGACAGTAATGTCACCCTGTTTCGCAAGCGTAGCGGACGTGGCAAAGCCCACGCACGATGTGGCAGCGAACAGAAACGTAAGCAATGCTAATTTCATGGGCAAATAAAATGGGTTTGTAAAATAAAAACGCCCGCCGAAGCGGGCGCGTTTGTGCGACCGCTTGGTCTAGTTAGCCCAACCAATCACCGTGTCGCACGATGACACATAGGACGGGCAAGCACCGGGAGCGTTCTGAAAATTCAGGTACCAACGGCCCGGGGTCAATTTGGCATTGGCTGCACGCGATTCCGCTCCCATTGCAACGGTTCCGCCGCCTGCGTTATCGGCCAACTTTACTCCGCCTACATTGACCGATAACCATTGCGCCGCATCTGTGAAGTCGCATTTGGATTTAGACAACGTGACATAGCGTCCGCTCCGAGTGGCGCCAAAGTCACTGTATCCAACTTCAGCCAAATAGCGGCCAACGGTTGAGTCACTTGCGGTTACATCCACAGCCACTACAAAGTAGCCGCCCGGTGGAGTACTGCCGAAGTCAGAAGTGTAAATTTTTCGATAAGGCTCCGACGCGTTGAAAACTAAGCGAACCGGTGAGGAAGGGCAATAGTCAACGACATTACTTACTGGCGGGGTCACCGTGACTGTAGCACTTGCCGACTGTGTGCTTGGCGCGCTATTGGCGATGTCCACTCGGAACGTCAGATTTCCGGCAGAGGCCGTGTCAGCTGCGGAGACCGAGTACGTCGAACTGTTTGCGCCAACGGCCGAAGCACCGCGATACCACTGATAACTCACGCCGGATCCGGCGGCAGTTCCTGCGCTGCAAGCGACTGACAGAGAGGTAGTTCCTCCAACAACAACGCTGGTCGAGGCAGGAGTGACTGCACAGCCTGCCAACGATGGAATAACAACCGAAGGAACTACGGACACCGTAGCGGTGTACGTCGAACAGGCACCCGGATTCGCCGCGAAACATACGGTGACCGAGTACGACTGCGTGGGAACGCTGTTGGAAAGCGTAACGGTATTCGAAGCAGTGGCACCCGTTGTGGAAGACGAAACGGGCGCGGCCCATGAATACGTGTAAGCGCTTGAAGTCGGACATCCATTCACGCTAAGCGAAATGGTTGTGGGTGTGCTGGCAGCGATTTGCGACGAAGGTGAAGCGGTTAGTGAAGTGCACGCAGGGCCAGCGGCTGTGCCGGCGGGGAGCGTCATATTCGCCAGACTTACGCCTGCGGGCAAGGTCAATCTCGTTGTTGTGCTGCAAACTAAGGTCAGCGCATCGGTCTGCGTGCAAGTCGTGTCTGACTTACCTGCGGCTGACGGGGTCTGTGCCGCCGACGTGCCAATTAGTGAATATATGCCGAGCACACATATCAAACTTAAAACTCTTTTCATACAGCCATCCTCTAAAGTATCGTCGAATTTGACAGTGTCGCCCCCGAAACTTATCTCCATATTTTAGTCGATTCGCTTTATTTTTGTTGCGCGGAACCGACCAACGGTACTTGATATCAATAAAAAAAGGGCCCGAAGGCCCTCTTTTCATCAAACTCAAGCGAAGACTATTGAATCTTGCGCGAGTATTTGAGCGTGTAGCTGTTGCTGTAGTTCTGCTGCGGATTACCCGTTTTGAACGAAGCGCCAGAGATCGCGAAGCCAACCACTGGAAGACCGAAGTAAGTCATAGGTGTGCCCACGCCCGAAGTCGTCGCACCCGTTGCACCGGTCGTGTTGATGATCTCGCCCGTACCAGAAATCTGTGCGTTCGGGTTTGTGAACGTCAACGCCAACCAGCCGCCTTCTTTGCCAGCTGTAGGAACTTCAAGGCCTTGGTTTTGAACCGGCTTGATGCCTACGTCATTGGTCGAGCCCAGCGTCAAGCTTGCGCCAGTCGCCGTGACACCACCAAACGAAATCACGTTGGCTTCGTAGCAAAGAGCATTGCCCTTAGCTGCTGGCGGACGTGGTGAGAAGTCATCATTGGTGATACCAACGAATTCTTCACGATCGGTTGAGATCAACTGAACGTCGTCACACGAGACACCATTCGTCGTATCCCAAATGCGCTGGAAAGGAGGCCTAGGTGTCGTGCCGTTCACATACTGGCTCTTCGTAGGCATCGTGATGACCCAATCCGTACCGATGATTCCATCAGTCGTGAAGGCATACTCACCATACACATTGTCATGCATCATCGTTGCCGATACTGCAGAAATCGTGTTGAGCCAGTTAGTGATGTACAGGTTACCGCCGTTAGTGACAACGCTGGTCTTGCTGGTAGACAAGTTACCTGCCAAATTCGGGGTCGTATCACCCGAAATCGTCACTGGAGGACGCTGCCATCCCAAACCGTCGATAGCTACAGCATCGTAACCCGTGCTGGCGCCGCCTGCGGCGTTCAGGATGGTTCCGTTACCGAACATACCACCCGATGGCACAGTCAGACCAGACGCAGCAATAAAGCTCGAATCCGTAGTCAGCTTACAAGCCGGAACACCGCCGACGTGGGTAACGTCTTTGCCGAGCGCCGAATCGTTTGCAATGGTCGCCATTTCAATCATCTCGACGTAACCTTCACGGGTACGATCAAGCGTTTGAAGTGCGGCTGCATCAGTCACAAACAGGAAGTTACGGAAGTCCGCACCACCCGTTGGGATCTTTGGATTGGTACAGCTCTTGTCTGCGGTCAGGATGGTTGCACCAGCTGCCGTAGGAGAAATCAAACCAGTCCAAACGTCTTTAGCAGACAGGAACAAGTTAAAGTCCAACACCTCTTGCGAGTTTTTGCCTTCAAGGAAACGTACCTTGACTGCTTTCGCCTGAGTTGTTGTGTTTACCACCGACAGCAACGTTACGTTACCTGCGCGGACAGTATAGTAAGGGTAGACAAGTGCTTGGCCGAGACCATCAGCATTGACGTAGACGGCATTCGCAGCGCCCGCCATAGCGAAGGCGCTGGCACCCGCGAGAGCGGAAAATAGCGCTTTTTGCTTGAACGTTTTCATATTTAGATTTGACTCCTCTGCATTGAGTTTTTGAGTGATCACTTTAGAACCAACAGCAATATTAGTTTTTTCGGACATTTGCCCTTGACTGAAGTCTACAACAGTTTTTAGCGCCGGATCAACCATAGTTCACCGCCGTTCAAAATCCACTGTTCTTCTACCGGCACATTTTGGGGACGCGCGCCGACGCCACGGACAAAAATGGGAAGCATGACGATCGTTTTGACGCTGCAAATCGAATCATCACAGCTGGCGCTCTCTACAGTAGCCGCCAGGTACCCCATGCGTTTCATGGCGGCCTCGTGTTCAATTGCCGAAACGCTCGCCCTTGAGGCCTCCGACAGAAACCCGAAGGCATCGCTGAAACGCTTGTCTGTCAAGGCTTTCCAGCGTGCGGTTGAGCGCTCCGTAGCGCGCTTTTGCAGTTGCTCGGGCGTGAGTTTTTGCGCTGGCGCAACACCCGTCGTAGCGCACGCCGTCAAAAGCACGGAAGCCACCAGAGCGGCTGCGATTGTCACGATTTGGGGAAGGGTTTTAAGGCTCATATTTATAGTTAAAGGGTTGCTCAAAGCCCCAGCCTGCTGGGATAACGCGCTGTTGCATCGATACAACAATCGAGTCACTGTTGGGCATTGTTAGGCTGCACTTTGAGCGATTGATTGAACTCGTTTGGAATTTTCTCGGCAGCACGACGATCTTTGAGCTCCTGGCGTGCTTCGGATGCCGTTGGAAGTCCGCGCGTTCCGACCTGAGGCATGCTGCCTTCAATGCTGCTCATACTTTGACGAAGTTCGTCGACTACGCTCCGTGTTTCCTCAATGGTCGCCATGATGCGGGGTGTAATCAGCATAACCAGCTCCGATCTATTGGAGTCCGACGTCTGATTTCCAAATAAACCGCCTAGTACCGGGATGGTCGAAACGAAAGGAATGCCGGCAGTGCCCTTTGTTGTGGAATCCTGAATGAATCCACCCATCAAAATGGTGTCGCCGTTCGGCACCATGAGCGTTGTTGTGACGCTCTTTGTATCAATATTCGGATTTTGTCCAGCGGGCGCGGCAGCCGCATTGCTGGTTTGTTGATTGATTTCGAGAAACACATTGTTTCCGCTAACACGCGGCGTGACATTCACGGTGATACCCGTCGAGATGTATTGTTGTGTCGTAGACGTTGTGTTCGCGGAGCCGATCACTGTGGCGGTAGGCGTCGTGACGGTGCCAGTGGTGACGGATATTTGTTGCCCCGAAACAAAAGAAGCCTTTTGATTGTCGAGCGTTATCAGTGTTGGAGAGGCGATCGTGCGGTATTGTGATGTCGTCTGCAATGTGTCGATCGCCGCCTTCACGGCGGAACCCACAGACCAGGTGTAATTGAACGCCGCCCCCGCAGCCGCATTAGCCAGAGTTCCAATGCCATTGGCAGAAGTCATACGGTTGATAGGCGCATTGGGTTTGCCCGTGAACAATCCGCTCAGCCCAAACGAAAAATCGCCCGTGAGTTGAATCTGCGCGATTTGAACTTCAATAGCAATTTGCTTTGGTGCCGTGTCCAACTTCTTGATGGCCGACTCTATGGCGGCATATTCTGATGGCGTGGCAACGATCAGCAGTGCATTACGGTCTTTGTCGGCAATGACGTTTGCGTTACGGGCGAGTCCAGTTGGCTGACCCGCTGCTCCGGCAACACTGGGCGTGTTGACGAACGGTCGTTGCGCCGTCGTGGTTTGCAGGTTGTTAAACGTATTGCCCGGAGTGATCAGTGGCTGGCCTGCTATCGGCGAAACGGCCGAACTCAGCGTTGTGGCCGTTTGCCCCGGAGCGACAGTAGCTGCTGTCGTCGTCTGATTGACCCGCCCAGTGACGGCCTGTTGCAAGATCGCCTGCAGCTTCTCTGCCTGCGTGAATTGCAGATAATAAACATACAGTCGAGCGCCGCCGCCCGCGTCAGTGCCTTTATCCAGCCGCTCGAGCCACTGGCGGGCTTCGAGAATAACGTCACGCTGCGGCGAGATCAGTAGCACGGCATTCATTCGCTCGATCGGCACTACGCGCAGAAGGCCAGCGAACGGGTTGCTTGCGGCGGGGAAGATTTTCTCCCAGTCAGCGGCCACGGATTTAACGTCGGCCGACTCCAGGGGATAGACGAGAAAAGACATGCCCGCCATGAGGTTCACATCGAACATCTCGGCAATTTCGAGCATGTTGCGAATCTCGGCCTCGGTCCCGGTGAGAAACAGCAGATTACGCAACTCGTCGACGCGAATAGAACCGGTAGCCGGTTGCTTAGCGAACGGTGCCATGACCCGTTCCAGTTCTTTTGCGCCGATATGACGGACCGGCAAGATGATGACGCCATTGCCACCCGCTGGCCGCAGCTGTATTCGCGGCGCCGCAGTTCCCAGATTCGCACCACCTTCGGGCAATATGCGCCAGTAGTTACCTTCCTTGACCACTACCGCCTTGACCATGCGCAAGAGCATTTCAAGGGTCGGAATGATGTCCGAGCGCTTGATACCTTTTGCCGTACGAACAGTTACCGTGCCGGTCACCGCTGGATCAATGACAAAGCCTTCGCCCAGCGCATCGCCAATCAGGTTGCGTACGATTTCGCGGATGTCGCCGTTCTCGAAATTGACTGTGATCGTGCCCTGTTCGTCGCCGTCGGCGGGGCGCGCTTGTGGGATGCGGAAGGTGCGATCATTGCCTAGGGACATCTTGACACGATCAGCCGTGTCGGTTCTCGCATTCGCTGGATCGGCCTGCACCACCGATGGGGCTTGGGTCAGGCGCGGCGCACTCGCTGCAACCCGCGGATAAAGCGTATCGGATCGCGAAGGCGCGGCGCGATCCGCAGCGCCCGTGCCGCCGGGGGTACTTGCACACCCAGCTAGCCCCACCGCCATCATGATGGCAATCCCTCCGCCCAACTGTCTCGCCGTCATCTTTTTGTTCCAATCTTTCATCTCAATATCCTATTGGCCGCCGGCCTGCTGCCGGGCAAGGCGACGACGCTCAAGCATTTCCACCACATTCATGACCTGTCGCGGTTCGCTTGATTGCGGCGTCACTTCGACCAAGCCGTTGGGGTATATGCGTGGGCCTGGAACTGAAGGTTGTACCGCCGCTGTCGGGGGGGGTGGTTGCACTGCCGCTGCCGCAGGTGCGGCAGGCTGCGCCTGCGTGACTGGTTGCGGTGGCGGGGGTGGCGGCGCGACGGGTTGCGGCACGCGACCCGAGGCCGTGAACTTGGCAAGTTCGAGCACGTCGGTTTCGCCCTGAAACGCAAGTGTGACCTGCGTCGCATCAACTTTTTTGACGGTCATTTCCTGAAGCGCATCGCCTTCACGAATACTCTTGGTTCGATTCGAGGCAATTTCTCGGACCTGCGCTACTTTGACGGTTCCCAAATCCATGACGCCGATCAATTGGTAGAGGCCGCGCCGCACTTGAGGCTTAGGGGGTTCTGTCGCCGCAACTACCAATTGGGTTGGCGCGGGTTTACGCGTTGGGTTGAGCAATGGCCTCTCAGATATCTGCGCGTAGTTTGTCGCCTCCGAACTGAGGCGGAAATCCGGCAGTACAGCAGCGTTGTCGTGCTTGCCCGTGACTGATCGCGAAGGGGGGGGCGACGCGGTGAGCGCTGAACCCCAATCCGTCTCGAATCCAAGCGCGGCTGCGAGTGCAACTGCGAGTGCAATCAAGCTGTTCCGAAGCGTGAAGAGTGAGCTCATCCCTTGCCTCCGGGAGCGGCAGCACCCACGCTGTTAGCGCCACCGCCAGCGGCTGCCGGGGCGCGAGGGTTACGCGTGACGTCTTTCGGGCCGTAGGCCTGAACTTCCATCGTCGTTGAAACTTCCGGCTCCTGATTCGGCGGCGGCTTGTAACCACGCGGTACCGTCGCACGGATCGTCGTGCTGTCGATAAACAAGTAGGGAATCGACGTCTCGATGGCGTACAGCACTTTTTGCAGCGATGCAGGTGTGGCGTTGAAGCCAATATTCAACGAATAGATGCGAAAACCGCCTTCATCCTTAACCGTCGCCGCCTGTATCGAGGCCAATCGCGAACCGTTGGTTTCGACAATCTGGCGCACCAGATCGGTCAGCTCGGCTCCGCCCAGATTGGGTGTGGTGTTTTTGAGGAAGAACCGGGCACTTTCGCGGGCCTTAAGCAGGTCAAGTGCGCGCTGATACTCCGGTCGCTGCGAAGACACGCGGCGATAACGATCAATGCGTTCCTGCGCCTGCGTGATGGTGTCGTCATAGCGGTGATAGAGCACATACGATGGAATCGCAACCGCGGCGATGACGGCGCACGTCGCGAGCAACAATAATCCGACGGCTAGCAGCCGACCGCGTAAACCAGTGGGCCAATTCATGGCCGTTTCTCCGGTGCCGCGGGTGGCCCACCGTTAGCGCCAGAACCGGCTGTCGCGGCCGTTGAATTTGCCGCACCTTTGCGTGATCCGTCGCTCGTCGGCAGCGCCACAGCAGCGGGATTGGCTGGCGCAGCCACCGGAGACGTCACGGCAGCTGGTGTTGCAGCGCCCGGCGCAGGTGCTACAGCCGCGCTAGGGGCGGTAGCCGCTTTTGCTGAAGCCGGCGAACCGGCAGGCGCTGCGGGCACGACCGAAACACCCGGCACGGTCATCACAGCCGAGGCGTCCGACAGCAGCAAGGACTTCGGCAATTCGGCGGCGACCAATTCACCCGCAATATGAAAGCGCTCTGAGCTGGGATTCGTCATGCGCACCATCGCTGCTTTAAGCACCGGGTCTTTCAACAGCGGTGACTCTTGAAACAGCTGCAAAATTTTGCCGCCGCTTCCAGTTTCGCCCTGCACGATAACTTCGCGAGTTTTCAGAGCGGGCGTACTTTTTATTTCAAAGGAGGTCGCCCAAGTGTCATCCGGGAGCCGTTTGGTAAGGTCTTCAATCACCTGAATCACCAGCGGTGCGCCATGCTTTCGGACGAGCGGCAGGTTGTATTCACCAATCTGCTTCTCCAGTTGTTTCTGCAAAATGCTCGCGGCTTCGGCTTCAGTTTTGGCTGTAGCCTCAACCGGCATCAGATCAATCACCTGCTGGCGCATCTGCCACAGCGGAAACGCAATCAGAGCAACCGCGAGCAGCGCGCACAACGCGAGCAATGCCTTATTGAGCCAGCGAAACCGCGACGGCGTATCGGCCTCAGCCTGCGATGCGGTCAGCAGATTCAGCGACGAATCAATGTCCGTCGGCGCGAGGACGAGTCGCGTGACTTGAAGGTTTCTTTGTTGGGCATCGGCAAGCCAGGGGGCGACGCGTGCACGGGGGACGGCGACCACCTCGACTCGACAATTGCCCGCTGTCACATTACGGTCAAGCACCCGAAAATCGTAGTACAGATCGCTCGCGCGAAGCGGTGTCAACCGGTCCAGCTCGAAACCCAGCACTTGTTGAAGACGACCCGATACGGCGATGGGTAGCTCGACCACGCGGCGAAACCCGTTGGCGTCGCCGGCAACAAGGGCCACTGCGCCGCCACGTTGCGCAAGCGCAGAACGCGTAAAAATTTGTGAATCCAGCGCGGATGCGCCAGCGGCCCAGACCTGATCAGTCGCCGGCGCCCACATCGCGGGGCGGCGCGCCTGAGTAGACTTCGCGCGCCAGCTCGCGGGAATGCATTCCCACAACTGCTGCTTCCACCAGCCGAGAAATTCATCCCACTGTTGGCTGGCGGTCGATTGCGACGAATTCGTATCAGCCATTGACGCGCCCCGCTGTGCCCGCTGGGTTCGGCAGGTTGGGTGTCATGTTGGCGGGAGCATCCGTGGCAAAGCCCGGTTGCCACAAAAAATATTGTGGTCGACCGCGAGGGGCGCCACCCACACGAACGCTGGCCTCACGAGAGGCGCGCACCCCCGAAGGTGTGACGACATCCGCACGAATCCGAACCGCGTTGGTGCCAGAGGCGAAATAAGGACTGCTGAACGGAAGCGGCGGCACCGGTTGCCCTTCAAGCAACGCTTGATCGCGCGCCGCAACCCATGTCTGCGCTTGCGCGACGTCGATATTGGGCACCAGACTCAGCACCGTTAATGATGCTGTTTGCGGATCAATCCCTGGCGAGCGCGATTGCACCGTTAGCAGGGGGGCCACCGCGTTATAAATTTTCGGGCTGATGCCGATCACGTTTTGAAGTTCCTCGATCGCGATGAAAAAATCATTGGCAGGTAAAACCTTTCTGCCAGCGGCACGGTAGTCGTCGGCCTCGGCTCCATTGGGCCGTTTAAGGTTGTCGGCGTCCGTCCAGTCTTTGATGCACGCAACAATGGCGTCCGCTTCTTCTTCTGTTGCCCCAACCGACGTGAACACCCGTTTGAGCAGAGGCTCAGACGCAAAGTTCAAATCGATTTTAGCAGTCTCACTTTTAGCGGAAACCGCAATCTGCGAGCCGTTTTCGGCCCATTGATGAACAACGCCGTCAATTTTCCACTGCGCGAGCGCGCTCTGGGCATCGGCTGAGCGTGGGCGCGACAACTCAAACACCATACGATTGACCGCGCCGTCGGCCGCCGCCTGTGCGCTGGCCGACGCCAGCGCGTTGCTCGTGACCTGCGTGCTCACGCGCTGCGAATCGGAAAACGAGAGTGCGATCACGGTGAGAAATATCACCAGCCCGAGCACCATGATGAGCGCAATACCCTTTTGCTTTTGCACACGTCGGTAACGCTTAAGTTTGGCCGTCATCGATTTACTGTGCTCTGAATGATGCAGCGCTGGCGTTGATAGTCAAAATTGCAGCCTAGCGCCTGCGACAGCTTCACGGGAACGTAGAGATCAGGCCAACGCTTGCCGCCTGTTTCGGTAACGCGAATAGCGATGATTGATGGCATGCGCGAGTTCTCGTCCCACGAGTCGACCCAATTGCCCGAGTCGGGGTTGGTCAAGGGGTCGTAACCCGCATCGAAGTACGAGATCGACAGCGCTTCGATGTTGTCAGCGAGCACGATGGGCTGCTCGGCAGCGGAAATATCAGGAACCGCCTTTTCTTCGGGGTCAGCGGCTTGACGACGCATTACGAGCTGGCTTTTCTGCGTCGACTTTGCGACAGCTAACTGCCACCACATCACGCCGCCCTCGGCGATCTGCGAAGTCACCGGCGCAAAGTAGGTGAGGCTTGTTTGCTTGCCGCTGAATTTGAGCGGCTGCGAGACTTCACGCCTCCAGCGCATCGGCAATACACCAGAAATATGTTCACGCAGAAAAGCGTGCGTACGAGCATATTGCTCAGTGCGCTCCACCGCATCATTGGCGGCGCTCGTGCTCCGCTCAGCACCACGCACCGTGCCCATAAGAATGGTGGTCAAAACGGCGAGCAGCGTGATCGCCGCGATCAGCTCGATTAGTGTGAAGCCGCGTTGTGCGGCAGCGGCGCGTTGTGGCAGGGGTCGACCAGCGTTCACGGAAGCAAACGCGGCACGACGAGCAGCGTGGTGAGTTCAACGTTGCGCTGTTTGGTTCCGGGTAGATCACCGGGATTGCTCACGGCGACGCGGGCGACGAGGCGCTTCAGTTCCAGCGTAGGCTTTACGAGTGCGTCGCCTTCTTCCACTGGCTCCGGTGCGACGATTAACGACCATTGCAATCGACCATCGCTCGATACCCCGGATTCGCTACCGTCGGACAAGGCTTTTTCGATGCCTGCGCCAGCGAGCAAGCCCTGCGCCAAGGTCATCGCCCTCACGTAGTCGCTCGACGCGGACGCCGAGCGCACGCCCGTCGCAAACACCTGCGACAACGCCGATAGACAAAGCGCTGCGATCACCACAGCAACGATGACTTCAAGCAGCGTGAAGCCGCGCTGGGGGCAGTGTGGGCGTCGCGCCATCATGCTTCTTCAATCGCAATGCGGCCGGTAAGCCAGCCAATGTCAATACGAAATTCGCGCTCCTTGAACTTGAGCGTCACGCGCCCGCCGGTGGAGCCACCGTCGGCGTAGAAGCGGACTGACGCATGCTTCTCGTCGAGCGTTTCAGCGGCCGTCGTCGTTAATTCAAGTGCGACGCCTTCGGGCCATTTGCCGCGACGCTTGCCACCGGGCAATTGATAAGTTCGGTCAGCCAGATTGAACTCCACACCGACGTCTTTGCGGCTGGCAATCGCCTCGCTTCGCGCAAAACGCAACTCCTGTGCGATGGCCCGCGCGACGGCGCGATGCTCGGCGGAGGTGACGCCAGAGGAGAACATGGGCGGCGATAGCGCGGCGAGCACACCGATGATCACGATGACCACCAGCAATTCGAGCATCGTAAAGCCTGCCGCGCGAACGGGATGAGCGACGTGCCCCAGCGTCCGCGCGCGCGTCGGGGCGGCGTTGGGGGTCTGCATGATCAGGGCTTCAGACGAAATTGAGCTGAGCGAACGCTAGCTCTTGGTGATGTCAGCGTTTTCGCCGTCGCCACCTTCTTTGCCATCGGCGCCCAGCGATTTGATTTCAAACGGCGTGTTGGTGGGGCCAGGGGACGAGTATTTGTAATCGTTACCCCACGGGTCCTTGATGTTGTCCTTGCGCAGGTACGGGCCGCTCCAGTTGGGCAAATTACCGGGGTTTTTCAACAATCCGTCGAGGCCTTCCTGCGAGCTGGGATAACGGCCAACTTCAAGCTTGAACAGGTCGAGCGATTGCAGCATTTGACCCATTTCGATCTTGGCTGCGTTCGCTTTGGCTTTCTCAGATTGCCCCATAAAGCGGCTGCCGATGGTGGCCATGAGCACGCCGATGATCACGATCACAGCCAGAAGCTCCATGAGCGTGAAGCCGCGTTGCCTGCTTTGCGTGCTTTGAGGTTGGCGAGTCATAAATTTCGTTTTCATAGTTTTCTCTTCAAATCGCCGTCACCGCCCTTCGATTTTCGGGCATTGGGCGGCGGCGTCGTATTAATAGCTTTTCAATCAATGCGCCATTTTAGTGGGGCTGAAGGGCCTTTTGTCGCATAGTCGACTCATAAAACAATCGGCCTCTAGCCCTAATGCAGTGGCCATTTCATGAAAAAGTTGTCAAAAATATCGGGGGCTTTCATACGACCGCCGCCTACACATTAAATTCCGTGAGCCCCAGCAATGCGCTCATCAAGGCGAAAATAATGCCGCCAACAACCACCGCGAGCGTCAGGATCAACACCGGCTCCAGGAGGCCCAGCGCGCGTTTGAGCGTGGTGTTGACCTCAACGTCGTACACCTCGGCCACTTTGAGCAGCATTGAGTCGAGCTTCCCGGTTTCCTCGCCCACGGCGACCATGTGAACCGCGAGCTTGGGATAGAGTCCCGTCTCCATCAAGGGCCGCGCGAAGCCCTGCCCTGCCTTCAGACGCACCAGAACGCCCTCCAGCGAATTGGCCAGCGCGCGATTATCCACGGTGTCCTTGACGATAGTGAGCGCTGGCAACAGGCTCACCCCATTGCCCAACAGCGTACCCAAAGTACGGGCCAAACGTGCTACCTCAATTTTGGCGAAGAGATCGCCCAGAATCGGCAAAGTCAGCTTGCGCCGATCCCAGTTGAGCCGCCCGACCGGCGTGCGCAAACGGCCACGAATCAGGATGAAGAGCGCCGCAGCCGCAATCAAAACCATCCAGCCATCCTCGCGAAACCAGTGCGAAATCGCGAGCAGATTTTCGGTCGCAGGCGGCAGCGCCTTGCCGAATTGGCGAAACGTCGTTTCGAACTTCGGCACCACGAAAAAGATCATCGTCAGCACCGCAACAATCGCCACGGCGACGAGCACAATCGGGTAGAGCAAGGCGGACTGCACGCTGGAGCGCAACTCGGCGCTCCGTTCCTGAAACTCGGAAATACGCTCAAGCACCGGCCCGAGGGTGCCGCTCGCCTCACCGGCACGCACCATGTTCACAAAGAGCCGGTCAAACTCCTTCGGGTGCTCGGTGAGCGCCTGCGACAGCGCCTGTCCGCCGCGCACCCGATCGCGCAAATCCTGTAACAGCGCGGCTTGTGGCCCTGAATCAGCAAGGCCCACCAGCAGTTCAAAAGCACGATCCAGCGGCAAACCCGCCGAGATCAAATTGGCCAGATCACGCGTGAACGCGACGACCTGATCGCGAGTGACCTTGCGCGGAGCGAAGAGCCGCGCAAACGTGCCCAGCTTTTTCTCATGAGACGTAATCGCAGCAGCCGCAGCGGTCTGAATGCGCAGCAGGATGAGCCCCTGCTCGCGCACGCGCTCGACGGCCTCCGCCTCAGAAGCCGCTTCCAGCTGGGCTGAGACCGGGTCACCGGATTGTCGAACGGCATCGAATGCAAAGAGCGCCATAAGAGTCTGGCCTAGCCTTCGCGGGTCGCGCGAAGCACTTCTTCGAGGGTCGTCGTGCCCGCCAGGACTTTGCGCAGGCCATCGTCATACATCGGCAACATGCCCTCAGCGAGCGCTTCACGGCGCAAATCGCTGGCGTTCGCCTTTTGCATGATGAGGCGACGAATCGGCTCTGACAACGGCATCATCTCGGCGATACACATACGGCCCGTGAAACCGGTGCCGCTGCACTCTTTGCAGCCAACGGCCTTGTAAATCGTGGGGCGCTCGGGCGCGCCGACGCGCGGCAGGCCGATCTCACGCGCCACATCGGCCTCAAGCGTGTGCGGCTCACGGCAATGCGTACACAGCGTGCGTACCAGGCGCTGCGCCAATACACCGACCAGCGTGCTCGTGAGCAGGTAGTCATCGACGCCCATGTCCATCAAGCGACTGACCGTCGCAGGCGCGTCGTTCGTGTGCAACGTGGACAGCACGAGATGGCCCGTCAGCGCGGCTTGCACGGCGATTTCGGCGGTTTCAAGATCGCGAATCTCACCGATCATGATGATGTCGGGGTCTTGCCGCACGATGGAGCGCAGCGCGCTGGCAAACGTCAGATCGATCTGCGGCTTGACCTGAATCTGGTTGATACCCGCCATCTGATACTCGACCGGATCCTCCACCGTCAGAATTTTCACGTCGGGCTGATTGAGCTCGTCGAGCGCGGTGTAGAGCGTCGTCGTTTTGCCGCTACCGGTCGGGCCGGTAACGAGCAAAATGCCGTTGGGTTGCGCCAGCGCTTCCTTGAATTTGGCGAGGATGTCCGGCGCGAAACCGAGCTTCTCGAAGTTAAGCTGGACGCCACTCTTGTCCAGAATACGCATCACAACACTTTCGCCGTGCATGGTCGGCACGGTGGAGACGCGAAGGTCGATGTCCTTGCCCTGAATGCGCAAGCGGATACGCCCGTCCTGCGGCAAGCGGCGCTCGGCGATGTCGAGATTGGCCATGATCTTGATGCGCGAAATCACGGCGGCGGCGAGGCGCTTGGGTGGCGATTCGATTTCGTGCAAGACGCCATCGATGCGGTTGCGAATCACCAGACGATTCTCAAACGGTTCGATATGAATGTCCGAAGCTCGGGCTTCGAGCGCGTTGGTAATCAAGAGGCTCACCAACCGGATCACCGGGGCTTCGGAGGCCAGATCTTTCAACTGCTGGACGTCATCACCAAGCGCATCCGCGTCGATGCGGGCCTCAAGATCGAGATCACCGCCCGTCAACTGCGAGGCTGCGCTGCGCCCACCGCCATAAAGGCGCTCGATCGCACCGTCTATTTCGGTGCCAATGGCGATCACTCGGTGGACCTTCCGGTTCGTGACCAGCTCAAACGAATGGCGAACATATTCGTCGTTCGGATCTGCCACCGCGAGAGTAAGCGTGTCTTCGTCCTCCTCGATAGGCAGGGCTCGCGAATCGCGCAGAAAGCGTGCAGAAATACGTTCTTCGAGTATCGGAATATCGGGGAATGCGGATGCTTCCACATACGGAAGATTGGCCTGAAACGCGAGCGCCTGCGATACATCACGGGCTGAAACGACGCCCAGCGTCGTCAGCAAATTTCCCAGCTTGTCCGGGCGCGTTGACGCAGCCTGCAATCGGAGTATGCGATCAAGCTCGGCTGCTTCGATTTTGCCGCGCGAGAGCAAAATCTGCCCGAGTTTTGACCTGGCGGCGAGCATCGCTTCTGGCACGGTTTGCGTCTTGTCCTCAGCGATTTCCACCAGGCTCACCTATGTCGTTGTTATCTTAGTCAATGTTGGATTCTAATGAGCGCAACTGGTTCACCTACAATCTCGCGGTCTTAAAGCTTGAAGCGCGACGAGATTTATATGAAAAAGTACATGTGCCTGATTTGCGGCTGGATCTACGACGAGGAGACTGGCTGGCCCGAGGACAATATCAAGGCTGGCACCGAATGGGACGATGTGCCCATGAACTGGACCTGCCCTGAATGCGGCGCGCGTAAAGACGACTTTGAGATGGTCGAGATTTAGCCGATCAGGTAATGGTCCGCCAGCAGCGCCGCGAATAGACCGGTCAGGTACGTGAGCGAGAAGCGGAAAACAGCACGAGACTTCTGATCCGTATAGCTCTTTTTCAATTGCCAGACCAGTTGAATAAAGCGCACACCCAACACGAGGGCCACGATGCCGTACAACCAGCCATTCATGCGGATGGCAAACGGCAAAAGCGATACGGCAAGCAACAAAAACGTGTAGAGCAGCATGTGTAGCAGCGTGAAGTCGCGGCCGTGCGTGACGGGCAACATCGGTAGCCCTGATTTTTCGTAATCTTCCTGCCGATAAAGCGCCAAGGCCCAAAAGTGAGGCGGCGTCCAGGCGAAGATGATGAGGAAAAGCAGCAGCGGAGCGGCAGAAACGTCATTTGCGACCGCGACCCACCCGAGCACCGGCGGCATCGCGCCCGCAGCGCCGCCGATCACGATGTTTTGCGGTGTGTTCGGTTTCAGATACAGCGTGTAAATGAAGGCATAGCCGAAGAACGTGCCGAGCGTCAGCGCCCACGTCAGCACGTTGGTTGTGGCCATCAACACTGCACTGCCAAGCGCGCCCAGCACCAATGCGAAAACAACGATCTGGGTGGTGCTGAGTTTGCCTTGTGCCGAAGGCCGCCAGTTGGTGCGCTTCATGCGGGCGTCGACCGCCGCTTCGAGCAGGCAGTTCATCGCGAAACTCGCGCCCGCGATGAGCCAGATGCCAACGCAGCCGCCGACAACCACGATCCACGGCGGCAGTGATTTATCAACCAGCAGCATGCCGATGAACGCGGTGAATACGGCAAGTACCGTCACCCGTGGCTTGGTGACCGCCCAGTAATCGCGCCAGCGCTTTTGCGCAGGGCGCTGAAAGGGTTCGGTCGTGTCCACGGGGTTCAATTAACCGATCCGCGACGCACGCATCAGGCGCGCGAGGTCCTGATTAAGTTTTTTAATGTCGGGGTTTTTCGGCCACAAAATGACTTGATTACCCAGTGGATCAACCAAAAAAACGCCCCGCTTTAATAGCGCTTGCCAGGTATCGGGCAGCGTTGTAGGCGTTGGAAATACGATCAAATCCGGGTGCTCGGCAAGGAGCGATGGATCGAGGCTTTTCGAAGCAATCACCACGCGAATCAAGCGCTCACGTTCGCGCCCCAGCATCGTTCGGGCTTGGCGCGTGGCGTACAGCGCTTCGCGGCACTCGGCGGCGCATTCGTCACCAACAGCTACCACCAAGCGCCACTTCCCGCCCCATTTTTCGGCATCGGTAGCGGACAACGCGAGCGGTGCCAGCGGGCGCGTTTCAAGCAACTGTCCATAGTTGCCACCGCCCTGCGGCTTGATGAAATAGTACGCCACCCACGCCGAAACAAACGGCGCAGCGCACACTAGCGCCACCAGCAAAATCATCTTATTGGGGGACTTCAAGCGACTTCCTGTTTACGAAAACTGAGTACGAAAAAAATGATCGCGGCCAAAGCAGCAAACGCATACCACTGTAACTGATAGCCGCGGTTTCTCTCAAAATTAGCGCCGGGTGCGGGGCGGCCCACGCCAGTAAATCCCGGCCCCGTGGTCTGCTCAATCATCATCGGCTCCAGCTTGCGACCAATACGCTGTGAGAGCTCGTCGAGGCTCACATAGTTCAAACGCTTCTCTGGTCCGTTGTCGAACGTGCCGGGATTGCGCGAAGGCGGCTGGTTGATGCGTCCGGTGATCTTGACGATGCCGCCGGGCGTTTCGAGCATGGGCAAGGTAGAGCGATCCGGCGCGGCAGCGACCCAACCGCGGTCAACGAGTACTGTTCGGTCGTTTCCAGTGGATGCCAGATCGATGCGAAAGCTCTGCAATACACCGTAGCCCGCCTTGCTATCGACGATCCGGTTGTCCAGCAGGAAGCGTTCATTTTCAACAAATGAACCAAGCAATTCAACACTGCGATATCGCAATGCGGTGCTGACATTTGCGGGCCCCGCAAGCAGAGCGAGGTCAGCGAATTTCAGCGGCGGCGCAGCAAGCGCAGCGTCAAGCTGCGTTTGCTGCGAAATTTTGTATTCTGCGCGGTCGCTTTGCCAATTACCAAGGCGAATGGTGATGGCTGCAAATAAAACCGTTACAACAAATGCCCAAAGACTCGGCTGAAATTTTCTGCCTCGCAGCGTCATAGCGGCGATGCCCGTCGCCACGGCAGGCGGCGCTTTTTTTGAATGTCTTGATCGGACTGTCTCACTACAATTCAGCTATGCGTTGGTTAGTCATTTTGTGTTTGGTCGCCATTGTCGTGTCGATGGCATCTGCGTTGGTGTATCTCTACCGGGGACGCGAGGGCGGCTCGAAACGTATGTTGCGCGCCTTGCAGCTTCGCGTCGGGCTGTCGGTTGGACTCTTCTTGTTTCTGATGATTAGCTACAAATTCGGGTTCATTGGATCGCACGGTGTGGGCAGTTGATCTGCGAAAAAACTGAATGCAGAAAAAACTAAAGGCGGCTTAAAGCCGCCTTTTTTTGTTTTGCGCCCGGCGAGCCGCTACAGCATGTAGACGATCACGAACAGGCCGAGCCACACGACGTCCACGAAATGCCAGTACCACGCAGCAGCTTCAAACGCGAAGTGATGCTTATCATCAAAATGCCCACGCATTGAGCGGAACAGAATCACCGTCAGCATGATGGCGCCGATGGTCACGTGAAAGCCATGAAACCCCGTCAGCATGAAAAACGTCGAGCCGAAGATGCCGGTTGTGAGCTTGAGGTTTAGCTCGCTGTACGCATGGATGTATTCATACACCTGAAGCGTCAAAAAGATTACGCCGAGAATGATCGTGGCGGCGAGCCAGAAAATCAGTTTGCTGCGATGATTCTCAAGCATCGCATGGTGAGCGATGGTCAGCGTGACACCAGAAGTGAGAAGTAGCGCCGTGTTGATTGCAGGGATGCCCCATGCGCTCATCGGCGAGAAAACCTCCTTGATATACGGCCCCGTGGATGGCCAGGTCGCGGCGAAATCCGGCCACAGCAACTTCGCATCAATGGAGCCCAAGTCCGGCACCGAATGCATACGCGCATAGCCGAGTGCGCCGAAGAAGGCAGCGAAGAACATCACCTCGGAGAAGATGAACCAGCTCATGCTCCAGCGGAATGAGGCGTCAACATTCTTGCCGTACAGACGACCCTCGCTCTCCTTGATCACGACGCCGAACCAACCGAACAGCATGTAGAAAAGAATTAGAAAGCCCACGCCGAGCACAGGCAGGCCCCAGGAGAGGCTGTTCATGCTGCCGACAGCTCCGAACGCAAGCGTCAGCAATGCCGCGCTGCCAACAATCGGCCAGTACGACGGTGAAGGAACAAAGTATTTGCCAGGATTGGCCGAAGGTGACGCGCTCATGGGCAGGGCTCGCTAGTGTTTATGCTGAAGTACTTGGGAATGTAAATTGGCGATCAGCCGGGCAGTTTAGCCGCTGGTGGCGAAATGACTGCGGGGGGGTCGAGATTTCCAGAGGGCGCTTGTGCTGCCGCTGGAATGGCTCCACCCGGCATCTCAAAAAAAGTATAGGACAAGGCAATTGTGTTGATATCACTCGGCAATTGCGGGTCCACCATGAACACGACGGGCATCTTTCGGGTCTCGCTTGCAGCAAAGGTCTGCTTTGCAAAGCAAAAACACTCAAGCTTCTTAAAGTGTTCCGCCGCTCGCGTTGGCCCGTAGCTGGGGATCGCTTGACCGACCATATCGCGCGTCGTTGTGTTGGTCACTTCATAAATCACCGTGGTCAGCTCGCCAGGATGTACGGTCACGGTCGTGACTTCCGGTTTGAATGTCCACGGAAGATGATTGGCGTTAGCGTCGAACTCGATCTTCACGGTACGCGAAGCATCAACTTGAGTATTTTTCACCTGCTCAGGCCGCATGAAGTCATTGACGCCCGTAACTTCGCATATCTTTTTATAGATCGGAACCAACGCAAAGCCAAACGCAAACATCACCGCGACGAACACGGCGAGCTTGCTCAGCATTTGCTTGTTTTCGGCAAAAAACATGGCCGTCCGAATTCCGCCTAACCGACCCGAACGTACCAAATGGACAACGCAAGCCCCAAAGCGATTGCCGCCAAGACCCAACCAGTGCGAAGGTTGCGCCTGCGAAGCGCCTGCGCACGATCTGAACGGTCAATCGCGGTTGCCATTACTTGAATGCGGGTGGCGTTTCAAAGGTGTGATACGGGGCAGGCGACGGCACGGTCCACTCAAGTCCCTCTGCGCCATCCCACGGCTTGGCGGGAGCACGGATGCCACTCTTGCCAGCGATCGTCCGGAACACGATGACGAGGAAGAAAATCTGTGCTGTGCCAAACAGGAAGGCACCGATGGACGAGACCATGTTCCATTCAGCAAACTGCATGTTGTAGTCCGGGATACGGCGTGGCATACCGGCGAGGCCCAAGAAATGCTGCGGGAAGAAAGTGATGTTGAACGCAATGAGCGACCACCAGAAGTGAATCTTGCCCAGCTTCTCTTCGTACATCCAGCCGGTCCACTTGGGGCTCCAATAGTAGACAGCAGCGAAGGCCGAGAACAGCGCGCCCGCCACCATCACGTAGTGAAAGTGAGCGACCACGTAGTAGGTGTCCTGCAACTGAATGTCCACGGGGGTGAGCGACAAAACAAGGCCCGTAAAGCCACCGAGCGTGAACAAAAACAAGAAACCCAGGCAAAAGAGCATTGGCGTTTCCAGTGTGATCGAGCCGCGCCACATCGTTGCCAGCCAGTTAAAAATCTTGCATGCGGTTGGCACTGCGATCAACATCGTGGCGTACATGAAATAAATCTGGCCTGCCATCGGAAGACCGGTGGTGTACATGTGGTGCGCCCAAACAATGAACGACAGAATGGCAATAGAGGCGGTTGCGTACACCATTGAGGCATAGCCAAACAAAGGCTTGCGCGAAAAGGCGGGAATGATCTGCGAAACCACGCCAAACGCAGGCAGCGCAATGATGTAGACCTCTGGATGACCGAAAAACCAGAAGATGTGCTGGAACATTACGGGGTCACCGCCGCCAGCGGCATTAAAAAACGTCGTGCCGAAGTGCCGATCCGTCAGCAGCATGGTGACTGCACCCGCAAGCACCGGCATCGAAGCGATGAGCAGAAATGCAGTGATGAGCCACGTCCAGGCGAACATCGGCATGCGCATCATCGTCATGCCCGGCGTGCGCAGATTCAAAATCGTCGTAATAATGTTGATTGAGCCCATGATTGACGATGCACCCATGATGTGCACGGCAAAGATCATCATGTCCATGCCCATGCCCGCCTGAATCGACAGCGGTGGGTAGAGGGTCCAGCCACCAGCGGCCGCGCCACCGGGAACAAAGAACGAACCGATCAACAAAATGGCGGCTGGTGGCAGCAACCAGAACGACCAGTTATTCATGCGGGCGAACGCCATGTCAGGCGCGCCAAGTTGCAGCGGCAACATCCAGTTTGCGAAGCCGACGAAGGCAGGCATGATCGCGCCGAAGATCATGACGATGCCGTGCAGCGTTGTCAGTTGGTTGAAACGTTCTGGCTCCAGAATCTGCAAGCCGGGCTGGAAGAGCTCGGCGCGGATCAAAAGCGCCATGATGCCGCCCGATAAGAACATCGCGAAGCTGAACCACAGGTACATCGAACCGATGTCTTTGTGATTGGTCGTCGTGACATATCGCATCAATCCAGTGGGGACGTGATGATGATCATCGTGTCCGTCATGGGCGTGGTCGCCATGAAGTGGGGTGGTGTGCGGTGCGCCGTGTGGAACGCTGGCCATGGTTACTGCTCCTGATACTTAAACATCTAGCTCGAACGGATCGAGATCAACTGAGTTATTGCAATCGTTTCGGAATTGGCAAAGCTCTCGCTTGCGCTAAGCGCCTGCGTTGATTTCAACGCGTCGCGCTTCTTTGTTGTCTCCACCGCCCGTAATTTCTGCCGGCGGTTTCATATTGATGCGATCTTGCGCGATGCCCGCAGCCACGAGCGCTGCGCGAACCGCTTTCGCGCGTTCCTTCGCAAGCTCAAGATTCGCCGCCTGATCGCCCGTTTTGTCGGTGTAGCCCGTGATGTCGATCTTGGCATCTGCCTTCGATTTGAGGAAGGCGAGTGCGGCGTCAAGCGATTCTTTGGCGTCGCCGGGCATATCTTTCTTGCCAGTTGCGAAGTAAATCCTGGCGGGCATTGCGCTTGCCGCAGTCAGCGCAACGGGAGCGGGTTCTGCTGGCGCTGCCGAGGCGGACGCGGCACTAGCTGGCAGTACGCCGCCGTTGCGCGCCTTGGCGAAGTCAACTGGCTGCGCAAATTCAGCCGCCTTGTTCGACCAGCTTGAGCGCGTAAACGCCATCACGCCCGCGAGATCCTTGTCGGTCAAATGCTTGAACGACGCCATGGCTGTTCCGGTTTTGCCGTTTAGCAACAGCGCAACCTGACTCTCTTTCGGCCCATTCACGACTTTGGAGCCATCAAGGGCCGGGAACTGGCCCGTCACGCCTTTGCCGGTTGGTTGGTGACAGCCTTGACATCCACCAAGGCCCTCATAAACCGTTTTGCCGTGCGCAACAAGTTCATCACGGGTGTACGTCTTGGTGTCAACGGCGGCAACAGCAGTGGTCGACTTGCCTACGCCATATTTTTCTTTTTGGCCAGCAAGCCAGAGGTCGTAGTCGGCCTGGGTTTTGACCTCAACCACCGTCGGCATAAATCCGTGCTCTTTGCCGCACAGTTCAGCGCAATTTCCCCGGTAAATGCCAGGGCGATCCGCGCGGAACCAAGCATCGCGAATAAAGCCAGGAACGGCATCCTGCTTCACGCCCAGCGCTTGAACCCACCATGAGTGGATCACGTCGTTGGCGGTCAGCAAAAGGCGAATTTTTTTGCCGACAGGAACTACCAACGGGTTGTCAACTTCGAGCAGGTAGTTTTCGCCCTTGGCTTCTGAATTTTTGATTTGCGCTAGCGGTGTCGACAATGTTGAAACATAACCAAAGCCGTCATGAATGTAGTCATAGCCCCACTTCCATTGATAGCCTGTCACTTTGATCGTCATCTCTGGCGCAGAGCTGTCACGCATGTCGAGAATGGCTTTGGTTGCGGGAAAGGCCATCGCCAGCAAGATGAAAAACGGGATGATGGTCCACAGCGCTTCAACCGTCGCGCTCTCATGAAACTGGGCGGCTTTGTGCCCCTTGCTCTTGCGATGCGCATAGAGCGAATAAAACATGACGCCGAAAACGCCAACAAAAATGACAACACAGATGACGGTAATCAGCGTGTGCAAGTCAAACATTTGCTGCGCAACTGACGAGTTCGCCGGCTTCAGATTCATTCGCCAGTCGGCAAACACAACCGTTGGCAGCAGTGCAACCATCGCCCCCAACCGACCCGCTCGTGCGGCTAACGACGTGAATGCGGGCGCGACGCTGCGCGCAGAAAGCTTTGACATATTCTTTTGCTCAATCCAGTTACGCACAACAACTTGTCCCATTTCAATCGTCACGGCTAACGCACTGATAGCGCATGACGCAGTTCACTCAATGCCCGAAGCTGCTCCGGCACTGACAAAAATTCCACCAAGGCGACGGTACGTCCTGATTGCCGCAGACGCACGCCCGAAGGCCCGTGACCAGAGTTCGCGACGAGTTCAATCGCCAACCAGTTGCGGGTAAAAGCAAACTGCGCCGCACGACGTCTGCGCACCCGAATGACGTTCACCCCATGATCGGTAAATTCCACTCGATCACTATCTTCCGATGCCTGCTCAATCCACCAAAAAGCTGCCGCAACACACGCCAGTTCGGTCGCAGTAAAGGGAAGAATGATCCATACCCCTGCAAACAACAACCAGAACAGTGCCAGTGAAATAGAAAGACCGGCGATAACCGAAAACGCAAAAATTCTGTGTTTGCGTTCTGTCGCGAATCTCCGTCGCCATTCAAGTGTTCTAGCTTCCATGCTGCACTGCAACCTTTAAAACAACTTCGGTTCGTATGGAAAACCCTGAAAGTTTAGCAAATCGGCGCGCCGCCGTCTGCTGTGGCAACGAAATTGGGCCATCTGATAACCCGATGTTGGCGGCTCGCGATCGCGACTGAAGCGCGCATAGCTTTCCTCCACAACGACCATTTTAATGGGATAAAGGCTAATTTGCGGGGAAGTCGATACTGGTCGAAAACCTGCTGTAGCCTATTTAAAATAGGCGTTTCACGAAAAAGTTGTTAGCCTTCACCGCTCACGCCGATTTGCTCAACGCTATCCGCGAGAGCGCGCATGAGGCGACCCGACTGAAGAGCGAGTCGGCGCGGCTGGTCAGCACAATCGGCACCTTCGCCCCCTGTACGATGCCAGCACATTCACCGCCACCCATGTAGATGAAGCTCTTGTAGAGCATATTTCCGGCGTTGAGCTCCGGTACCAACAAGATATCGGGGTCACCCGCTACGGCAGACGCAATCCCCTTGATCGCTGCAGCTTGCGCGGAGATCGCATTGTCGAAACCAAGCGGCCCCTCGACGGTTGCCGAACCAAATCGACCTGCACGCCCCCATTCGGCAAGCGTTTGCGCATCGACCGTAGCGTTGATAGAAGGGTGCACCGTCTCGACAGCAGCGATCACGGCCACCTTGGGCGAGACGACGCCCAAGTGCGCCATCAATTCAACCGCGTGGGCGATGCTGTGCGCCTTGGTATGCACGTCCGGGGCGATATTGACCACCGCATCCGTAATGGCGAGTAGTTTGTGATATCTCGGCAAGTCAAAAACGAACGTGTGGGTCAGTCGGGTCGCGCCTCTGAGGCCCGTGTCACGAGCCAGCACAGCGCCAAGCAACTCGTCCGTGTGCAAGCTGCCTTTCATCAAGATGGCGACGCGCCCTGCCGCCGCATCCGCAACCGCCGCAGCCGCAGCCGCACGGGGCGAAACTCCGGTCTCGATCCATCGAAATGCGCTTGGAGTGTGCGCTGCCGACAAAGCGTCGCGCGCAGCGGCAGAACCGTAGAACACCGGGTCAACGATGCCAAGCCGCGCGGCCATCAACGCAGCGTCGATAGCCATGGCGTCGCCTGGAAATACAACGGCGGTAACGACGGGCGGCAGCGCGCCGGCGGCGGCAATCAGCGCCGTCAAACGCGGATGAAGCGCACTCTCCGCTCCTGCGGGCATCGCCGCTTCGGTCATGGCGCTACCAGTCGAGCGTTTGGCTGATCTGCTCTGCGGCCTCGCGCAGTGCTGGCAAAAATTCGATGGCCTGCCCAACACTCATGCGCGACACCGGTCCGTGCACCGCAACCGCCGCCACGACGCGATCCTGATCGTTGGTGACCGGCACCGCGAGACAACAAATTCCGGCGAGATATTCTTCGTTGTCAATGGCATAGCCGTTGCGCCGGATCGACGTGAACTCGAGCTCGAGCTGCCTAAGCGTGGTCAGCGTACTTTTGGTGTGTGCAATCAGCGGTGCATTCGTCAGCAGCCGATCACGCATTCGCTTCGGCGAGTGTGCGAGAAAGAGCTTGCCGCTAGCACTGGCATAGAGCGGCACCTTGGAGCCTGCATGCAGGTTGATGCGCAGCGGCCATGCCGACTCCACGCGATCCAGATACATCACCAGATGCCCGTTGGGAATGGTCAGATTGCAGGTTTCGCCGACGCGCTCGACAAGCTCTTCAAGGATCGCCCGCCGCGCGGATCGATGCGGAGAATGCAGCAACACGTTGCCGGCCAAAATGGCGAGTCGCTCTCCGGGAACATAGCGCTTGGCGTCGGGTTCGCGCAACAACATGCCTGCTTCTTCAAGCGTCGTCAGGATGCGAAAAACGGTCGGCTTTGGCAAGTGCACGGCCAGCATGATTTCCGTCAAACTGACCGAGCGCTCGCTATTGGCCACGAATTCCATCACGGCCAGCGAGCGCAACGCCGCCGATCCGGCTTCGCGGCTGTCTCGGTGTGCTTCATCGGGTTCGGCCAACATCTTATGTTCCTAAGTTAATTTCACAGGCATTATGCACAATCGTCATTATTCGATAAAAATGAAACGTGAAGATTCATTTTGCATGACGTTTGCGATTTGCGCGGGTTGCCAACTTGCACACTCGCGATCACCTCCCGAACCCACACAAGGCGCGCCATGACGACCCGTCCAAACAAGAAGACTCCTCCCGCAAAATCGGCGACCCCCACAAAAGCCAAAGTAGATCGCCGCGTCACGCGTGGTCGCACGCGAATGACGCCTTCCGAGGCATTCGTCGAGACGCTGGTCGCACAGGGCGTAACAGACGTATTCGGCATCGTTGGATCGGCTTATATGGACGCGCTCGATTTATTCGAAACAGCGGGTATCCGCTTCATCTCCGTTGCCCATGAGCAAGGAGCGGGTCACATGGCCGACGGCTACTCGCGCGTCTCGGGTCGCCACGGCGTGTGCATCGGTCAAAACGGCCCCGGCGTCACCAATTTCGTCACGCCTACCGCCGCCGCCTATTGGGCGCACTCGCCCGTAGTTGTCATCACACCCGAGACGGGCACCATGACGCTGGGGCTGGGCGGATTTCAGGAAACCGATCAACTTCCCATCTTCTCAAAAATCACCAAATATCAGGCCCATGTCAACAACAGTGCGCGCATGGCGGAACTCACCGCCCGCGCGTTTGACCGGGCTCACATCGAGCTTGGGCCCACGCAACTAAACATCCCGCGCGATTTGTTCTATGGTGAAGCAGATTTTGAGATATCCGCACCGATGACGATTGAGCGCGGCGCTGGCGGCGAGGCCGCGCTGGACGCGGCGGCCGAGATGCTAGCAAGTGCCAAGTTTCCGGTCATTCTCGCGGGTGGTGGCGTCATCATGGCGAACGGAAGTGCCGAGGCGGTGAAACTGGCAGAGTTACTCGATGCCCCGGTGTGCAACAGCTATCTGCATAACGACAGCTTCCCGGCGAGCCATCGACTTTGGTGCGGGCCACTCGGCTATCAGGGCTCGAAAGCCGCAATGAAGCTCATCAGCAAGGCCGACGTCGTGCTGGCCCTTGGCACGCGACTCGGCCCGTTCGGCACCTTGCCGCAGCACGGCATCGACTATTGGCCAAAGAACGCGAAGATTATTCAGGTCGACGCTGATCCAAAAATGTTGGGGCTGGTGAAGAAAATCTCAGTTGGAATTTGTGGCGATGCCAAAGCGGCTGCGGCGGCTTTAGTCGCGCGACTGAAGGGGAAAAAGCTGGCCTGTCACGGCAATCGCGACAGCCGTTTGGCGGCCGTCGCCAAGGAGAAAAAAGCGTGGGAGAAAGAACTGGACGGCTGGACCCACGAGACTGACGCATACTCCGTCGAAATCGCGAAGACCTCGAACTACATGCACCCGCGTCAAATGCTGCGTGAGCTGGAAAAGGCCATGCCGAAAGGCGCGATGGTGTCCACCGACATCGGCAACATTTGCTCCGTATCCAACAGCTATCTGCGCTTTGATGCGCCACGCTCGATGTTCGCCGCGATGGCATTCGGCAACTGCGGCTATGCCTTCCCAACCATCATCGGTGCCAAACTCGCCGCGCCCGATCGCCCTGCCGTCGCCTATGTCGGCGACGGCGCGTGGGGCATCAGTTTTAACGAAATCCAGACCTGCGTACGCGAAAACATTCCCGTTACGGCGGTTGTCTTCAACAACGGCCAATGGGGCGCGGAGAAGAAGAATCACGTCGATTTCTACAACCGCCGCTATCTGGGTGTCGCACTCGACAATCAACCGCATTGGGCGAGCGTTGCACAGGCAATGGGAGCCGAAGGCTTGCGTATTGATCAGTTGTCCGATGTCGGCCCAGCCCTCGCCGATGCTTGCGCTGCGCAGAAACGCGGCAAAACCACGATCCTCGAAGTGATGGTGACCAAAGAGCTGGGCGACCCGTTCCGTCGCGACGCACTGGCGCTGCCAACCCGCTTTCTCAATAAGTACAAACACACCGAAATCAAGCGCTAAATTCGCTAGCATCGATTCAGCTGCACGTCGTCTTTGCCGTGCAGGCACAGGTATGCATCAGGAGGTATTCATGCAGTCACTGTCCCGCTTTTTTGCGCTCGTATTTTCGGTCGCGACGCTTCTCGTAGCGTCGCCGAGCCAGGCACAAGCCTGGCCGATAAAACCGGTTCGTCTGATCAACCCTTTTCCCGCTGGCGGGGGCACTGACACCTTTGCGCGACCACTCTCGGCGCAACTGTCAAAGCAGACAGGCCAGCAATTTATCGTCGAAAACATCGGTGGTGCTGGCGGCACGGTGGGTGCTGCGCAGGCCGCGCGCTCTGCACCCGATGGATACACCTTTCTGATCGGCGCCGTTCATCACACCATTGCACCATCGATTTATCCGAAGCTTTCGTACGACATCGAAAAGGATTTCGTGCCGGTCACGCTGTTGGCCATCATGCCGTTCGTGGTGGCAGTGCAGCCGAACAAGCTGCCGCAGGTAAAGACCCTGAAAGACCTGATTGATTTTGCAAAAACCAATCCGGGCAAGTTGAATTTCGGATCGCCGGGATCGGGGACGTCTCAGCACCTCACGGGTGAGTTGTTCAAACTTTCAAATGGCATCGATATGGTTCACGTGCCGTACAAAGGTATGGGGCCTGCGATGCAAGACTTTCTTGGAGGATCGCTCGACGTGCTGATCGACGGCATGAGCGCGTCGGCTGCGCAGATTCGCGCCGGGAAAGCACGTCCGCTCGGCTTGATGGCAGCGAATCGCTCGCCGCAATATCCGGACATTCCCACATTTGCTGAGCAGGGCTTTCCCAACAACGAAGTGTCACAGTGGTACGCGTTGTGGGCAATCAAGGGGACGCCACCGGACATCGTGGAGAAGATGTATCGCGAGGTCGTAAAAGCGCTCGAAGATCCAAACGTAAAGGCGAACTGGACTGCGGCTGCGGCTGACGCGGGCGGTATGCCACCAGCAGAGTTCGCCAAATTCGCGCGAGCAGAAACGGAGCGCTGGGCAAAAGTGGCAAAAGCATCCGGCGCGAAAATCGATAATTGAGCTAAGAAATTGAGCTAACAAGCAGGCGCGTGGATTGATGGATGAAGTTCAGGTAGTAGCGCAGCTGGTTGCCAAAGCGCGCGCCGCACAAGCGATAGCAAACGCATACGATCAGGTGCAGGCGGATCGGGTCTGTGCGGCTGCCGCATGGGCCATCATGGAGCCAGCGCGAAATCGCTCACTGGCGGAGCTTGCCGTGCGCGATACCGGCCTCGGTAACGTCGACGACAAGATACAGAAAAACCATCGCAAAACATTGGGGCTTTTGCGCGACTTGAACGCGGCTAAATCCGTTGGCGTGATATCCGAGAACGCTCAAACCGGCATTACTGACATTGCACGGGCTGCTGGAGTGATCGGTGCGATTACGCCATCGACAAATCCTGGCGCAACGCCCGCGAACATGATCATCAACGCAATGAAGGGCCGCAACGCCATTATTCTTGCGCCATCGCCGAAAGGTTATTCGACGGCTGCGTTATTACTTGAATACGTCTATGCCGAATTTGATCGTATCGGTGCGCCGCATGAATTGGTGCAACTGCTGCCGGCGCCGGTGAGCAAAGCATCAACATACGAACTGCTCCGCCAAGTTGATCTCGTCGTGGCGACAGGCTCACAGGCCAATATCCATGCGGCTTACTCAAGCGGCACGCCAGCATTCGGAGTGGGCGCTGGCAACGTGGCGGTCATCGTCGACGCAAGCGCAGACCCAACTGCCGCAGCCGGTCGCATCGTACGTTCCAAAATTTTTGACAACGCGACCAGTTGCTCCAGCGAGAACAGTATGGTCATCGTAGAGGCTGCATATTCCGCCATGATCGCGGCGATGGAGGCGCAGGGCGCCGTGCTGCTTAATGAAGCAGAGAAAGCGAAGCTTCAGACGGTCATGTTTCCGGCAGACAAACTCTCGCCTGTGGTCACCGCAAAATCAGCGTCTGAAATCGCGCGTCTTGCCGGAATTGATCGCGCCGTGAACGCCCAAGTATTGATGGTCAACGAGAGCGGCACGGGCGCTGCATTTCCGTTTTCTGGCGAAAAGCTATCGCCCGTCTTGAGCGTCTACGTTGCAGCGGACTTCGACGCTGCATGCCAGCGCGTCAGCGACATTTACGCCTATCAAGGTGCGGGACATTCAGTCGGAATTCATGCGTCGCCAGATCGCGTGGACAAGCTTGCGCTGCAACTCGGCCTCACGTTGCCGGTTGCCCGAGTGATTGTCAATCAAGCGCATTGCATCGCAACGGGTGGAAGCTTTGACAACGGTCTTCCATTTTCGCTGTCTATGGGCTGCGGCACATGGGGTGGTAACAGCTTTAGTGACAATCTGACCTACCGCAATTTCCTCAACATCACTCGAATCGCCAGACCAATCACCGAGCGCATACCGAGCGAGGCGGAGCTTTTCGCGGACTATTTTGATCACGTTGCGCAATGATCGGGGCTGCCACCCTTCGAGACGTTCTGCTGACGCATGAGGCAGCCCAGCCCGACGCGACGCTATTGCGATCACCGGAGACGGATCGCCAACTCTCGTACGGGCAATTCGCGAAGGAGGCGCGGCAACTCAACGCGCGCCTCAACGCACTGGGAATCAATGCCGGCGATCACGTCGGTTTTCTGCTGCACAACGGATACCAGACGACGACGATTTTTCTGGGCGCGATGGCGGCGGGATATGTCGTAACGCCGCTCAATTTGCTGTCCCAAGGGTCAGCGCTCGCCTATGTGCTTGAGCACAGCAATGTGCGTGTCGTGTTGACTTCGACGCACTACGAGCAGCAACTGCGAGATGCAGTCGCGTTACTTTCCGCGCAACAAGCAAACGGCATTCAAATCGTCGTCATTGATTCAGACGCCGCTGACGTCCATGCCGGATATGGTGAACTTCAACTACACGCCGACATCGCGGACTCAACGCCAGCTTTGCTGATGTACACCTCCGGCACAACTGGCAAACCCAAAGGTGCGTTGCTGACGCACAAAAACTTGTTGCACGCCGCGCGATCCGTGTGCGAATGGCACGGCTTGACAGCGAATGACAGCGTTTTGTCGTCGTTGCCGCTGTATCACATCAACGGTCAGTGCATCGCGACGGTTGCACCGTTCGTGAGTGGCGGCTGCATCATTGCGCCTCACAAATTTTCAGCGCGAGCGTGGTGGTCTTGGGTCGAGCGTTATCAGCCGACTTGGCTCAACATGGTGCCCACCATCATCGCGTATTTGCTCAATGACGCAGCGGCAAACACGGGCGATACGAAGCAATGGCCAAACATTCGTTTCGCACGCTCTGCCTCGGCACCACTACCGCCCGAACAGCACCGCGCCTTCGAGAAGTTGTTCGGTATCGGCGTCATCGAGGCCATGGGGATGACTGAATGCGCGTCGGTTGTGTTTTGCAATCCGCAGACAACAGGTGATCGCAAGTACGGAACGCCTGGACTTCCGTGCGGCGTCGATGTGCGCGTAGTCTCGAACGAAACTGGTGTGGCGCTCAACGACAATTTGACTGGCGAACTACAACTGCGCGGCGACAACGTCATGCTCGGGTATTACAACGCACCGGAAAAGACCGCCGAAGCGTCAACGACCGACGGCTGGCTGCGCACAGGCGATCTCGGGTATCGCGACTCCGACGGCTTCTACTTTGTGACCGGACGCATCAAGGAGCTCATCATCAAGGGCGGCGAGAACATTGCGCCCCGCGAAATTGACGAAGCGCTACTCTTACATCCCGCCGTGCTTGAAGCCGCAGCGGTAGGCATTCCCGATGCTAACTACGGGCAGGAAATCCTTGCCGCTATCGTGCTCAAACCAGGCGTTTCATGCGACGATGAAGCTCTGCGTGCGCATTGCCTGCGCGTCCTCGGCCGGTACAAGACTCCAAAAACGTTTCGCTTCGTTGATGACTTGCCGAAAGGCCCATCGGGTAAAGTTCAAAGGTTGAAACTGCTCGACTCTTAACGGTCGAATGCCAGAATAAGCACGATGTGCATTGCTGTATTCAGATGGGTTCCCGACGCTGAAACCCCGCTTCTGCTGGCGGCAAACCGCGACGAACACTTCGATCGTCCCACGCGGTCAATGCACTGGTGGCCCCAGGCGGACGTCTTGGCGGGACGAGACCTCAAGGCAAATGGCGCGTGGCTAGGCATCACGCGCCGGGGAAGTTTTGCGCTTGTCACCAATATCCGTAATCCTGAACTTCGGAAGGTGGGGGCTCCTTCGCGCGGCGGGATCGTGCGTCGCTACCTTGAAGAGCGTCAGTCGTCGCGCGAGTTTGTTGTGGCGCTTGCCGCGAAAGCCAATCGATACGAGGGCTTCAATCTACTCTGCGGCTCATTCAACGCAAACCAGCGAGAGCTGTGGTTCCTCAACTCGGTGGATGCCACGCCAAGATTGCTTGATACAGGTGTCTACGCACTTTCAAACGCGACGCTTGACACGCCATGGCCCAAGGTCACGCGCATCAAAGCAGGTTTCCGCCACGCGCTTGCCGAGCGCAATCTGGACGCGCAAAACGAGCGTCTATTTCGCCTACTCGGAAACACGACTCAAGTCGCGGATCATGAACTGCCACAAACTGGCGTGCCGCTCGACTGGGAACGCAAGCTAAGTTCAATTTCTGTCCACCGCGACGGCTATGGCACACGCGCATCAACCGTCGTGCGCCTTGGACAGCTGCGCGCTGAAATCGCCGAGCGAAATCACAATCAAGACTCAACGCCAGGCGAGCACAACGATTTCGTATTCGAGCTTCAATAAACAAGCGCAGCTGCGTTGAGCAGACCGACGGCCACCGAAACTGCCGCGAGAAAAATCGCTTGCGACAAGCTGCCTTTGACAATCGCATCCGTCAAGCCGGGCATCAACATTCGCGCAAAAACGAACACAATGAGCTGCACGACTGTAGCAAGCACGGCAAACAAAACGAGATCAATCAAATTGACTGCGTTGGCAACGGTGCTCGCCAGTGGCAATGCGAACCCGAGCATTGCACCGGAGAGCGAAATTGCCGCCGCCGTATTCCCCTCACGAATTAGCGCGATTTCGTTGTACGGGGTTACCTTAACGTACACGAAAGTAAAGGCCACAAACAGCAGCATTGCCACAGCAAAATAGATGAGGAAATCATCAAAGTAGCGAATCGATTCATTGAGCGTATAAGACATGAGGTTCCCCTGTTCTGCGGCAGTTAATCAAAATAGTGCGGCACGAATCGCGATGTGTTCATCGTGATTTCGGTGGCGTCTTCACGCAAGCCAATGCCTGCGGGCGAGTCACCTACGATCCAGCTGCCGACCGTTACAAAGTTGCCCTCGAAGCTCGGAATCGGCGTGTACTGCTGATAGACATAGCCCTCTTCGCCATAGGTGCCTTCAGCGCGGATCACTTCACCACCTTTGTAGATCTCCACGTTGGCTCCTTCACGCGAAAGCAACGGCTTTTTCACATAGTCACCGAGAATTTTGTGACGCTGGAACGAAGCCGGGAGCAGCAGCGGGTGATCGGGATACAACTCCCACAAAATCACCAGCAAGCCCTTGTTCGCCAGCACCATTTTCCATACCGGTTCGATCACCCGCATCGTGGTCTTCCGCAAGTTGTCACCAAACTCATCCGCGATTAGCCATTCCCACGGGTAGAGTTTGAACAACGTCTCGATGCGCTCATTGTCAGTGTCAACAAAAGCCAGATCAGCTTCGCTCCAGCCGATTTCCTCGACGGTTAACCACGGTGCCTGCAGGCCCGCCTGCATCGCGGTATCACGCAAATAGTCGAGGTTGCCGTCATCCTCTTCGCTGCCGCCCGCGCACGTGAAATGCACATGGGCGTAGCCATGCTCATCCTTAAGCCACTTCCATTGTTCGATCAACGCTTCATGCAGGCTATTGAACTGATCAACACCAGGCTTTGTATCCTCCACCCAATGCCACTGCGCCACACTCGTTTCCACAAGTGACGTGGGTGTGTCCGCGTTGAACTCGAGCAGCTTCGGCGGGCCGCTACCGTCATAAGCCAGATCAAATCGCCCGAACAGCGACGGATGGTCGTTATCCCAACTCTCGCGAATCAGCGCCCAGGCAGACTCGGGAATCGCCAGTTCGGCAAATCGCTCTTTCTCGATGATGTGTTCAGCCGCAGCCATGCACATGTCGTAGAGCTCTTTCGTCGCGTGCTCCAGATCATCAATTTCACGGCGGGAGAAGTGATAACAAATGCCCTCTTCCCAATACAAACCGTCAATGGAATGAAAGCTGAAGCCCGCATCCTCGCAGCGCTTCTGCCAGTTGTCGCGCTTGGGCACATGTTCACGCCGCATGCCTATCCGCCCGAAGAGTGGGATGAACTGCCGCCGCCGTGGCGTGACGCCGACGCGCCAAAGCCGCCACGAGACGCCGACGATGACGAGATCGTGCCGGACGCGCGCGAGCCGGGACGCGCGTCCGAGCTATACCCTGTACTTCCTGAGCGGGAAGAGTAGCGCGGGCCATAGAAGCTGCGAGAGCCGCCTACACCACTGCTATGACCCGAAGGCGATGCAACCTCTTCGCAGTCTCCCGGATTGCCCCAATCGGCCTTGCAGGCCTCGAGGTTGGCGTAAACGTCGCGGCTCGTGCCTTTATTGCTCTCAAGATTACCGCAACCGGTCAAACCACCCAGCGCAGCCGTTCCCATCAGCACCAGCGTGAGATTCAGGCTGCGCATGCGCTTCGGCTTGGCAGAAGCTGCAACAGATGTCCTTGCCGCTCTCAGGTTTGGCTCAGACCTTAAATGGATGGACGGTGCCTTCGTCAGCGCGCCCGCAGTCTCGTTGCTCGTCCCCTCAAGAACCGTCACTCTGGCATCATCCACCGCTTCACCTCGCCTTTTCGCCCCATGAACAGGGCTCAATTGACGAACGTTTTACGCGTGGGCGGCGTCCCTGTCAACGCGGCGAAAATCCGAACTTGCTAGTGAACCGCAGCAGGTCGCAGGAATCGAATCAAAGTGCCATCACGAAGGCAGATTTCGCCCTCTCCTGAGAGTCGAGCGCCCTCAAAATCCCGCTGGATGAGCAGCAATTCCTGATCCTCACGCGTCCCTTCAACCAATACATCATCTGGCCGCGTGAACTCGTCCGGAGCATGCAGGTAATCCGCCGTAAACACCTCATCGCCGACCTGCACAAAGGCCGCCTCGTTCATCGCCACCGTGAGGGTGTCGAACATTGGCTGCACAGTAATGGCGGGAACGGTGGGGGTCATTGAATGCATCATGGTCTCCATGTTGAGGGCGGGACACAGGCCTTTCAAGCAATTAACGCGCCGGACACTCTTTTCGTGCACGGCAATAACAAATTCGCAACAAGTCACTACTTGAGGGCCACGGGGCCATCACTCCCTTCAGACGTTTTGCGGCCAAATTTTTCCGATAAAAACTGCGAGTGATCCACAAACGCCTGAACGTCATGCGCAGCCAGAGCATCATTGAGTTGCGTCACTTTCTGCCCCAATTCGTCTACCGTTTGCGCGAGCGTGGACTCTGCTGTCATGCCATTGGCGAGCGCTTTGGTGGTAGCGAACTGCGCCGGAATGGACCAGAACGACTTGAGCGCATCGGGAAGGTAGCGCAATGCAATGTAGCGTGCGTGAAACGTGTCCTCAATCGACAGCGTAACTTTCGAGCGCTCCCATTGCGCCAGCATCGCCTCAATCGCGTCACACAACTTAAGCAACTTGGTACCGGTGGCAGCAGCCAACCGGCGATCAGGGTTGGCGTTCACAAGACGGCGAATCCCCGCCAGGGCTCTGCGGGTAGCTTCGCGTGTGTCTTCGTTATCGGCAAAAGTCAACTCGCCCCAGTCTGGCCCCGCCAAGCGCGGCCAACCGAACCAAAGTCCCCCACAGACGAAGCCTGCGCCGTAACCAAGCAGCGCAAGGCCGGACAGTCGCGGGCTCACCCATCCCAATCCAACCAGCACAAGCACGGAAATCGCGAATGCAAGACCCAACCAGTTCGCGGGAGAGAACAAAAAGCGGGTGGCGGTTTCACCGAGCGTGGATAACCTCATGGTTTATTGGTAGGCGCGAATTTCTTTAAACACGGCTGGCAGTGGCGTCTTCCTTGCGTCAAAGCTGCGTCCGCCCGAAAGTTTGGAAATCTCTTTTAGCGCCGCGTCGCTTGCCTCACCAAAGGCCACGGTGAACACCGGAATCGCCCGCGCATCCTCGGGCAAAGCGGCATAAGCCTCCTTAAATTGCGTGAGGTTTCGGCCTTGCGTATTCTCACCATCGGTGAACGCAATCACCGAATACTGGTAGTTGCGATCTTTGGCCTGAGCCGCGCTCATCTGCGTCAATGCCTCAAGGATCGCGTCATATAGCGCCGTGCCGCCCTTCATGGTCAAGCCGCTCGCGTATTCGCGAACCTGCTCCAGCACCTCCGTTTTTTTCTGTGCATTCGCGGCGGTCGTGGCGGGGGGTAGCTCGAAGTAACTCGGCGTGCCAGTTCGATCAGAAAACGGCAGCATCCAGATGCGTTCACGGCTTGACAAGCGGGCCAATCGACCGGTCAACGAAACGTCAGCACCGGCGACGCTATGCAATGCACTGATCAAGTCCGTACGTCGCGTGCCGCCATTCATGCTGCCGCTGACGTCGAGCACAAAGGTCGATGCAATTGGCTTGCGAAATTCATTGAGATACGCGTCAATCAGGCCATCGGCTAAGCCGCGATCAGGCGAGAAGGGTAACTCGATCAAAGTCGCCGTAGGAAACGTCACCGCCGACGCTGCGTTGGCGTTGACCGGACGACGCAGAGTCGTACGTGCAAGCCAGGTTTGCGCCTCATCGCCCTTCAGGTAATCCACAACCTTCTGGTACTCCGCGCGCTTCGCGTCCGAGAGCAGCATGAACGGGTAATCCGCAGTCGCAATCCCTTCACGCGGATAGAAAAGCTTCAGCGGCTCCTTCAATTTGCCCGACTGATTCATCGACAACAGCCAGCTCTCGTAGTTAATGAAAGCATTGACGTAAATGCCCTGCTGCTCGATGAATTTCTCCGCGAGGTAGGTCGAGTTGTCACCCACCAGTTTGTAGCCGCGCAGAAAATCGGCCACCGCTTTGCGATCAATGTCCGCAGCAGTCAGCGCTTCGGCTTTCTGCGTCGAAGCAGCAACCACGCCGACGAGCGCCATGTAGCCCTGGTTCGACGTTGCGGGATTGGACAGCGCGTATTTCAGCTTGCCCGACTTCGCCGCCTCAGTCACAGTCTTCCAGGTCACCTTGCTGGCGTCCGACCACGCAGGCCCCAAGCGGGCAACGTCCGACTCGCTCACGCCCACCACAATGGGCGACAGCATGATTTTTTCCTGCAACTTCACGCGCGCCTGCCCCTGCGGATCGGACAGCAAATATTTGGCGTTGGCGAACCATGCGGCGTCTGCCGTTGTCCTGCCCGTCAGCACCTGCTCGGTGCTTTCCATCGTTCCACCGAACGTGAATTTAAGCGTTATGCCAGTCGCCTTTTTGACCATTTCTTCAAGCGGCTGCGCATCGCGCAAATCGCTTGTTGCGAGCACCGATAAAGTCGCTTGAGTAGAAATCGGCGCAACGGGTGCGGAAGCTGCTTTTGGTGGCGGCTTTGAATCCTTGCCGCAACCGCCCAGCAGCAAGGCGACCGCGAACAGCGATGCGGAACCGAAATTCAGTTTCATTGCGACATCTCCCGTGTGACCACATCAATCATGGTGGACATCGTTTCAAAGGACGGTGGATCGATCAGATTACTGAGCTTTTCATCCACATTAAGTTTTGCGCCCTGCGCCTTTTGCAGGAAGGCGGCGCTATCAGCAATACGAAAACCATATTCGACACCGACGCTCTGCATTTCCGCGTTAGTCGAAAGCAGTTCACCCAGTCGCTTCGAGCGTTCGTTCATGGCGACGTAAACCACCTTGTTAGCGATGGTGGGTTGCGGATAGAGCAAGGCCATATCCTTTGGCAGCGGCTTCGCAAGGGCAAACGCGAGCATCTGGTTTTCGTAAATAAAGGCGAGCGGCGTCTTGCCGATGCCGATGGAAATGTAGTCATCGAAATTGCCGTTGACGTAATTTTCCTGGTAGCCCTGACGCTTGAAAAGATCGGTCGCAACCTTTGCCACTTTCTCAGCCGTGGCGCGGTCGGTGGGCAGTTCGTTGCCATTGAGCGCGTACGCCGCCAGCGCCAGATACATCGCTCCAGAGTTGCTTTTGCGCACATCGGTCGTCGACACCAGCACCGACTTATTTACGTCATAGGCCTGACTACCCTTCAAGTCTTTCCAGCGCGTCTTCGCCTGCATCAAGGCGACGAGTTTTGCCAAATCAACCGAATGCACGCCGGGTTGCAACGACTTCGCAAGTCCGTTGGTCTGAAAAATTTCGGCAATCGGTTGCCACGACGCAATCACCATCGGCGTAAAAAAAACGGTGTACTGCGTCGCCGTTTGATTCGCGCGTTTCGCTGCATCAAGAATCTGATTCGCTGCGACGATGCCGGAGGGAAACATGAAATCCGGCCCGCCGCTCGCTGCCACGCGTTGCGCCATGTCGCGCGAGCCGATGCGTGTGACATTCAGCTTAAACCCGTTATCACCGAGCCATTTGGTGACGCGCACGTCTTTGAAGAAGGGCTCAACGTCGAGCGCAATCACGCCCGTCAGTTCGACAGTTTGCGTGGCACGTAAACCCGGCAGACTCAGCGTAGGCGACTGGCCATGGGCCAGCTGCTCGTTCTGCGTGGACTTGAGTGCCCAAAATACTGAGCCGCCCAAAAGTGCGAGCAGAACTACTGTGATGAGCGTCTTTACCGTACGATTCATGCTGGTGAGGTGGGTGGCGCGCTTGAAGATAACAACGGATTATGTCCCCAATGTGTGTCACGATCCGACCAAATTCAAGCCTCTAAAAATCCCCGCTATTCGTCGCAATTCTCCGCACTTCGTCGCAATACTCCGCAAATCGGCGCGCAAATGCGACAAGCCTCAGCGCATAATTTGCACGATACCGAAACCGATTTCATGACCGGGAGATTTCATGTCCGACGCCGAACCGTCCAAGCAAACCCTCAACGCTGTTGCAAATAGCTTCCAGCTCACACCGCCCGAGGTGATCACGCCCGTCGTACCTGAAGCCTCGAAATCCGCCGTACCGCTGGCGGACGCGACCAAAACTGCCGTCGATGAGCAGGTCGCGAAGTACGTCGATGCGTTGCTCAGAGAAGACGTGGAAAGCGCCGCCTTCAAAGGCAAACTCGACAGCGCGTTTGCATTGGGCCGGGAGGAAATCTCCATCGCCTCCTCGCTGATGCAGGGGCACTTCATGCAGCAGAATTTTGTAGGCGTTGAATCGAGTCCGGCGTACAAAGCCATCGGCGACATCCGTGCACAACTCGATGATTTAAATCCAGGCAAACAGGGCGATCTGTTTCAGCCGAACAAAATCCTTGGCGTGATTCCGTGGGGCAACAAACTGCAGAACTATTTCCGTAAATATCAAAGCGCCGGCGCGCAGCTGCAAACCAGCATGCAGCAACTCTACGCCGCCAAAGACGACATGCAGCGCGACGTGGTGGAGATTGAAAGCACGCGCGGCAAGCTCTGGGATGCGATGCAAAAGCTCGCGGCAGGGATTCATTTTTCAGAGAAACTTGATGGGCAACTCGCTGATCGTGTGACCGCGCTCAAAGCCACTGACCCGCGCCGCGCCCATGCGCTGGAGCAGGAAGTGCTCTTCTACGTCCGCCAGAATTTGCAGGACATGCTGACGCAGCAATCCGTGTGCATCAACGGTTATCTCGCGCTCGATGTGCTCAAGAAAACCGGGCGCGAAATGATTAACGGTTGCAGCCGCGTCGCGACCACTGGCATGAGCGCGCTCGCCGTCGCACAGACCGTCGCGCGTGCAACGGGCAATCAGTTGCAGGTGATGGAAATGCTACAGGGCGTGAACAGCACGATCGAAGGCCTGATCGCGGAAACCGGCAAGCAGCTCAACACCCACGTCGAAAAAACGACCGAGTTCGCGCAGAACCCCGGCCTCGGCATGGACAAGTTGAAGGAAATGTTCGACCAGACGTTCAAGGCGATGGACGCGATGGACACATTCCGCAGCAAGGCGATAGACGTCATGGGCAAGAACAACACCATGCTCAAGGATCAGATCGCGCGCAGCGAAACCTACGTGGATCGGGTGCGGCAACAGCAGGCACGCGAGGCTACGGGCAGTAGCGTAGCGGGGCCGGTCAAACTTTAACGCTGACGATTACTCGTTCGAGCGGATACTGCGGGTTTCGCGTCGAAACGGACATGGCGATCAGGCCGTTGCTAGCGATCTGGTGCAGCCGCCTGATGCGCCCGTGCCGACTGGCATTGCTACATAGTGCACGGCGTCAGCTTGAACTCCACACGCCGATCTTGCAAATCGGTCAAATCGTCAGCACCGTTGCCGACTACGTTCTCGCGATACCCAACCCCGGTTGCAGTGGTTCGTGATGCGAGCTTCGGTGCGGCAGCATCCATCCGCTTTTTTACGTAGTTGGCACGCGCAAGGCTCAGGCGATCGTTCGCAGGTTCGCTGCCGGAGCGGCTGGTGTGACCGACAACATTGAGGCAGGATTTGCTATCAGCATTGCTCGCCATACGGTTGGCGATGCTGCGCAACCATATCGAATACGGGCCGCTCACGTTCGCATCAGACCAGAAATCGGTGCGCGATGGCTGGAACAAGAACTTGACCGAGAGCTTTTGCGCCGCGAGGCCGTGATCGACGATTTTCCCGAAGGCCTTTTCGGCGTCGGCCTTCTTGCCGAGCTTCCAGTTCGCGAGATAGAGGCCGCTGTGCACGCGCAACTGGTCGCCAGTCGGCGAGCGCACGGCTTTCACGTAGAGATCAAGCGCCTGCTTGAATTTGCGTGCTTCGTACGCGACGATGGCGTCTGAGATTACCGTGGCGGTGTCTATACGTTCACGATAAACCGGATCAATCGTGTCGCCGATTTTGGTGGCCTGACAGGTTTTGATGTAGGCGTCCACCGACTCGTCTTTCACCCACACCGGCGTTTCAGAAAAATACGGCGTCGGTGTCGCGTTCACGCCTTCGAGCAGCGCGCGGGCGACGCCTTTCGAAATGATTTTGTTGGTCGACAAATCAGCGAGTGCAAGACAAATACGGAACGCTTCCGGTTTGCCAACAGTCTTGTTTTCGAGCGTAATCGCGGTGAACGTGCCGACCAGCACAATGGGCGATTGCGCGACGTTGCCCGACGTAAATTCACGCACATCAGCGGCCGGAAATTTGTCGCGCGCTACGTCGCGTAAACGCGATTCGATGTAGCGGCTGGCGACCGTTTGTTGTCCGCTAACCCCGTCAATGAGCGGGTCAATCACGATCATGCGCGGGCCGGGACTTGGAACGTTTTTAAATAGCGCCGTAGCTGCGTTGACGATGGCTATATCAAACGGAACCGGCGTGGGTGGCGCTGGCGGCGGCGCGGGTGTAGGCGCGACGGGCGGTGCGACGACAACAGCAGGCGGCGGCGCTGCCGGAGGCGCGGCGTGATTGACCGTAGGTGTCGGGGTCGTTGCGCACCCGGCGAACAGAAACATGCCTAGCGCCGCTGCGACAGCGATTTTCAAGTGAGATTGTGGACCGTTCATTTGCATTTCTCCGTCAGAAAACGTTGCTCTTCGTCGCTTAATGCTGCACCCAACTGCCACCGATCAATCAGCCCGGAACAGCGCGCCGGACGCCTCGACTCGCTGGGCGCACGGGGTTCGGCCAGCCCACGATCCGCGCGCGGTGGACGCGTGCTTGCCCGCAGTTCGATCTTACGCTCTGGCCCGGGTGCCGGAGCGGTTGTTGGTTGTACGGCCTCATTCTTCGGCTCCGACAACGCCTTTGCGGGCGTAGAGGTGGCTTCCGAAGGCGGTGCTTCTTTAGGTAGAGACGTTTTCGGAGGCGCAGACGTGTCATTCGTCGGCAAAACAGGGGTCGGCGCTACGACTGGTGGGACGACCGGTGGCGAATTTTTGGGCGAAATCTCGGTCGGATCCTGCGTCTTGGCTGGCAACGATTCGGGTGCGCCGCCCCGCCCCGACAGTGACCACCACGCCAAAAGTATCGCGCCGAGCAATCCGACGGCGACCGCTATCCACTTGCCCGTACTTGATTGACCTCCGGCGTTTGCCGGTTCCGCGCGTGGCGACGGCGAACCACGATCTGCGGCGCGTTCAACCGAATGTGGAGGCGTAATCACGGGCGGCTGTTGCTGCTCGAGTTTAGGCGCGGGTTTTGGTACGGGTTTGGGTACAACGCGAGGCGCAACAATCGTGCGCTCGTTGTCGATGATCAGCGTTTCTGCTGACGTGCTGACCACCGACCCGGCCAACGGTGTCGGTGTCGGCGTCGGCGGCGCAACCATCACCGGCTCAGGCAACACAGGCGGCGGCAAAGCCGCGCTAACCACACGCGTCACCACATCCACCACCGGCGCGGACATTTCATCCCAGCCGATTAAGGATACAAATTCCGGGATGCTTTGCGGTCGGTTTTCGGGCTTCACCGACAGCGATTTTTCCATCGCGTCAAGCCAGCGTACGGGCAATCGACCGGCAAAGGCATCGCGTGGTTTCGGCATCGAGTCGCGCAGCATGCGACTGATCGCAGTGGTTGGCGGATCACCCGACAGCGTGAAATGCACGACGCCAGCCAGCGCATAGATATCCGTCCACGGGCCCTGCTTCAACTCGCCGTCGCCATACTGCTCAATCGGCGCATAGCCCGGCTTGAGGATTGCGGTGAATACCTGCGTACCCTCAATCGCCTTCCTCGCTGCGCCGAAATCCAGCAGCACCGGCCAGTTGTTTTCGCTGAGCAAAATATTGTCAGGCGCTACATCGCGGTGATAGCAGCTCGCGGCGTGCAGCACATCAAGCGCTTCGCAAATCGGCAGCAACAACGCGGGCAATGTCTGCGCATTGACACTCCACGCGCCCGCCTTCACGGCATCGCGCAGGGTGACGCCGCCGTACAGCCGCATCGCCAGATAAGCTGTACCGCGCTCCTCCCAAAACCGATAAACACGCACCAGCGCCGGATGGTCAAATTGCGCGAGCAGTTTGCCTTCGTTTAAGAAGCTCTCGATACCTTTACGAAACGCGTCGGATTCGCGCGCCTGCGAATGCACGGTGCCATCGTCGTCACGCAGTGCAATCCCGCCCGGAAAATATTCCTTGATCGCGACCTCGCGCATGAGGGCGTTGTCCATCGCCTTGTAGACGATGGAAAAGCCGCCAATCCCGATGACCGACACGATGGTGTAGTCGCGAATGCGCGTGCCCGCAGGCAGGGCGTTCGGATGGTCATTCGGATGGGCGCTCGAGGAAGCGTCAGACGACACGGGTGAATCACTCCGCGTGAAACAGGCTCATCAGTCTAGCGCAGTACTCCGGGAAACGCTGAACAAATCGCCACGCGCATCGCACCCTTGTTTTGGGCGAACTACTTCGTCGAAAATACTCGCAATAGCCCGCTATTGCTGCGTTTTTCGCCTAGTATTTCATCCCAAAACAAGGCGCGCTGCATCGTGTCGCTTTATTCAACGTCTCCCTAGCGATGCGGCCAGCCGCTTCGGCGCTTTGCGCAGCCATGCCTGCCTCACCAGATGCTTCACCGCGTTGGGCTTAGCCTTCGCAAGCGTTATCCGTACACCCACCACTTTGCCGCCCCACAGTAATTTTTCGGTGAACTCGGGGTGTAGCGTGAGCGCCATTTCGCGTTCATCATCGGTCACGAATACGTGAATGTGAGTTTCTTCTGGCGGCACAGTGACGAAAATTTTGCCGTTCACCCGAAACGATGCGTAATGAAAGTGCGGTACTTCTGTCGTCTCGGGCAGAGACAGTGCGAAGCTTCGGACTTGAGCGATTTTCATGGTGTCCTCACAACCAAATTATGCGGAAAATTGTTCGCTGCTAAACATGGAGAATCCAGTGGTGAATCAGGCTGACCAGCACGGCTTTTCGCGAAGTCTGCCACGGTTCGTACAGCGGCCAATCACCTGCGCACGAATGCTGCCGCCATGATGCCTCTCTTGCGAATCGGCCATGTGTAAAGCGGCACGACGCAGGCAAATCAGCTTTATTCTGTAATGCCCATTTTTAATGGGCTAAAGCGCTAAAAAATTCAAAGTCGAGATCATCACTTTTAAAGACAAAACCCCCGTTTATACGGGGCTGTAGCAAAAAGCTGCTGGTCATATTTGATCGTTATGATGCGCCGCTTGAACCCGTGTTGACTGGGTAACAAGCGGGCCGTGTTTTTCGCCTTGCCGTTGGCGATTTAGCTTACTTCGTTTTTGGAGTCAGCCACGCCAATAAACTCCGCCTCCGAAGAGTCGTTTAATGCGGCGGGCATGCCCAATTCGTCCTTGGCGCGATAGCAGCCGGGCTGGCCGTACTTCAATAACTTATTCCGATGAGACAACGATGTCGCCTTGACGTGAGCGATCTCGGACACAGGACGCACGTCGTTGATCGCGCACGTCGCACGCCGAAGTGCAGCACGATCAATCCTTGAGCGCAAAGCGGCGAGCCACACTTTGCGCCAGATTCTGGCCACTCGCATCGAGCGCTGTGATTCGCCAGAGCGCTGTGCCCTGCACACGCGTCGCGATCCAGCGCGGCGGTGGCGTGTAGCGGGTGGAATCCGTTGTGCTCGCGATCACAAGCTTGCCGCCACTTTCGACCTCGATGCGATAGCGCTCTGCACTGGCGATCATGATCGAGCCGTGTTGGCGTTGGCGCGGGGATTAGCCGTCGCAGCGCGCATCGAGCTTAAGGGCTGCCTGTGGGCGTGCCGAGATGAGCTTGCGCAGTTGTTTCGGCTCGCATTGGAACAAAATATCGAGACTGAATGGGTACGGTCCGCTTGCGCCGCACGCTTGATTTCGCTCGCTTAGAGCACGACTTCAGGGTTTCGCAAACAGCCTCGTCGCGTCTTGTGGTTACACTAAAAAAATGTCAAAAACACTAATCATCGCGGAAAAACCGTCAGTGGCGAGCGATATCGCGAAGTCACTCGGCAACATCAAGAAGGATGGCGACCACTTCGAGAACGATCAATATGTGATCAGTTCCGCTGTCGGTCATCTTGTCGAAATCGGTGAGCCGGAAGAAGAAGAAGTCAAGCGCGGCAAATGGACTTTTGCAAAGCTTCCGGTGATCCCGACGCACTTTGCACTAAAGCCGATCGAGAAAACCGCCGACCGTTTGCGTCAGCTAACGAAGCTCATTAAACGCAAGGATGTGACGCAAATCATCAATGCCTGCGACGCCGGACGAGAGGGTGAGCTGATCTTCCGGTTGATTCAGGAGCACGCAAAGGCCAAGCAGCCGGTGAAGCGGCTTTGGTTGCAGTCGATGACACCCACCGCGATTCGCGACGGTTTCACCAAGCTGCGCAGTGACGACCAGTTGCAGGGCTTGGCGGATGCGGCGCGCTGCCGCTCCGAAGCGGATTGGCTCGTGGGCATCAACGGCACCCGTGCGATGACCGCGTTCAACTCGAAGAGCGGCGGCTTCCATCTGACCACCGTGGGCCGCGTTCAGACGCCAACGCTTGCCCTCATGGTGGAGCGCGAGGAACGCATTCGTAAATTTGTGGCTCGCACGTATTTCGAAATACATGCCACGTTCGACGCCAAAGCAGGGCAATACGCGGGTCGCTGGTTTGACGAAAAGTTCAAGAAGGCTGACGACGAGCACGCGCGTGCCGAGCGCATCTTTGACACGCCAGACGCGAAACAGGCTGACGCTAAAGCTCGGGCGCAGGCAATCGCTGCGAAGTGCCTGGGCAAATCCGGCGTCGTCGAAGAAGAAAGCAAGCCGACAACGCAGGCGCCGCCCCTGCTATACGACTTGACCAGCCTGCAGCGTGAGGCGAACTCGCGCTTTGGATTTTCTGCACGCACGACGCTGTCACTGGCCCAGTCGCTCTATGAAAAGCACAAGGTATTGACCTACCCGCGGACTGATGCGCGCGCGCTGCCCGAGGACTATGTCGACACGGTCGGCGAAACGCTGAGAGTGCTCGAAGAAACCAACCGCTACGGCACGTTTGCCCGCGAGATTCGCACCAAGAAACTCATCCGCCCAGGCAACAAGCGGGTCTTCGACAACTCGAAGATTTCTGATCACTTTGCGATCATTCCGACCTTACAACTGCCGCGAGCGAGCGGCATTGCCGGGGCATTGAACGAAATCGAAGAAAAGCTCTACGACATGGTCGTGAAACGCTTTCTGGCTGTGTTCTTTCCTTCCGCTGAGTTTCAGCAAACCACACGCATCACCCGCGTTGAGAACGAGGCCTTCAAGTCAGAAGGCAAGGTCATGGTCAATGCCGGTTGGCTCGCGGTGTATGGCAAAGAGGCTGACACCGAGGAGACTGGCAATCTGACGCCGGTGGCTGCAGGAGAAAAGCCGCTGGCGTCGGAAGTTATCGCCAAAGAATTGCAAACGAAGCCACCTGCGCGCTATTCTGAGGCTACGCTGCTCTCGGCAATGGAAGGCGCAGGCAAGCTGATTGACGACGAAGAGCTGCGCGCTGCCATGCGCGAAAAGGGTTTGGGCACGCCAGCGACGCGCGCCTCGATCATTGAGGGCCTGATCCTGCAAAGGTATCTGGTAAGGGAAGAGAAGGCGCTGAAGCCAACACCGCAGGCGTTCTCGCTCATCACATTGCTGAACGGCCTGAACGTGCCGGAATTGACGCAAGCCGAACTCACCGCGAATTGGGAAACCCAGCTCGCTCGCATGGAAAAGGGCGAGGTAAGTCGCGCGAGTTTCATGGCCGAAATCGGCGACATGGCCAAGCACATCGTGACCGCAGCCAAAGGCTACGAGAGCGACACCGTACCCGGTGATTTCGCTGACTTGAGCACGCCCTGCCCGAAATGCAGCGGCGCGATGAAGGAGAACTACAAGAAGTTTGCGTGTACGAAATGCGACTTCGGCTTCTGGAAAATTCTCGCGGGTCGCCAGCTTTCGACTGAAGAAGCCGAAACGCTGATTCGTGACAAGAAAGTAGAAGGCCTGACGGGCTTCCGTTCGAAACTCGGTCGCACATTTGACGCCAATCTGCGTATGAACGCGGAGCAGGAAATCGAGTTTTATTGGGACGACAATGAGGGCACGGTCGGTGAAGGCGCTGATCCGGTGGACTTCTCGACGATGGAGGCCATCGGCAAGTGCCCGAAATGCGGCGCTGGTGTATTCGAGTTACCCACTGCCTATATCTGCGAGGTCGCCGCGAAGAAAGAGAAGCCGCGCAAGTGCGATTTCCGCTCCGGGCGCGTGATATTGCAGCAGCCGATTGAGCGCGAGCAAATGGTGAAACTGCTGACCGACGGCAAGACCGATTTGCTGACTAAATTTATCTCGACCAAGACCAAACGACCGTTTAAAGGCTATCTGGTTGTGGAGCGTAAAAAGGACGAAGTAAAAGTCGGATTCGACTTCCCGCCTCGTGAGCCGAAACCGGGCAAAGAAGTGGCCGAATCAAAGGCAGCTCCGGCGACTAAGGTGACGAAAACAGCGGTAGCAACTAAAGCCACCAAGGCCCCCGCAAAGAAAAAATAGTCCATGCCATCAGCGCCACACATTCGCCGTGCCGAGCCTCGCGATGCGAGCGCTCTGGCAGAACTGTTTGGCGACGAGGCAATGCTGCCGTTTACTACGGTCGCGCCCTACAGCGGGCTTGCGCATTGGGAAAAGCGACTGGCGGAATATGCGGACGCAGCGTGCCTGCCGCTCGTCGCGTTCGACGGCGATGCGCTGACCGGGATCCTCCTGTTACGCGCCTATCCGAATCACATCCGGCGCAAGCACTGCTCAACCATTGACCTGCTGGCCGTTCGCTCTGACTATCGGCGTAAAGGCGTAGGTCGTGCGCTGATGGATGCAGCGATTGCGGCATGTGACCATTGGTTGCAGATGCGGCGTATCGAGGTTCTCGTGGACGCACAGAGTGTTGCGCTTAAGCGCTATTACGCCTCGTTTGGCTTTGCGGAAGAAGGCGTTGAGCGCGCACACATGCTGCATGCGGGTCGCTATGTTGATGGCACGGTCATGTCGCGAATCAATGCGCAGATGATGCCAGCCCCCGCGTCACCGCCCTTGCCCAGTCCGAAGCGTCGCCCTAAGGCTGCGCCACTGAAAATCACCGTTCGTCCGGCAACGGAAGACGACGCGGAGGCTTTCGCCAAGGTGTTTTCTGATCGCAGCGCATCGAACGGGACGCTACAACATCCCTATACGTCGACCGAGGTGTGGCGCACGCGGCTCGCCGGGAACGTCAGCACGCGGCAGGTGGTGCTAGCCGCCGTTGTCAACGGACGCGTCGTGGGCAACGCGGGCATCCATGCAGTTTCCGAGAATCCGCGCAAGAAGCATGTTGCAAGCCTCGGCATATCCATCGCAGCGCCGTATCAGGGCCGCGGCGTTGGTCGCGCGTTGATGAATGCATGCCTCGACTTTGCCGATCATTGGGCGAACTATGCGCGGGTTGAGCTGACGGTACACGCCGACAATACGCGTGCGATCAAACTATATGAATCGCTCGGTTTCCAGCTCGAAGGACGGCTCCGGGACTTTTCTTTTCGAGAAGGCGGCTATGTGGATGCGCTGTTCATGGGACGACTTACACCCGCGCTCATTGCCGCTTTGCGATAAAGCGGACAGCTTGTTGTGAGGTCGAATTCGACCATGCCCCCAGTTTCGTCAACTCGCCGCGCCAAAGATTCCCGTGGATAGCGCCGCGCAGCAACCAGCGCGCGCTTTCGTCTTGCCAAGCGACCGACAGAATGTTTCCGCGCAAGCTCGACCAAAGTACCTTGCCTCGATTCGCGGTCGCAGTAACGATCTGATACCGCTGATCAAGAGCGATTTCTACCGTCTCTTGTTTATTCTCCAACGCAACCTGCCAGCGGCCCGCGGTCGCTGCCGGAATGACCCACAACATCACGCGATGCTCTTTCTTTGTGCCGTGGGGCTTGTCGGGCGCAGGAAACAGCAGTGTTTCATCGGGCAACCAGTCGCCCATGTCCCACTCATGCGAAACGACGCGTGAACCGGGCCGCATTTGCGCTAGCAGCAAGGGCTTAAGCCTCTCGTTGTACTCGGGCAGCAGGTAGAGCGTGACAACGGATGGCTGCGAAAACGCGAGCTCAAAAAGATCCCGCTCAAGAAACTGCGTCCTCGCAGCCACGCCCGCTTTTTTCGCCAAAGCACGACTCTCGCGAATCAGTGAACGATCAATTTCATAGCCAACACCACGCGCGCCGAAGTCTCTCGCCGCAGCAATGACAATCCGGCCGTCGCCGGAGCCCAAATCCCAAAGCACATCGCGCGAATTCACTTCGGCCATCTGCAACATGCGGCGCACCAGGAGGGGCGGCGTTTGCACATAAGGGACTTCTTCGGTCGGCACAGGTGTGGACGCCGGGGCGATAGGCTGGCCGAAGCTCGACGCAGAAAATGGCAGCGTGGCGAGCGATGCCAGGAGCAGGCGACGCGACCGTAGTGCTGGTGCTGGCGATGACATGCGACTGTTTTCGAAAATCTGGATCAAGGAATTGTGCCGCAGTCGAGCGTAGGTTGCCGGTTGCGGTATTGTTTCGCAATGAAAAAGACCTCTGCACAACTACTGCGAGCCCGTGAGGCTTCGTCAAAAAACTCTGAAAAATCCTCACGTACCGGTGTACGTTCCGGTATTTTCAGAGTTTTTTTCCTCGCCTGACGGGCTCTCGCTACGTTGTGCAGAGGTCTTTAAAAATGACTTTGCCCCAACTTGACCCGGATGCGGTCGCGCAATTTGCGCGCGACGGCGCGGTGGTCATTCGCGGCGCGTTGACTGCGGCAGAGGTGGCGCGGCTGACCCATGGCATTGAATCCAATCTTCTGCAGCCAAGCCCGATGGCTGCGGTCGCAAGTAAGGCGGACGATCCAGGCCGTTTCTTCGAGGATTTTTGCAACTGGCAGCGCATTCCCGAATACGAAAGCATCATGCGCAATTCGGCACTGCCCGCCATCGCGGCAGCTCTCATGCAAAGCGCTAGCGCACGCATCTATCACGATCACTTGCTGGTAAAGGACGCGAGCACGAGACAGCCAACGCCGTGGCATCAGGATCAGCCCTACTACAACGTCGATGGGCGTCAGAACGTCAGCTTCTGGATCCCTGTCGATCCTGTACCGCGAGAGACAACGCTTGAATTTTTAGCGGGCTCGCACGAGGGCACCTGGTTCATGCCGAGAACATTTATGACTAAACAGGCAAAGTGGTTTCCCGAGGGCGCGCTTGCCGATATTCCCGATATGGCAAGCACGGAGAATCGGGAGCGCGTGATTGGGTGGGCACTGGAACCGGGCGATTTGGTGGCGTTTCATATGCTCACGCTGCATGCCGCCCCAGGCAGCGCAACAAGACGACGCGTCTTCAGCGCGCGCTACCTTGGCGACGATATGGTGCATGCGCCGCGCGCATGGCGAACTTCGCCGGAATTCGCGGGTCTATCAACCGTGGTACCCGCTGGAGCGCCGATGGATCATGCGCTATTTCCGCTCGTGTTTCCGGTCTGTCCGGATTAATAAATTCGCAGGATTTCGAGGTGCCTGGGCACCAGAAGTGATCGCCTCAACCAAGTCTGCTGTACCGTATCTTTAATGGCATTTGAACTTCTAAGCCGCTGGCGCGCATCGCGCGACGCCAACCACCAACTTGACGCGCTGCTGGCTTTGGCGGACGCCAATGCGCCGCTCGCTTCGCGCAATGTCTGGCTCATGGAGCTTGGGTACTGGTTGCGTCATAAAACTGCGACCAGTATCGAATCGCCCAGTGCATTTTCGGAGCACACTCGGTTGCGTTTTCTGCTGCAGGTGCTGGATCGCAATCCCGTTCAGGCGGCACGATTTGGTTCGATGTTGCGCAGCATTCTGAAAGACAACGACGCGCGCTCATTGTTTGCTGACACCGGTATGGCCGCGCGTCCGGCGCTGGTCGGTGAACTCATTTCCCGCATTCAGGCACATGTGCTGCCGGTGGCACCGAATCAGGCCGAACTCTCCGTCGTGTTCGCACTTCTGTTTGTTTCTGAGCGGGATGCGGAGTGGGTACGGGCACTCGATGAGCCACTGGTTGCGCGGCTGGTACAACGCGTCAACGAGAGTGACGACACGACGTCTACTGCGCTGCCGGAACTTGGCGCGGCGCTCGCGGACAGTATCGTTTTGCTGAGCAATCAAATCGCTGCGACCGCACTCGAAGCGCCCATTCGATTGCGCCTCGACAACCCGCAAGAGAATGCGCGGGTGCTGATGCAGCTCTCGCCAATGGCGCACGATCTGATGGCGAGCCTGCCCGCCAGCAGCGAGCGCTTGCAATTGCTCAATCAGCTGCATGCTGCGCTCTCGCAAGCACGCAGCGCCGTCGACAGCGTGTATGAACATCTCGAACGACATGGCGTTTCGGTCGACGTGGTGTTTCAGGTAGAGCGAACGCGTTTGCGCATCGAGCGCGTTGAGGATTTGCTGGCGGTGTGGGCCGACAACCGTTCGCTGCCAGCGTATGTCGCGCTAACGTCCCAACTGATCACCGCGAACTTAAATCGCAGCAGCGTTCGGGCGCTACTCGGCGAGACCTATTCACTGCTCGGACGCAAGGTCGTCGAGCGAAGCGCTGAGACGGGTGAGCACTACATTGCACGCACCCGAAGAGACTATTTCGGCATGCTCCAAATGGCCGCAGGCGGTGGTGTGCTGACTGCCGGTACGGTGTATCTGAAATTTTTCATCAGCGCGCTGCACCTCAATAAATTCATTGAGGGCGTATTTTTTTCGCTTGACTACATCGGCAGTTTTCTAGCGATCCACTTTGCGCATTTCACATTGGCGACCAAGCAGCCGGCGATGACCGCGCCCGCGCTTGCCCAAAAGCTTGACGATGTGGGAACTGTAGAAGGTCGGACCGCATTTGTCGACGAAACAATCGCGTTGATCCGCTCTCAGGTAGCGGCGATTGCGGGGAATCTTGCGCTGGTATTTCCGGTGGCACTCGGAGTTCAACTGATCGCGATGCGGGGATTTGGATACGACCTGATTTCTGCCGAGAAGGCACAGTCCACCATCGAGTCGTTTTCACTCTTGGGGCCGACCGCGTTTTTTGCAGCGTTCACGGGTGTGTTGCTTTGGTTATCGAGTTTGACCGCAGGCTGGGCCGACAACTGGTTTGCCCTGCATCGATTGCATGATGCACTCGCCTATCACCGTCGACTGAACTGGGTGTTCGGCGAAGCGCGCGCAGGACGTATCGCGAATTTTGTGAAGTCACACGTCGCGGGTGTCGTGGCGAACGTTTCCCTGGGCCTGATGCTGGGTTTGATTCCGACGTTGCTGGCGTTCGTGGGTCTACCAATTGAAGTGCGCCACGTGACGCTCAGCACTGGCTCCATCGCTGCGGCCATTGGCGTACTTGGTTTTGAGACGGTGAGGACGGCACCGTTCTGGTGGGCCGTCGGCGGCATCGCCTCAATGGCTGTACTCAATCTGGCCGTGAGTTTTGCGTTCGCATTCTCGATGGCGTTGCAGTCACACGGATTGCGCACGAGCGAACGTCGCTCATTACGCGGTGACGTGTTGCGGCGACTGGCGCAGCATCCGTTGCAGGCGCTGCTACCGCCGAAGATTTAATTATTCCGCGGCGAGATTCGCTGCAACCAGCGTGTTTTGCAGCAGCATGGTGATCGTCATCGGGCCAACGCCACCGGGCACAGGTGTGAGGTAACCAGCGACTTCGCTCACCGATGCGAAGTCAACGTCGCCGACCAGCTTGCCGCCTTCGCTTTCCGGCAATCGATTGATACCGACATCAATCACCACTGCGCCTGGCTTGACCATGTCTGCCGTGATGAAGCGCGGTTTGCCGACGGCGGCGACGAGCACGTCGGCTTGCCGACATTGCGCCGCCAAATCCTTCGTGCCCGAGTGGCAGATGGTGACAGTCGCGTTCGCATGCAGCAAAAGCATCGCCATCGGTTTGCCGACGAGGTTGCTGCGACCAATCACAACGGCATGTTTGCCGCGCAAATCCGTCATGCCAATGTCTTTGAGCATTTCCATACAGCCAAGCGGCGTGCAGCTCACGAATCCAGGCTCGCCGATCATCAGCGCGCCCGCGCTTTCGGGATGCAATCCGTCCACGTCTTTTTCTGGTGTGATGGCGGCGATCACCGCTCGTTCGCTGATGTGCTTCGGCACAGGAAATTGCACGAGAATGCCGTGGACTACTGTGTCGTGATTGAGTTCGTCGACCACAGCGAGCAGCTCGGCCTGCGTCGTTTCTGCAGGCAATCGGCGCATAACGCTGTGCATGCCGGCCTTGGCGCAGGCGGCGACCTTGTTGCGAACATAAACCTGCGACGCAGGGTCATCGCCAACCAGCACTACGGCCAAGCCCGGCGTAATGCCCTTTGCCTTCAACGCGGCCACATCGATTGCGATTCGCTCACGGACTTTGGCGGCAAGTACGTTGCCATCGATTCGGATTGCAGTCATTGTGATTCTGGTTTGGCTCCCTCTCCCGCAGCGCGGGAGAGGGTTGGGGTGAGGGCGGTGGCAACGGGATCAATCGTCGCGCCTGAGTCAGCAGGCGTAGCAACTGGAGTCACCGCAATCACCTGCACGACAGGCGGATCCGGCACATACGGATAAACCGTCGCCTCCGTCAACACCCAGTGCAACTTCGCATCATGTTCATCATGCGGCAAATCATCGACGATTTGCGTCTCAAAACACACACCAATCCGGGCACAGTTGTCAGCAATCTTCGTCGACAAACGGTCGTAGTAACCGCCGCCCTGCCCCAATCGCCACAAGCCTTTGGTGAACGCTAGGCCGGGATAGATGACGCAATCGACCGTGATCGGTTCAATCGGCGTTGACCGAGTGACGTCCGGGGCGCGAATGCCCATTTTGTGGGGAATCAGCGCGTCAAGATTTTTGACCCGCCACAAGGTCATCAAGCCCGCGACCGAAGTGATTTTGGGATAGGCGACAAACTTGCCGCGCTTCATCAATTCTTTGGCGAGGTCATCGGTTGCGACCTCCGAACCATAACTCGCGTAGAGCAACACTGTCTTGGCGCGATGCACGTCTGGGTGATGCAACAAACGCTCGACAATGCGGCGTGTGCCTGAATTCCGCTCCTTGTCTGACATCGCATCGCGTTTGCCGCGAACCTCCGTGCGCAGCGCGGGTTTGACCGAGGGCTGGGCTTCTGCGGCGGCGACAATGTCCTCCTGCACAGGCGGATCGTCGGCGATATCGACCATGACAACCTCAGGCTCGGGTTCAAGCACGGGCGCAAAACTATAATCGTGAGCTTCTTCCATCGCGCTATTTTGTCATTCCCATG
>JANXUB010000152.1 GCA_025352105.1 Burkholderiales bacterium | reverse complement strand
CAAGCGCGCCAACGTAGACTTGTCCACAGGGGCAGCCGAAAGCTTCCCCCTAAAAAGCACGTTTCGGCTGCCCCTGTGCGCAAGTCGGGCAGCTCGCGAAATGTTCACTTTATTTGCTTGCTTTTTAAGACGGTATCTACAAGACTAGGGAGAGGGGGGCGGTGACAATGCGAGCACCGATCATTGCGCGTGCAACCATCCCCCTCTCCCCCAGCCCCTCTCCCTCCGGGGGAGAGGGGAGTTATGGCCCGCAATTGCGTGACATCCAGCATCACTTCGACAAATCAATCTGATACACCGACAAGCCTTTACCCGAGCCGTCGTCGGCTTTGAACAGGCTCACGTTGTTGATGCCCGCAGCCGCAGCGAGCGGCAATTTGCCGACGGCGGACTTAAACGTGACTGGCCCGGCTGTGGTCACTTTGCTGAAGCGCCAGCTGCGATCCGAGCCGTGCTCTTTGCGCGTCAAAGTTTTTGTGGTCTTGATGAATTCGATCAGCACATCGCGATTGGTGTCGGGTGAGGCGATGATGGTTTTAGTGCCATCAAGGCCAGGGAAATTGCCGCCGCCGCTGGCGCGATAGTTGTTGGTCGCGACGATGAACTCAGCGGTGGGCGAGACGGGTGCGCCCTTGTGCATGAGGTTCTTGACGCGATTGCCGTTGCCTTGCGTGACGTCAATTTCATAGCTGAAATCGCGGCTGGTAATCATGTCAAACGTGTAGCCCGGCGCGGTGCTGGTGAGCGATTGTTCGGTGGTCATCGTCGGGTCGATTTGGCGGAAGCGACGTGCTGCGGCCTCCAGCCAATCCTTGAGTCCCGCGCCAGTCACTTTCACCGCATACAGCGTGTTCGGGAACAGGTACAAATCGGCGGCATTGTTGATTGCCATGTCGCCTGCTGCGATGTCGGTGAAATCCGCGCCGCCTGCGAAACCGGTCTTGAAAGGAGAGGCGGTACTTAGCACAGGCAGCGTCGCGAATTGCGGCAAGTTAGCTTTCACGTATCTCGCGACGTAATCGGCCTGGGCCTCGTTAACAATTTGAATCGCGGAGGTATCGCCGACATCGACGAAGTACGAGGTCATCGGAAAGTCGCTGCGGCCGATGGGTGTCTTCACATACGCAATGGTGGCCTGATGTTCGGCTTTGATGCTCGCGGCGACAGCGGCCAGCGGTTCGACGAAAGATTTGTCGGCGTTCTGGATCGAGCGTGCCTCGACGATGGTCTTCGATTTATCGATGCTCCATCGACCGTCTTTCGCCACCAGGCTCATCTGGATCACGCCGAGCGATTTGCCCCAAAAATTTGCCATGACTGTTGGCGTGCCATTGACGAAACCCTTCACCTTGTCGACGCCCGGCAAGTTGAATTGCGGCATCGTACTTGCGGCGTTTGGAAACAGTTGGTGCGAGTGGCCGATCAACATGGCGTCAATGCCTGGCACTGTTGCGAGGTGCCAGTTGGCGCTCTCCATCGACGGCGTGTAGGGTCCCGCGTCGAGCCCGCCATGCGAAATAGCGACCACCAAGTCCGCGCCTTTGGCGCGCATTTCAGGCACGTACTTTTCGGCCAGCTCACGGACGCCGTCGGTGTACACCACGCCGTTCAGCCAGCGCTTGTCCCAATCGAGAATTTTCGGCGGTGTGAAGGCGATGACGCCGACTTTGATCGGCGCGTCCACCGGTTTGCCATCGGCACCAACGGCCTTGATCGTGCGATCAAGAATGACATACGGTTTGAACAGCGGCTGCCGATCTTTCACTGACAACACGTTGGCCAGTACCAAGGGAAAATTTGGGCCAGCGCAAGGCGCTGCAGGGATTGGTTTTTCAGCAGCAGCGAGGTTCACATTGAAGCGGTTGCCGGTGACTCGCGACAAAAAGCTCAGCCCGTAATTGAACTCGTGATTACCAATGCCACCGGCGTCGTATTTCAGCTCGTTCATCACTTTGTACATCGCGAGCACCTGATCGCAGGCGAGCGGATTCACCTGCGCCTGATAGTCGGAAAGGGCAGTGCCCTGAATCGTGTCGCCGTTGTCGAAGAGCAGTGTGTTGGCGAACTGTTTGCGCGCGTCGGTGATGAGTGTGGCGACACGCTCGAAGCCGACTGCTTTGTCTTCCGCGAGGCGGAAGTAGTCGTAGCTCATCACGTTGGTGTGCAGGTCGGTGGTTTCGAGCAGTGCGACTACGGCGCTCGTGCCGTTAGTGAGTACGGCGCTCGTGCCGTCGGTGAGTGCAGCGCGTGAGCCGTCTGCCATCGCGGTGCTGCGTTCTCCCGTCGTGCCGCACGCGCCCAGCAAAGCGACGGATGCGACCAGAGAAAAAGCGAGAAGTCGTTTCATGACGTGTTCCTGTGCAGACTGCGAAAAATAAAGCCGCGCTTTTGGCGCGGCTTGATTATCGTCGCCATCCCGACGTTCGCCGGGAGGACGTCGCAATATCGTTCTAGAAATCAGCGCTCAGCGTGACCGAGAAGAAACGTGGTGCGCCCAAGTAGTAGAACACCGTGCTCGCAGACTGTGTGCCGACGGCAACCGCATTCAGCAGCGTGCCGGAGCTGGGGTTCCGATACTTGGTGTTGCCGATGTTGCTTACGTTCAGGCGAACCATCGTATTTTTCACAAACGTGAAGTCACCAAACTTGTAACCCGCGTCAAAGTCGGCGGTCATGTAGCTTGGCACTTCTTCGTCGTTCATCAGCGTCGCGAACTGGTTACCCGTGTGCTTGGCTTTCAGGCGAACGTAATACGGGCCATTGGCGTACTGTAACGACAAGCCAGCGATGGTTTGCGGCGTAAGGGCGAACTGTTTTCCGGAGGTCGGCAGAACAGCGGTCGCACTGGTGCGGATATCGCTCAGCACTTTGCTTTTTTGCAGCGTCAATGAACCGTACGCCGAGAAGCCGTTGACGGGAACCGTGCCCAATTCGAGCTCCAGGCCGCGAGTACGCGCGTTGCCCGCATTCGTGTAGATTGATTTGAGGGTGGCAGGATCGAACGCATTCGCTTGACGATTCTTGAAATCGACATTAAACGCTGTTGCCGAGAAGGTGATCGCCTTGCTTTGGAAACGATAGCCCAGATCAGTCGTGATCGAAGTCTCCGCCTTGATATTGCCGGTCAATACAGCCACACCGTTCGTGATAGTGACGTTGTTGTTAGTCGGGGCGTAGGCAAAGTTAGGTGGCGCGCGGAAATTCTTGCCGGTGTTTAAAAATACCTGTTGCTGAGAATCAAGATTGAAGCGAACGCCGATCTGCGGCAGGATATCGTTGTATTTCTTCTCGACGCTGTAGGTGCTGTTGAAGTTCACCGTGCTGCCGCCTTCGTTGGCAGTGTTGGTGAATTGGCGACTAATCTGCAGGGCGCGTGCGCCAAATTGCAGCAGGCCGCGATCACCCATGAAGCTGTACGAATCGGAGAAATAGCCCTGCCATGCGGGACTGACCGTCAGCCAGTCGCGCGACTCAAATGGGGTGCCATCCGGGCGCAGAATCTTGCCATCGCGCAGCCACTGATCGGCTGGATTTCCGTTGGCGTCGACTGCAACCGCCGGGCCGGTTTGCCGGTGCTGCGCGCGTTCGTACCAGACGCCGATCTTGACTTGATGAGCATCGAAGGTGCGATTGATTTCAGCGGTGATGCCGGGACGGTTGGTCTTGGTAACGCTTGAGTTGGCGACGATCACGGTGTCCAGCGTGTCGCCGTCACCGTTTAAGTCACGGCCCGCGCCGAGCTTGCCGGTCGCCGTGTTGAGAAAACCTGTTTCCGACAAAGCGCGTTGCTGGTTACCGCCTGTCCCGTAGCCATACCAAAGGTACGGCTGTACTTTTAGGTAGGTATTTTCTGCGAGTTTGAACGACCCCGACAGCGAAACGATGGCGTTTTCGAACGGGTTGAGCGAGAGCTTGTAGAACTGTGGTGATGGGCCTGTTTCAGCCTGACGGGTGCCCCCGACAGCAGGAAGATGGCCGGGCGTAAAGTTGGGGGAGTAGTCCCAGTAGTAGCCGTTTGCAGCGAGCTGCGCTTGGCTCAACGAAAGGATATTGTTGTTGATCGCCCTGTTGTACATGACCGAGCCAAGGATGCGGTTCTCAGGCGAGAAATCGAAGTTGAACGCGGCATCAAAGTGATCGCGTTTCGCACCGCCCGAACCTTTCCATTTGTTGGCCTCGGTGTGCGAATAGCTCATGAAAACTTTAGCCATATCGTTGGCGAAACGGCCCGTGTCGGCGCGCACGAAGGTGCGCGATAGCCTGAGTTGTCCGACTGTTTGCGCCACACGGAAGCGGCGCGTGTTTTCCGGGTCGCAGTTGACGATATTCACGCTGCCGCCGGTCGCGCCCACGTGCGGGGCCTCGACATCGGGTGCGCCCTGCGAAATGCTCTGCGTGCAGATGTTTTCCTGATCGACATATTCCTGTGGGAACACCGAGTAGCTGCCGGAATCGTTCACCGGCACACCGTTGATGGTGAAGCCAATCTGATCCGCGCCGAAGCCGCGCATGGTGAAGCCGCCGCCGAAGAGGCCGGTTGCGTCATGGTTAAACGTGTTGACGCCGGGCAGCAGGGAAAGCGCCTGATACGGGTTACCAGTCGCGCGATCCTTCTCGGTGGCGGCCTTGGTGACCGTGCTGCGGCCCTTGGTCGCGTCTTCATTCAATATCTGGCCAGCACCCAGCTTGTCGCCGCTGCCGGTGATGGTTATGGTGCCGAGACGAACGGTGTCGTCCTTGGCGCGCGGCGCCGCTTCTTCCGCAGCGGGAGCGGCTTGAGCCAGTACGCCCGTAACAGCGGCGCTGGCAACGGCGAGAGCGACGGCACGCGCGAGTGTTTTCACGCGGAGGCCGCAAGATGAGGAGAGAGAATGATCGGAAAACATTGAGGTATTCGCTAAATTAGTGGGCGTTTTCTGAATATTTCACATTTGCGCGCCGCTTCAATGACCGTTCCGTGACAAACGGACTGCATCGGATTTGACTGTGGCAAACATGTTGTTTTTGCGGAAGGCGGGCACCGATTTGCGGCGCTGCAACACAAGAATGAAGCATGAGCACTGCGCTGGGGCGTCGTTATGACTTTTTTTGTGCCAGCCGTCATTGCATAAGGGCTAAAGCCATAAAACTGCAAAAGTCGACTTATGCAAATTTTAACCTTCACCCCAATTGCATAAGGGCGTTTCATAAAAAGCTGTCATGAAAGGAACTGCAACAATGCGGAAATAGCCTGTCCAACGCGTGATGCGGCAACATGTATGTCATCACACTGTCACGGTGCACCGACAAACTCTTCCGATACAGGATTAAAACCACAGCGGACCGCAGCGCATGATGCCAGTGATCAACCGCGAGCTATCAATGCTCGCTTTTAACGAACGCGTGCTCGCGCAGTGTGAACTGCCGTGGGTGCCCGCCCTTGAGCGTTTGCGTTATCTGACCATCGTCAGCTCGAATCTTGATGAGTTTTTTGAGGTTCGCATTGCGGAGCTTAAGGAGCGGCTGAAGGCGTTGCGATCCTCCGGTTCATCGGAGGCGACGACGCTTTACGAATCGTTGCACGAAGTCGCCGACCGTGCGCGCGCGTTGGTAGCACGCAAGTATCAGTTGCTCAACACGCAAATTCTGCCCTCACTACGTGAGGCCGGGGTCGATCTCGTCCGCGGTGCCGACCTGACGCCTGAACAACGGCGCTGGACGCAAGCCACTTTTGCGCGCGAGATCGCGCCTGTGTTGACGCCAATCGGGCTTGATCCGGCCCATCCGTTTCCGTCGGTAGCGAACAAGGGCTTGCATTTCATTGTTGAGTTGAAATCACGACGGAGCGTTGGCAAGACGAGCATTGCGATTGTGAAGGTACCACGCAGTTTGCCGCGCCTGTTTGAGATCACGGGCAAGACGAGTGGCGGACGGCGTTCGTTCGTCCTGCTCTCGACGTTAATTGAAACCGAATTGGGTCGCCTTTTTCCCGGTCGTGAAGTTGTCAGTGATTCGCAATTTCGGGTGACGCGCGACAGCGATTTGTGGGTTGATGAGCAGGAGATGACCAACCTGCGTCATGCGCTCGCTGGCGAGTTACGCCGCCGTCCGTATGGTCGTGCAGTGAGGCTCGAAATAAACGCCGATTGCAGCGAATCGGTGATGACGCTTTTGACCCAACACTTCAAGCTCGAAGCGCATGAGGTGTACCGAGTTGACGGCCCGGTGAATCTGGCGCGTCTGGCGGCATTGGCCGAAGCAACCGATCACCCGGAGCTGCGCTTTCCGCCGTTCACACCGGGGCCTTCGCTGCCGGAGATCACCGATGAGCGGCTGTTTGCAGACTTGCGGCAGCGCGATGTGCTGCTGCATCACCCATATCAATCCTTCGAGCCAGTGGTGCAGTTTTTGCGCACGGCGGTCGAGGATCCAAACGTCATCGCGATCAAGCAAACGATTTATCGTACCGGCTCTAAATCTGCACTGATGGACTTGTTGCTGGAGGCCGTGCGTCGAGGCAAGGAAGTCACCGTCGTCCTCGAATTAAAAGCGCGATTTGATGAGGAAACCAACATCAACTGGGCCGACAAACTGGAGCATGCGGGTGCACAAGTGGTGTTCGGCCTGGTCGGCCTGAAAACGCACGCCAAAATGCTCATGGTGTTGCGTAAAGAGGGCAATGCGATTCGCACCTATACGCATATCGGTACCGGCAACTACAACCCGTCCACCGCACGCTTCTACACCGACTTTGGTCTGCTCACGGCCAACGCCGAAATCGGTAAAGATGTTGCTGCAATCTTTCATCACCTGACCAGTCTGTCGCAGCCGCCGAAGCTCAAACACTTATGGTGGGCACCGCACACCATGAAGTTGAATCTGCTCGCCGCAATCAACGGCGAAGCGCGCGCCGCCAAGGCGGGCAAGCCCGCGCTCATCATGGCAAAGATCAACGCGCTGACCGATGAGGCCGTGATGGCCGCGCTGTGCGAGGCCTCAGAGGCGGGCGTTCGTATCGAACTCATCGTGCGCGGTGCGTGTTGCCTGCGCCCGGACGTAGACGAAAACACGAAAAATATTCATGTGCGCTCCATCGTCGGACGCTTTCTTGAACACAGTCGAATCTACTATTTTGAAAATGGCGGCCAGCCGAAGGTCTACATCTCGTCCGCCGATTGGATGAGCCGTAATCTGGATCGTCGCGTCGAAGTGGCCACACCGATTCTCGATGGCCCGCTTAGAGCACGCGTCATCGATGAAGGCCTGCATGCCGCGCTGCGCGACAACTCCCAGGCGTGGCGACTTGAGCGCAGCGGTGCCTATCGTTTGCTGCGCCCGGTGGGCAAACAAAAACCCGTGGTCGCGCAACATGAGCTGGCAGACAAGCTCGGACTGGCCGCGGATCAGACCGAGGCTACGTGAGCGAAATCATCTTCTGGCGGCACGCCGAAGCCCACGAGGCGACGGATGGGCAGGATGATCTTGATCGCAAGTTAACGGTCAAGGGTCAGCGTCAAGCCGAGCGTGTGGCGTTCTGGCTGGATCGTAATTTGCCGCAGCAATGCCGCGTGTACGCGAGTCCCGCGAAACGCTCGCAGCAAACCGTGCGTTGCTTATCTCGCAAGAGTAAAACGCTCAATGAATTGAATCCCGATGCTCGCCCCGAAGAAGTGCTGGCCGCCGTGGGTTGGGGGATCCAGACCGAGCCCATCGTCATCGTCGGTCATCAGCCGTGGATCGGCGAATGCATTCATTGGCTACTCATGGATGCAGCCGCCCCGCTCACCGTGCGCAAGGGCGCGGTGTGGTGGTTGCAATCACGCGAGCGCGATGGCGTTAAAGACGTGATCATTCGTGCTGTGGCAACGCCTGAGCTTTTGTAGAGAGCGCACATCTTCGTCGCTCAGTTGTCACAGCAGTGACACATCCTGAATTTAGCCTTGTGAGTTGCGCATGGAGTCTTCCACCTTCGGTTAGTGCTGGTGATTCCGTGCTTCAACACATCATCTAAGTATTCGGGGATTACACATGAAACAGCCAACCAGGCGCGCACTCGCGATCGCTTGCCTAGCCACTTTGGGCGCTTCGCCCGCAGCGCTTTTCGCGCAAACAGCGGCAGCGCCCGTCACGGCTTCAGGCGAACCCGCAAAAGAGACTTCCGGTGCCGCCGTCAAGCTGGAACCGGTCGTGGTTTCGGCCACCAATGGCGCCTATCGCAACGGCGAAAAAGGGGCTACCGCACTTGCGCCGTCGCAGGCCAGCCTGAACGCCACGCAACCTCAGGCCGTGATCACGCGTGAATTCATCGAAAGCTCAGTCGCACCGACCGCTGAATACAGTCGCGTTGTCAACATTGCGCCCAGCATGTCGGGAGACTCAGCCAACGGGCCGGGTCTGAGCGAAACGAAAACGATCATGCGCGGCTTCAGCGATGACCAATACAACATAACGTTCGACGGCATCCCGTGGGGCGACACCAATAATCCGGCGCATCACTCGACCTCATTCTTTCCCGCTTCAACGCTCGGCGGAGCCGTCATCGAGCGCGGTCCCGGCAACGCCAGCAACATCGGCTTTGCAACCTTCGGCGGATCGATCAATCTGTTTTCGAAGAAGCCACTCGACGAGAGCGCGTTCAGCGTGTTTACCTCGTTTGGCACCTGGAACACGCGACTCTACGGCGGATCTGCCGAGAGCGGCAAGCTTGCCAACGGAGCGACCTTGCAAGCCAATTTTCAGCATCTGGAATCGGACGGTTACCTGACCAACAATGGCATCCGCAGCGACAACCTGACGCTCAAATATCAGATGCCGGTCGGCGACAACTCGACGCTCACGGCGTTCAGCTCAGTCAATCAAATCAAGTACGATCAGAACGACAATGGCAAAGGTCCAACGCTTGCGCAGATCGCGTTGTTTGGTCGCAACTACAGTCTGAACAATGACCCGACCAGTTTCAATTTTGTTGGCATCAACTACACGCACAAAGACACCGATTTTGAGTATTTGCGTCTGAAGAGCAACTGGGGTGACAGCATCACGACTGAGGCCACGGCCTACACCTACGCCTACAACAACCAGACGATTTCTTCGACCGATCCCACCGGCCTGACGGCTGCGGGCACAGTGATTGGCGGCAAGGGCAACAAGAACATTCCGGGCATCGACAAGCAGAACAAGTATCGTGTGTTCGGTGCGATTCTCAAAGGCACCAAGCAGTTCTCGATTGGACTGTTGCGCGCTGGTGTGTGGCTGGAAAAATCCGACACAGATCGTCACCAGTACGACATCGATCTGACGCTCGGCAACGTTCGCGACCCACGCGAAACAAAGCCAACGCCGGTACAGTTCCCGAGCGTGCTGTTCGACCAGCAGTCGAAAATTACCACCGCACAACCGTTCGCCGAATTCGAATGGGAAGTTACGCCCAGCACTACGGTCACACCGGGCATCAAACAGGTCATGATGACGCGCTCGGTTGACGCCGTGGTCAACCAGACGACGCGCATTCCGCAAAATGCGTCAGTGGACTACCGCACGACGCTGCCCTTCCTCACCGTCAATCAGCAGCTCGGCCAGAACCTCGCCGTGTACGGGCAATACGCCAAGGGTTTCCAGATTCCCGATCTGAAATCGTTCTACATTGCTGACCCGACGAAGAACAGCGCCGCGCCACAACTCTCCACGAACTATCAGCTGGGCATCGTCGGCAAGAGCCGTGATTTCACGTGGGACGCGGATGTATATCGCATCGAGTTCAAAAACAAATACGTGTCGAACGGCTTGGGCGGTACCGCAGCGGCGTACGTCAACATCGGTGGAGCCACCTATCAAGGTTTTGAGGCGCAGGCCACGTACGCACTGGTCGACGGCTTCGCGATTTATGCCAACGGTTCCAGCAACAAGGCGACCGCGAACGACACCGGCAAACAGATATCCGGCGCGCCGAACATGACGGCAGCGCTGGGACTGATTTATTCAAGTGGTCCGATCGGTGCGTCGTTCATCCTGAAGCGTACCGGTGCGGTCTACCAACAGGAATACGACGCGACTAAGCCTGCTAACTACGACTACTACCGCACCAAATCCTACGACAACGCAGACTTGGGCGTTTCTTACACGTTGACGGGTTTGGGCATGTTGGGCAAGAGTTTGAAGCTTCAGGCCAATGTGTTCAACCTCTTCGATTCGGGCAAAGTCACGTCGATCAGTCCGGGTAAAGTGTTGGCGGGTGATCAGTACCTGTTTCAGGC
>JANXUB010000150.1 GCA_025352105.1 Burkholderiales bacterium | reverse complement strand
CAAGCGCGCCAACGTAGACTTGTCCACAGGGGCAGCCGAAAGCTTCCCCCTAAAAAGCACGTTTCGGCTGCCCCTGTGCGCAAGTCGGGCAGCTCGCGAAATGTTCACTTTATTTGCTTGCTTTTTAAGACGGTATCTACGCCCGCGCCAAGCAATGAAATAGCCCACGGCAATTGCCAATCGCAACAGCACTCCGCTACGATTGGCGCATGAGTATCGCCAGCGCCACCGCACCCACAACCGTCCACGCCAGACCACCCAACTGCCGCAACTGCGACACGCCCGCTCCCGCAAATACTGTCCCGCCTGCGGGCAGGAAACCTCGCTGCATCCGCCTTCGGTCGGTGAATTCATTCATGAATTTATGGGGCACTACGTCGCCGTTGAAAGCACGCTTGCGCGCACACTTTCGGCGCTGATTCTGAAGCCCGGGAAGCTCACGGTTGAATATCTGGCGGGACGCAAACGCCGCTATGTCCTGCCGCTCAAGCTCTACCTCACGGTGAGCATCGTCACCTTCGTGCTCGTGGGCCTGCTCGGGAGTACGATGGTCGACATGTCGACGAACCTCAAAGGAATGAGTGACACCCAAATGATGAATGGCGATGTCTTCAACATTCGCGATGATTCGGACGGAATGCGCCTGGGCTATGAAAAGGGCCAGTTCATTTGCGCCGGTATGCCAGCGCTCTTGTGCCGACATCTGGCGAAACGCTTCGATCACGACCCGAAAGAGCTGCGCGCGATGGTCACTGACATCCCGGCGCGGTCGCTGAAATACTGGAGCTACGCCATGCTCGTGCTGGTGCCGCTGTTTGCTGCGCTGTTGTACGCGGTATATCGCAACCGTCGCCTCGTGTACGGCGAGCATCTGGTGTTCGCGCTGCATCTGCATACGTTCTGGCTGCTGGCGGTGCTCGCGCTGTCGGTCATGTCCGACGCCGTCTCCGCCTAGATCGGTCTGCCCGTGCTGCTGACCATCCCTGCCTATGCGCTGCTCGCGATGCGTCGCGTGTACGGCGGGCGCTGGCTGCCGCTGTTGATGCGCGCGGCGTTGTTGACGCCGCTGTATGCGATTTTGATGCTTCTGACGGTGGTAATCGTCGCGTTTTTGGCGTTGCTTTTTTAGCTGCGAGATGAATTCAGCTTTTTTACGAAAGACCTACCGCGTTGGGGCTAGAGCAGATAAATCGCATAAGTCGATAAGCGGCGTAATGCGGTTATAGCCCCCGTGAAATGGTCGATTAACGTAAAAGCTGTTACTTCGCAGACTACAATTGTGGCCATGTACCTAAGACCCTCCGCGCTCAACGCGCTCGCCTTCGCCATCCAGTCGGCGTCGAAGTTTGAATACCCCGCCGACCGCACGCTGTCCTACGTTTTGCGCGAGCAACGCGTCGGCTCGCTTGACCGTCAACTCGTCGCCGAGGGTTACTACGCCTGGCTTCGGCATCGCCTCTCCGTTGAAGCGATTGCTGGCAAAGACGCTTCGCATGTTGCCATCGCGCTGGCAGCGCTGGCGCGTCAGTTTCGCCGTCGCGTCGTCGCTCCGCCCGGCGAAGAAGATCGCTACGCTAAATTCCTGAAAATTGACGAAGAACTCGGCCCGCAGGCACGGCGCGAATTGCCCGCGTGGTTGTGGGATCGACTCGGCCTGCAATACGGCGAAGAAGAGCGCATTGCACTTGCCGAATCACTCTTGCAGCCAGCGCCGTTCGACATGCGCGTCAATATCCTCAAGGGCAAGCGCGACGCCGTGCTCGCGCGCATGAAAAAAGAAGGTTTTTCCGACGCGCGCGCGATGGAGCTCTCACCGTGGGGCATCCGCTGCCCCGAGCGCATCGACATCTCGCGCCACGCCCTATTTGAGGACGGCACGGTTGAAGTGCAGGACGAAGGCAGTCAGTTGCTGGCACGAATTGTGGGCGCCAAACGCGGTGAATTCGTCATCGATTTTTGCGCCGGCGCCGGTGGCAAAACGCTCGCGATGGCTGCGATGATGGCGAGCACGGGCCGCATCTATGCGCTCGACGTCAACGACAAACGCCTCGACAACATGGGCCCGCGCCTGGCTCGATCCGGCGTCAGCAATGTGCAACCAATGCGCATCGATGACGAGAACGATTCGAAGCTCAACAAGTTTGCGGGCAAAGCTGATCGCGTGCTGGTAGATGCCCCGTGCTCCGGCCTCGGAACGCTGCGACGCAACCCCGATTTGAAGTGGCGGCAATCCCCCACCAGCGTGAAAGAACTCGTGGTCAAGCAGGCCAATATCCTCGCCGCGGCCTCGCGCCTCGTGCGACCCGGTGGGCGGCTGGTTTATGCCACATGCAGCCTGCTCGCGGAAGAAAACGAGAAGATCGCCGAAGGCTTCATGCAGGCGCATTCCGGGTGGACGAACGTTTTATCGACGCTCCGCAGTGGCGAGGATGATGAGGGCAAAATTTACTCACGGTTGCTGCCGCACAAAGATGGGTGTGACGGGTTCTTTGCTGCGGTGTTTGAACGGGCTTCTGCCTAGTTCAAGGCGGGCGTTCCGCCGCAGCGTCATTCACGCGCGGCGGGAATCCGGTTTGTTCGCTTCGCAAAGCGCAAAGCGTGACACGTCTATTCCGGCCGCAACATCCGCCGTGTCAGCAGCACCCGCATTTCCTTGCGCGTATCGCAGACAATGTGAATGAACAGTGTGTCGCCCCGGATCTCGTAAATGATGCGATTCATGCCAGCAATCACTTGACGGTATTGCCCGATATCCAGTCGGGCCAGTTCGTCGGGAACGCGGCCTTCATGGGGGAATTTTTTCAAGCGAGTGGTTGCGTCGCGAATCTTGCGATAGGTCGTTCGCCAGACGACAGCGCCAAAGTTTTTGAGCACGTAGTCTTTCAGCTCGAGCAAATCCTGCTCTGCAGCGTGCAGGAAGACGACGCTCAACAACCGACGCGAACTCACACTCTATCGAGGTCAGCAAACACCTTGTCAGCAGGCCGGTAGCGGCCTTGCTCAATCTCGCGATTTCCAAGCGCGAGAATCTTGAGTAGCGCCAGCGCTTCTTCCTGCTCTTCGTAAGTTTTCACATCCATTATCACCAGTTTCGCTTCGCCGTTTTGGGTGATCAGCATCGGCTCGCGATGCTCGGTGAGCGTTTCGACGACCTCTGCCGCATGGTTTTTGAGATAGCTGATTGGTTTGATATGAGTCGACAGGCGCATGACGATTTCCGGCAACAGGTAGACTTATTTTAGTCTTTATTCGGACGTGTGGCGAGCCAGTGAATCGACGATGTGCGGCGCGTGTGGAAGCGGTCGCCTGTTCTGAACATCCACGATTCACTGCGTATTCACGCACGGCAGCTCAATCGGGGACATTGGAGCGTCTTTTTTAGTTATCACAAAAAAACTCGTTGCTAGTGCCTACCCAAACGATACTTTGCAGTGCCGCGCTTGAAGCCGGGTAGCGCAAAGTAGCTTGCATTTGCTGCAAAATAAGGCGATGAATCTCCCGCCAAAAATCCACCGACTCAACTCAGTCACCCCTGCCCAAATCGATCAACTCTGCAACGTCCTGATCGACTGTGTCGAGGGCGGTGCGTCGGTCAGTTTCATGTTGCCAATGACGCATGACAAGGCCCTGCGTTTTTGGCGTGGTGTGGCGGAGGGCGTGGTGAATAACGAACGCGTATTGCTGGTGGCGCAGAACGAGCTGGGCGACATTGTGGGAACCGTTCAGGTCGTTCTCTCGCAGCCCGAGAACCAGCCGCATCGCGCGGATATTTCGAAGATGATTGTGCATCGGAGCGCGCGCAAGCAGGGCATCGCGGCAGCGCTGATGGTGGCGGCGGAGGCGGAGGCGTTGCGCGAGGGAAAGACGGTACTGGTGCTCGATACCGCGAGCGATAGTGCGGAGCGCATTTACCGAAAGCTCGGCTGGCAAGAGTGCGGCGTGATTCCAGACTACGCGTTGTTGCCGGGCGGAGAGCTGTGCGCGACGACGTATTTTTACAAGCGCCTTGCGCCGGGCTAGCTAGCAAATTGCGAGACCAATGGGTTCAAGCCTCAAGCCCAATTCTCAACATCGACTCATTGTCAAGAACGCTTCAACGCCCCTTCGCCCTTTCCTTTCAGGATGTCAAAAGGCCGGAAAACGAATCCAGTGAAAGTAGGTTGGTTCTTTAGCATCGCCGAACGATGCCAACGGATCCGCTTGCGCACCTGCGTGAGCGGGCAAGGCTTGGCGGTTGGTTCACGCTCGTTTGATAAACTGTCTTGTGACCTGCGACCAACTTACAAACCACGAACAGAGTGCGCGACGTGATGAACCGGAAAATCGCAAAGCGAACGAATGAAAAATTTCACTTTCACGTAGTCGTTAAAGCACGTTTAGCCGCATGAACAAGGTCATCGAGTCCACTGCACCAAACGCAAGTCAAGTCGCGGCGCTGCTCCCCGGCGCCTACTTTCACGACGCCTGGCAGATAGGCGCAGCAGAGCCGGGTCTTGACGCGCTTGGACAATTTTTGCGAGTCGCCAGGAAAACGCCACGCTGGGTCGAACGACTCATGGCTGCGCGCAATCGTGTTGTGTCGGCGGTCGGTCTAAAGGACTTGGGTGGCCTGTCGGAGATCGGCACAAAGATTGAGGACGATGACTTTGGGCCGGGTGATCGCGTTGGAATCTTCACCATCATTTCTCGGTCTGCCAACGAGGTGCTTCTTGGGGACAAGGACAAGCACCTCAATGTCGTCGTCTCTGTTCACAAGCGTATGGACGGTGAAAGCGGAGCGGTGGTGACGGTCACCACCGTCGTACATGTGAAGAATTGGCTTGGCAGGTTGTACATGCTCCCGGTCGCACCGGCGCATCGCATCATTGCCCGCACCATGGTTCAGGAAATTGGGAATGCAGCCTAACGCTGCGCTAGAGCCGACCCACACCTAGTGTCTCGCCCCGTAAATTTTGAAACATCAAAGCACTGCCTTTGCGCACCATGCGTCGTTACAAATGCTCACAATAGCTCGCTATTGTTGTGCTTTGCGCCTAGCCTGAAACGGCTTGCGCCGCATTACATCTGCTTGAACAAGTGCTGATAAGCACGTGACACCGGCAGCGGTTTTGGCACATCTTTTACATTCAACGTGACCCGTCCGTCGCCGTCGCGTTTGCTCGATGTGACGCAGCGAATGTTGACGACTGTGCCGCGATGCACTTGCCAGAATTGTTCGCTATCGAGTGATTGCAGAAGCTCTGCCAGCGGCATGCGGATGACGTGTTCGCCGTTGGCGGTGTTGACGATAGTGTATTTGTCGTCGCTTTGGAAGTAGAGAACTTCGTCGACCGAGATCTGATAGGTGACGTCACCGCGACTGGCGCGAATCCAGCGTAGTTTTTGCGGTGCCACGCTACCGCCTGTTATCGCGGCGCGAGAGAGCAGGTTCAAGATTTGCGAGAGGTCGGGCACGGGGGCACTTGCGGCGAACGCGGCTTTGAGGCGGGTGACGGTTTGCTGCAACCGCTCGACGGTAACCGGCTTCAGCAAGTAGTCGACGGCTTCGTGCTCAAAGGCTTGCACGGCGTATTGATCGTACGCGGTGACAAAGACGACCCGCGTGTCAGTGTCAATTCCCTGCGCAACTTCGATGCCGGTCTGGCCGGGCATTTTGATGTCTAAAAACGCGATGTCGGGTTCGTGCTCGGTGATCATCTGCGCGGCTTCATTGCCGTTGGTTGCGATGGCCACGATTTGCAGTTCGGGCCAGAGCGTGGCCAGTTTGTCGCGAAGGTCTTCGCGGAGCAGGGATTCGTCGTCGGCGATGAGGGCGGTGGTCATAGTTGTCTGGTAGTTTCAGGGATTGACCCCCTCTCCCGCAGCGCGGGAGAGGCTTGGGGCGAGGGCGGTAATTAGCAAAGCCAACATTGCAATAAACAAACGCGGTTCGTCTGCCACCTCCCTCACCCGGCCTGCCGGCCACCCTCTCCCGCGCTGCGGGAGAGGGGAACACTAACGGTGATCACGGTTCCCGGCGCAGCATCGGCAACGGTCAGCGTCGCCTGTCCATCGTAGAGAACAGCCAGCCGTTCGCGCAAATTGGCGAGCCCGACACCGGCGCCAGAACGATCCGCATGATCAGAAAATCCAAGGCCGTTATCGGCCACTGTCAGCACCATCGTCTCGCCCGAACGCCGCGCAGAAACGCGTACTTTTCCGCCTTCGACCTTGGGCTCCAGCCCATGTTTGATCGCGTTCTCCACGACCGGTTGCAGGAGCATCGGCGCGAGCGATGCTCCTTGCAAGTCAGGCTCAATATCGAACTCAAATTGCAGCCGGTCGCCCATGCGGATTTTCAGGAGCTCAAGGTAATTGCGCAAGAGGTCAACCTCCTGTTTGACCGTGCCTTCCTGCGCGCGGCTGGCGGTAAGGCTTTGCCGCAGATACGCGATGAAATTGTCGAGCATTAGGCTCGCCTTGTCCGGCGCACGCGGGATCAAGGTTTGAATATTGGCCAGCGTGTTGAACAGGAAATGCGGCTCGATTTGCGCCTGCAACATGCGCATCTGCGCCTGTACCAGTTGCTTCTCGCTGGAAACCACTTTCAGGTTCTCACGCGCCATGATTTCGTCGACTTTTTTCTGCTCCCATTCGGTGCCGAAGAAAGAGCGCCCGGCGAACACCGACAAGCCTTGGGCGGCGAGTCCGATCCCCCAGCCGATCATTGGCCAGTGCGCCCAAATCTTGCCGCCCATCACCAGATTTAAGATCCAGAGCGACGGGATGACGATTGCGTACGCAGTCGCTGCGAAGTAGAAGCCCCGCATCTCTTTCACGCGCTTCCTTGCATCGCGGAGCGCTTCCTCGCGCCTCATTGCTGCGTAGTCGACGGTTGGGTTCATTTTTCGGCGCGCTCCATGAGCGCTTTGACTTTCTTGTCTTCCCAGTCCTGCGAGAAAAAATTCCAGAACGGGAGCACTGATAGCCCGTGCGAAATAAGTCCAATGCCCCACCCGAACGTCGGCCAGATCGCCCAGTATGCGTACCACTTGGATTGAGCGGGCGAGCCCCAGAGCATCCAGAAGTTGAGTGCCCAGAGGCAGCTATTGACGATGAGATAGACAAAGCCATGCCGGTAAAACTCGGCAAGCCGATGTACGCGTCGTCGAATGGCAATTTCGCGTTCGCTCATGCCAGAAAGAATCAGTTCGTCATTCATGGTGTTTTTTTACAGTGATTGGGATGCACGAAGTCTAAAAATCGGGGTTTTGCGCGGCAATCTGTTTAAGACGAACGATGAAAAAAGTTTCGCCACTGGTCGTCAGAGTTCGCGAACGGCGGGCGTTCTTTTAAAGATATAGCTTTTTGGTTAAAGCGTCCGTGGAAGGGGGCTAGGATGGGATAGACGACATTGTCGATATGTGTCGAAATGGCAATCTGGCCCCCACGCTTAGGGGGTTCCAGCGAAAAGCTGTAGGTTTTGAAGGGAGGCGTTCTTGATCCCGCGCAATGATCCCCAATATTCGTCGCGCTAGAGTGACAAAACAACGAATTCCGTTGTTTCCGCCCTTAAAATCTGGGGGTAGGTTTTGATCATCGCTAGCCGCATTGCGGCAACGTTTGTACGCGGCTGCGGTCTCAATATTGAAAACGACACAGCAACAATCACAACTTCAGGAGAAGTTCACTTGTTAGATTTCTTGATGTCCGCCACCTCCGGGTTCATCGATTTGCCCTGGTGGGGCTACGTGCTGGTGCTTTTGGGCACGACGCACATCACCATCGCCACGGTCACCATTTTTCTGCACCGCACGCAGGCGCATCGCGGCATTGATCTGCATCCCGTCGTATCGCATTTTTTCCGCGCTTGGCTGTGGCTCACCACGGGCATGGTCACCAAGGAATGGGTCGCGATTCACCGTAAACACCATGCCAAATGTGACACCGTGGACGACCCGCACAGCCCGGTCATTCATGGTCATTGGGGCGTGCTGCGGTTCGGTGTTGACATGTACCGCAAAGAGTCCAAGAACCTCGAGACGCTCGAGCGCTACGGTCACGGCACGCCGGACGACTGGGTCGAGCGCAATGTTTACAGCAAATACACATGGCAGGGCATGGGCGTCTCGCTCGTGGTTTTCTTCGCGCTGTTTGGCTTCGTCGGTCTGTCGATGTGGTGCATCCAGCTGATCTGGATTCCGATCACCGCTGCGGGCATCATCAATGGCACCGGCCACCATTGGGGATACCGCAACTACCTGACCGAAGATGCGTCGACCAACATCGTGCCGTGGGGCATCATCATTGGCGGCGAAGAGCTGCACAACAATCATCACGCCTTCGGCGCGTCAGCGCGGTTCTCGCATCGTTGGTATGAGTTTGACATCGGCTGGATTTACATCTGCGCGCTGTCCGCCCTCGGCTTGGCAAAAGTGCGCAAAGTGGCTCCGGCTCTCAAGCTGCGCACCGTTGAAGGCGACGTCGACGAGACGCTGCAGGCCATCATTACGCATCGCTATCGCGTGATGCAGGACTACGCGCGACTTGTCCGCCGGACTGCGAAAGTTGAATTTGCTGCGCTCAAATTACGTGCCGAAAAGGGCGAAATCGAATTGCCAAATTTCAAGCAATTGCTCAAGGATTTTCGCGCTGACGCAGGGACGCTTGCCGACGGGCAACGTGCGCGGCTGGCTGCGGCGTTTGCGCACAGCGAAGCGCTGAAACAGCTCTATCAAATGCGTCAGGATTTGACTGCGCTTTGGGGCCGTTCGACGGAATCCAAAGACCAGCTCGCGCTTCGCTGGCAGGCCTGGCGCAAGAACGCAGAAGGCTCCGGCATCGCGCCGCTGCGGGCGTTCTCCAACCGGCTGGCACGCTTTGCCTGATCGACTAACGTAGCGCGACAGCGTCAGCGTCAAAAAAGCTCGCAGGCAATGCACTGCGAGCTTTTTTTACGTCTATCTTTTGTGAATCTGCAGCTTTGCGCCGTATTCCGCGGCGTGCCCATTCTCGTCAGTCATGCCGCAATCCGTCGCTTAAATCCGCCGCGCTCAAAGCGTCGCAAATGACGCCATCATTGGGTTGCTTCAAAGTTATGCCAAAAACATAAGTTTTGCTTTTTATTTACAGGCTTGGCATTTCGCATTACTATCTGCCGTGCGCGTTCGAACCGAAAATGCCACAGTTTTTTGAGCATCAATATCGGGCTGAAAGCCAAGCTGTATAACGCTTTTAGTGGGATGAATAGCAGTTGGTCTCACAGCGTTTGAATTTATATTAGTAAATAAGCAAGAAAGTGCTGTTTCTGGCTGATATTTCGCATGGAAAATGTCACAGGTAAGCACGGCGTCGCGTCACGGGTCTGATTGCTGATCGAGAGCACGACGCAAAAAACGAAATTTCAAAGTGTTTGAGGATTTATTATGAAATTGTTGAAAAAGATGGGTTTAACGGGTTTGCGTAACGGGTCGGCCTGCGTTGCGCTGGCGGCTGCGTTTGTTTTGCCAGCACAGGCAATGGCGAGCGTCAACGTTGTCACGGCATCCGCCACTATCAGCGCCACCGCCACCAGCGCGCCCGTAGCAAGCTCGGCCGATGCGCCCAAGGGCATCCTCGCCAGTGGCCAGATCCACAAGCGCACAACGCCCGCGGTGTCGTTGGCGAACGAGCCGGAGCTGCCGTTCTTTTTAAAGAGCTGGGTTTTTGCCTTGTTGACGGTGCTTGTCGTCGTCGCCATCAAGCGCCCATGGAATTCCTCATCGAAGAAGGCTGTCGAGCGCCGCGCAAATCGTTCCGCTGGGCTGATTGCACCGCTCGCACGCAGCTAAATTGTGATCTCGCGAATCAACGCTTTCGGGCCTGATTCGCGATAGTCCAGTCGTACGGGTTGAAGGCGATTGAGTAGTCGCGCGGGAGATCGCGACCGGTGTATCGTGCCGCGTAATCGATCAGCGTGGGCGCATGCCGCGGCGCGAAATCCTCGGTATAAAAGCTCAATATTTCGTTGAAGAAAATCATGCGTGACGCAGTGTCGACACGAAGGTTTTCCGGTCGCGAAAAGAACGCGCGCGTTTCGTGATCCAGTTGTTGATTGAGCCGGTCCGCAGTGAACATTTTTCGCGGCAACGCCGGGCACGACACCGCAGAACAATTGAGCGCAAAGTGAACGCGCGGTTCGTCGAGTTTACGAATGATGTCGTTCTCGAATGCATAGAGCGAAAGCGGTTTACCACCGATCAAAAATTGCCGCGTCACGAAGAAGTGAACCTTAGCCAGACCGGCGTGCGTCTCCGGGATTCCGGACGCAATTACGTTGTACATCGACAGCGCGTTGTAGGCGTTGATCATGTGAGCTAGTCGGGCGTCGTTGCTCGCAAATGCGTCCAGAGGTGTGCGGCCAATCGCGCGTACGTAGCGCTCCAGTGCGGGCAAGCCCGAGAGGCTGGAGCGATCGTCGCGAAGCGCCTCAAATGCAACCTCGCCACGCGCGTTGACATGCTGTTCGAGCACGCGGGAATAGCCTGCCTCGGCTTCAGTGAGAGTGACGGCAGCAGCGTGAACTGCCGTCGCTTCGTCGGGGACTTGCACCATCGTCGTGCAGCCGCCCATGAGCAACGCGGCAGAGCCCAAGGCGACAAGGTTGAAGGACGATCTCATGCGGCGACGCTCTGCTTACGCGTTGCGTTCACGGAAGCGCGCGATTTTCCCTTCAGCCACTTCACCGGAAGTCGAACTTCACCATTGCGATTCGCCGCCGCTGCCACGGGTTGCCAGACGCTGCCGTCAGCGCGCTGAATCGGTTTCAGCAGAAAGCGATCTCGCTCGGCGTTGTAGGCACACATCGACATTGGTCCATCAACCGTCGCTGCCATGAACACGCAGGCGTCGATTCGCTCTGAGTCAAGCTCGCAGGCGTCCATAAAGTTGTGGACAAAAAACGAGATTTTTTGCACGGCGGGCATACTTGCACTACGTTCGCGAAACCATTCACGGCGTGCTCGCCAAAACATCACGGTGGTGTGCCTGACAAAGCCCCACCAAAGCTGCGGACGCATCAAGGCGGCTTGCGCCACCATCAACGCGCCGCGCCCCGTCTGATCACGATCAATGACAACGTCCGCCGTGTCGCGCATCACGCGCGCCACAAACTCACCATCGGCCAGCGCATCAAATCGTCGGGCACCAATCGTGAACACCATGGCGTAGCGATTGCACGCATGATGGCCGCCGTTTAGGGCGTCAAAGTTAAGCGCTATCCCGGCGCCGCGCTCAATCGCCTCGCAGGCTGCGCGCTGCGTGAGTACAACGGGATCGCGGCCCGGTGAAGCGCCGCGACCCGTCGTCGCGCCGAGCTGAAACGAGGCGAAGTGAACGACGTTGTTGCGCCGCAAAAAAAAGTCCGCGAGCATCGGTAGCTCATGAAAATTCTCCGCAGTAATCGTCGTGTTGAAGATGACGGAAACGTCGATGCCACGGGCCATTTCGATGTAGCGCTCACGAATGTTGTTCAACTCGAATTCGGTGGTGAAACCTTTGCGTTGCTGCGTGATATCAACGTGAAAAGCGACGTCATTCAGGCCGTCACCGACCAGTTTCTGCAACCATTCGCGCGTGAGCAAAATGCCGTTGGTGAAGAGGGAGGCGCGCAGGCCGCGCGCCCGGATGTAGCGCACGATCTCACTGAGCTCTTTTTTGTCCCTTAGCGTTGGATCGCCGCCAGAAATCTGAACATCCGTGTTCGGGCCATACTCGGCTGCGATCACATCAATACGTCGGAAAATTTCGTCGAGCGGCAAGTCGCGTATCGCCTCGGCGCTTTCGGATAAATAACAAAGCGTGCAATCAAGATTGCAGCGCTGCGTGATTTCCAGCGACACGCAGCCAATCGACCATCGTCGCCCTGCGGCCTGGCGTTCACTCCACTGTCCCGTTGTTCGCATGCGGCTCGCGATGGCGTCGAGGCCTCGTTGGCGAACGCTTGACGCGGGTGAGGCATTGGAGACGAAGTCGGTGGAAAGACGCATGTCGGATGTAGCCATGTCAACGGGTCGTAGAACACGTGAACAAGCTTACAACTTGGCGCAAAAAATTTGAGGCGATAAAAAAAGCCCGCCGAAAAATTCAGGCGGGCTTTTTTGCGAGCACGTAAGCTTATTTAAGCTTGGTCTCTTTGTAGAGCACGTGCTTACGAGCGACTGGATCAAATTTCTTGATCGAGAACTTTTCGCTCATGGTCTTTTTGTTTTTGGTCGTGGTGTAGAAGTGACCAGTGCCAGCCGACGATTCGAGCTTGATTTTTTCACGCATGATTCATGTCTCCCGAATTAGATAACGCGACGTGCACGAAGATCGGCGAGCACGACATCAATGCCGTTCTTGTCGATCAGGCGGATGCCAGCGGTGGAGAGACGAAGGCGGATGAAGCGGTTTTCGCTTTCGATCCAGAAGCGGCGGCTTTGCAGATTAGGCAGGAAGCGGCGCTTGGTGTGGTTGTTGGCGTGAGAAACGTTATTTCCCACCATCGGCTTCTTGCCGGTGACGATACAGACGCGTGACATGTTGGTAACTCCTAGGCGCACACTTGCGCCGCTGTTGTGCTTCAGACGCGCCCCTGTGCGGTGTGAAGGATCTGAACGCCGCAAACGTCGAATGGACCGCTAGCGCTCGGAGGTTGAATAAATCAGGGTAAGCCTTTGAGTATAGCGGGAATATTGGCTTTTCGGTAACACAGAGTAAGGGCGGATTACAGCAGTTCAGCGAAATACTCATGCGCTTCGGTGTTGACCGTCGAGATGCGTAGTTCCACCGGCTCGTTCCTCATATCGAAAGCAGTGCGGCGGATAGTGAGCACTGGCATTCCGGGCTTTAGTTTGAGCAGTTTGGCGTGGTCGGTGGACGCTGCCTCGGCGCGCAGCCGCTCGTCGGTGCGCACGACGGTGACGCCGAACGCTTCCTGATAGAGGTTGTAAATCGTGTTGGGACGCCCCTTGAACTGCGCGGGGGAGAGGGTCGAAAAACGCGCCTGATCGATTGTGATGTCGTCCACCGACACGACTTCGCCGACTAGCGACAGCTTGTTGCGAACGTGAAATGTGGGCGCGCCGACCGCGATTTTCAGGCGCGACGCCACTTCGGCGTCGGCAACGGCTTTGTGGAAGAAAACAGATTCGACCAGCGGATAACTTTTCACACCCGTTTGCGGCACGATGTGGAAAAAATAGAACAAAAGGCGCTCGCGATCATGCGAGGCGACAAAGGTGCCTTTGCCCTGCTGGCGAATCAGGATGCGGTTTTCGACGAGTTCATCGATGGCTTTGCGCAGCGTGCCGATGGAGACGTTGTACTCGGTGGCGAGTTGCCGCTCGGAGGGAATCAGCTGCCCCGGCTTCAGATCGCCCGATGCGAGCTGCTCCATCAGTGCACGCTGAACGCCTTTGTAGAGCGGTCCTCCGTCAAGACTGTTTACATTCATCACAAGTACCTGATTGTCCTAACTTTGCCCATGCACCGAACCGCGCGCAGTGGATCGGGAACAGCAGCTTTTCTGCATGAGCGCCAATGCTACAGGGCTTTGTGCAAATTTTGATTAAAGTCGACTTTTAGTAAAATCGGCGCTTAGCCCCCTTGCAGTCGTCTTTTCAGAAAAAAGATGTTGGCTCAGACTTGTCGCAGATAAATCGATTTCCACCCATTTAATGGGGCCGCAGAACGATTTTCGCCGACGCGCTCTTGCCTTCGTGCAGATCGGCGAACGCAAGCGCGCCGTCGGAAAGACTGCGCTCCTCGACCCACGCGCAGTCGCCAAACGATCCCTGATGCAGCGCGTTAACCGTCGCCCGCAGGTCAGCCATGGTGTAGGTGTACGTCCCGATTAGCGTAATTTCAGCGAGCGTCAGCTTTCGCATGTCAATCTCGCTCGCCCAGTCCTGAAGACCCACATGAACCCAGACGCCGCCGTGGGCAACCGCTTTCATGGCAGCGGTTCGAGTGTGCTTCGAGCCGACGCAATCAAACACGATGTCGCACGAACCGTCCTGCGGGCCCGCCTCTGTGATCGGGTCAAAAGCTACCGCTTGCGCATGCTTCGCCACACTCGCTCGACGCAGTGGATTGGTCTCGGCGACGTGAACGTGGCGCACGCCGTAATGCATCAAAAGCAGCGCCATGAACATACCAATCGCACCTCCGCCGATCACCAGCACCGTCGATTCCTGAATAGGGCGCACGGCCGCGCGCTGCGCCATGTGGAGCGCATGCAGCGCGGTCGCGGCGGGTTCGGTCAGCGCCGCGCGTGACGCGCTCATTCCCGCCGGAATTTCCACCAGACACTTCGCTGGAATGGTCATGAATTCGGCATAAGCACCGGGACGCGTCATGCCCACCATGCTGCGGTTGCTACACAAGTTGCTGCGCCCCTGAACGCAGTAGTCGCAAACGCCACACGCGATCAGCGGGTTGCCGGTGAAGCGTCGACCCAAAAGAGCCGACGGTCCGCGCGTGACCTCGCCCGCAAACTCATGACCGAGAATGATCGGAGGAACGCGGCGCGGGTCGTGGCCGTGATAGGCATGCATGTCGCTGCCGCAGATACCCACAGCGTCGATTCGCAGCGTTACCTCGTCGTCAGCAAGCATGACTGAATCGGGCTCGTCGCGAAAGGTCATCTGGAGTGGAGCGGTGTTAACGAGTGCTTTCATGTTGGCTTTCTTCCAGTTGCGATGCTGCACGGAGCGATGGGGCGGGCCATCTCGCCTCCACAGGGCAACAGACGCCGACGTAGCTCATTTCGCGCTGAACCCGCCGTCGACAAAAATCGCCTGGCCCGTTATGTAGGCGCTTGCGTTCGATGCCAGAAAAATGGCGGTGCCGAACAGGTCACTGACCTCGCCGTTCCTTCCGATCATCGTTGCTTCAGCGTTCTTTTGAACTTTGGCGCCATCAGCAAATACCGGTGCTGTGAGCGACGTGTTGAAAAATCCCGGCGCGATGGCGTTGCAGGTGACGCCAAACGGACTCCAGTACTCTGCGGTTGCCCGCGTCAGCTGCATAACGCCGCCCTTTGACGCTCCGTAAGGCGCGCTATTGCCGAATGCGCGTACTGACTGCAGCGACGCGATATTGATGATTCGGCCCCAGCCCTTTGTCTTCATCGCGGGCGCAAGCGCACGAGTCAACAAGAACGGCGCGTTCAGATTGATCGCCATCGTCGCGTCCCAGTCCGCGTCGGTATTCTCAACGAACGGTTTGCGCACGTTGATGCCTGAACAGTTCACCAGAATATCGGGCGCGCCAAACGGCTCGGCTACGTCAAAGCAGGCCTCGATGAGCGCCCCGCGATCGGCAAGATCGACAGCGACGCTATGCGCGGCGATAGATTGTGCCGCCAACTCGGCACAGGCTGCCTCAAGCTCGGCTTTGCGTCGCGCCATGAGCATGAGCTTTGCGCCCTGGCGACCGAGCGCGAGCGCGACGGCCTTGCCAATGCCTGAATTGCCACCAGTAACTACAGCGACACGACCGGTCAGGTCGAACAGAGAGTCGAGACGCATGCGCTAAACAGAAACTGGCGTGCCCTTGTCGAACGACTCGCCCTTGAAGTACTTCGCCAGACGATCATCCCCGGTTCGTGCGTGCGCTTCCATGCCTTCAAGTCGCGAAATGCGCGCGGTTACCTGACCCAGCTCGCGATTGGCCTCACGCGTGGCGCGCTGCCAGGTGAGTGTCTTCATGAATTTGTGTACCGACAAACCACCGGAATATTTCGCCGCGCCTTTGGTCGGCAGTATGTGGTTCGGGCCGCTCACTTTGTCACCGTAAGCAACTGTTGTTTCCTCACCGAGGAACAAGGAGCCGTAGCAAGTGAGATTTTTGAGCCACCAGTCGAGATCGTCGCAGTGAACTTCGAGGTGCTCGCTCGCATAGCGATCAGAAACCTCAGCCATTTCCTCTCGCGTGTCGCAAACAATGACTTCGGCGTAGTCGCGCCACGCCGCCCCAGCCGCGTCGCGCGCCGTCGGCGGCAACTTTTCGATCAACCCCGGCACAAGTCTCATCACTTCATCGGCGAGGTCGCGCGAGTCGGTGAACAGCCACATCGGACTCTCGTGCCCGTGCTCGCCCTGACCCACCAGATCGCTGGCGACGATATACGGATCCGCAGTTTTGTCAGCGAGGACCGCCACCTCGGACGGACCCGCGAACACGTCAATGCCGACCTTGCCAAACAACATCCGTTTGGCCTCCGCCACGAACTTGTTGCCGGGGCCAACGATGATGTCGGCGGGCTTGCCGCTGAAGAGTCCGTACGCCATCGTGGCGATTGCCTGAACGCCACCCAGCGTCATGATGACGTCGGCGCCGGCCACCTGCATGGCGTAGAGCACATGCGGATGGATGCCCGGCTCGAATGGCTTACCCTCGACCAACCCGCGATACGGCGTTGAACAGGCCACAATGGTTTTGACGCCCGCCGCCTTCGCGGTGGCCACGCCCATGTAGGCAGATGCGATATGCGCGTAACGGCCCGTCGGAACATAGCAGCCCGCCACGTTGCACGGAATCAGCCGCTGACCGGCAACCAGCCCCGGCGACAACTCGGTCTGAAATTCCGTGAGCGAGGCCTTTTGTGCCAACGCAAACGCACGCACCTGTGCGGCGGCGAACTCGATATCCGCTTTGATGCCCGCCGAGATGTGTCGGGTGCGTGCCTCGATCGTCGCAGGGGTGAGCAGAATTTCACCTGACCATTGATCCAGTTTCGCCGCGTAATCGCGTACCGCCTGTTCGCCCGACTTTTCGATAGTGGCAAGCATGTCGCCAACGACAGCTTGCGCAGTGTTGGTCTCGGTTTCGGGTGTCTTTTGGGCTCGCTTCAGGTAGGTGATCATGGGTGCTGCTCGCGGGCTATTTGTTGAACGTAAACATGGAAATTTCAGGGATGAAACCAATGGCTGCCGCGACCACAATCATGGCCCCCACAAACGGCAACGCCTGCCGTGCAATTGCGGTCAGTGGCGTACGCGTCAGGCCAGACATCACGAATAAATTCAGACCGAAGGGCGGTGTGATGAACCCAAGTCCCAACGTGGTAATCATGAACACACAAAAATGCGTCTGCTCCATGCCGATTTTTTGCGCCAGCGGCCACATGAGCGGCGCGAGGATCACAATGCACGGGCTCGTTTCCATGAAGCAACCGGCCACGATCCAGATTAGAAGCATCAGCAAAATCACAACGTACTTGCTGGTTCCCCAGCTCATCACGATTTCGACAAATTGCTGCGGCACATCCACCACCGTCAATGCTTGCGCAAACAAAAGCGCCACAGCAATGATCGGAAGAATCACGCCGCAGACCCGCGCTGACGTGCCGAGCATGAGCGGAAGCTGTGACACTGTGATGCGCTTTTGAATGAGCCCGATGGTGATCGCAACCGCGACGGCAACGGCGGCCGACTCGGTCGGGGTGAACCAGCCCGAGTAAATCCCGCCGAGAATGATCACGGGAATTGCCAATGCCCATTTCGCCCTGTTAAGCGATGACAACCAACGCGAGAACGAGAATCGGTCGGTCGATTTTTCGTAGCCGCGAATTCGATTGACAATGGCATTAGTCAGAATCACTGCGATCAACACTAAAACGCCGGGCACGAAGGCGGCCTGAAACAACGTGGTGGCTGATACGCCCATCACGAGGCCCAAGATGATGTACGCAATCGACGGCGGGATCAAAATGCCGGTGCATGCGCCGCTGGCAACGAGTGCACAGGCGTAGTCCTTTGGATATCCGCGCTCCACCAGCCGATCCATCGTAATGCGACCCACGGCGGCGGCATCCGCCGCATCCGAACCCGAGATGCAGGCGAAGAGTCCACAACCCATCACTGTCGACGTGCCGAAACCTGAACGCAAACTGCCGAACGAAGCCTCCGCAAAATCGAGCAACTGGTGCGCGAGCCCCGATCGCACCATCACGTCGCCCGTGAGGATGAAAAGCGGAATTGCGATGAGCGCGAACGAGTCAACGCCTTCAAACAACCCGTCACCAATCAATGACAATGGCAGCGCATCGGTGCTGACGAGAATGGCAAAGGTGCCGAGTCCCATCGTCACCCAGAACGGAACACCGACCACCAGGAGGGCGATCATGAGCAACAAACACAATGTGACAGTCATCGCGGTCTATTCCTCAAACATTGATTTGCCAATGTAGGCTGGCCGTCCCGCACGGATATCCGCGATGTCGCGCCACATCATTTGCAGGCAGCGCACGATCATCAACGTGAAGCCAATCGGCAACGCCGCCTCGGCCCAGATCTTGTTCACGCGCAACACGGGCGTGGTGCCGCCAAAGTTCCAGAGTTGCTCGATGGTATGCAAACACCAGTAAGTCGCAATGATGGCGAACACGAGTGTGCAGATTTCCGCGAACAAATACACCCAGCCATGCATTCGCGCCGGCAAGCGCTGCAACAAAATATCGAAGCGAATGTGTGCGCGCTCCTTGACCGCAAACGCAGCACCGACATAGCCCAGATAAATAAACGCGTACTGCGCGGTTTCCTGCGCCCAGGCCGACGAGTAATTAAGTACGAAGCGGCGCAATACTTCTTGGACAATCACGATGCAGATGAAGACGTAGAACACGAGCATCGCGTAGCGCTCCGCATTCTCGTTAAGCGCCGCTAGCCAGCCAGATGACTGGGTTTCGCTGTCTTCCTGAATGAGCCCGGCAACGAACAAAACGGTTGCCGCAAAGAACAGGCAGAACTCTCCAACGTCACCCAGACGAACGGGTAGCGTGGTTCCCATTTTTTGCGCCATCGCACCCGCGATAGCGTAGAGCGCGTACAACGCGTAGAGCGCATAACCCGCATTGGTCGCGCCCCGCTGCCACGTTCGCACCGCTTAGCCCTGGAAGTCAGCGACGGTGATGGCGCCTTTGGTGTTCGCGGCAAGTTTCAGCTTGTCGAAATTGGCAAGCGATCCTGCCAGCTCAATTTTGTCCTCGTTCCACTCAGCGCGCTGCTCCCCGCAAGACTCCACCCAGAGCTTGAACTCGTCTGCTGTCGGCACATAGAACTTGCAGCCGCCGACGGTCATCTGGCGCATTGCTTCGACCCGCGATGCGGCGAGTTGTTGGAACGCCTGAATCTGGGTCATGCGCGAGGCGTCTTCAAACACCGTTTGCATTTCTGGAGAGAGCGCTTTGAAGTACGCAGCGTTCGCCGCGAACATTTGCGCATCAGGCACCGTGCGCACGAAGGTGATGTTTTCCAGCACATCGGTGAAACCAAACGTGGCAAGTGCTGTGACCGATGGATCGAGGCCGTCCGCCACACCCTGCTTGATCGCCGTGGCGGTTTCGCCCCAAGCGACAACCGTGGGATTCGCGCCCATCAACCGGTAGAGCTTTTGCAACAATTTCGAGGGCGGTACACGCATCTTCGTGCCGCGAACATCAGCGGGCGTTTTGACCACTTTACCGAAGCCACGGCGCGTCGCAATCGTTCGCGGTTCGGTGGTGAAATAGAACATGGGCTTGAAGCCCTTTTCGGTCACCTTTGGCGTGATGTCATCGTTCCAAGTTTTGCTGGTAACGAGGTTGGCGAACTTCTGATTTTCACCACACCAGTAGGGAATGTTGATGAGATCGACGGTCTTTGTGTACGGTGAAAAATTGGACAGTGAGAGTGATGCACCTTGCACGGTGCCTGCCTGCACGCGCTGCGCCAAGGCAGCGCCGACAGCTAATTGTCCTGCCGGGAAAAGGCGTACATACATCTTGCCCTTCGAGAGCTTTTCAATGTTGTCTTTGAATGCAGCCTGCATGATCGGGTACTTGACAACGTCCTCGATCTTGTACTCGGTGGCAAACGTCATCGTGTACGTCGCGGCCTTCTTCTTTTTCTCCTCGTCAGCGCTGGTTTGCGCGACGGCTGAATCACTCCACAAATAGCCACCCACGGAGGCGAGCACAGCGACATTGAAGCCAAATTTTCCGCTGACCGACAAAAATCTTCGGCGCGATAACTGGGCATCTTCAGTTGATGTCTGGAGCGAATGCTCGCTGGTCTCGAAACTTTTGTACATGGGGCCTCCTTGTGGTTTGAACGGTGTGTCGTGCTTCGGTTGCACTAACTTGTTTTGTTACCTGATGTTGCGAAGCCCGGGTCGAGTGCCTCCACACTTAACCCGCGCCTTAGTCACGATCAACGATGCAAATTTACGTGGTTACTTCCCGTAAGTCCGCATTGGTTCCGAATTACGCCGATTCGTACAAGCGCGTCAACACAAACTCGCGATGCCCCAGCGCCTCTGCCGATGTCAAACGACCATTGATCGTACGCATCATGTTGTCGAGCAGCGCGTCACCGGCGTCATCCATCGTCATTTCACGGCGCAGCAGACCGGAGGTGTCCACGTCCACATGCTCGCTCATGAGC